>VERA01000100.1 GCA_018882935.1 Burkholderiaceae bacterium | reverse complement strand
TAAGCGCATTCAAGACATGCTCGCCAAGGGAGAACCACTACCAGTTGATTTCAAAAACCGCGTGATCTATTACGTTGGGCCAGTGGATCCAGTGCGTGACGAGGTTGTTGGCCCTGCCGGCCCGACCACCGCCACACGCATGGATAAGTTCACCGACATGATGCTCGAGCAAACAGGCTTGATCGCGATGGTCGGAAAAGCGGAACGTGGACCCGTAGCGATTGAATCCATTCGTAAACACCGCTCCGCGTATCTGATGGCAGTAGGTGGCGCCGCTTATCTGGTGTCGAAGGCGATCAAATCAGCGAAGGTCGTGGGCTTTGCTGATCTGGGCATGGAAGCCATCTACGAATTCGATGTTAAAGATATGCCAGTGACGGTGGCCGTTGACGCCGAGGGTAGCTCGGTTCATCAAAGCGGCCCGAAAGAATGGCAGGAACGAATCGCTACTGGCAATTTTGCTGGCATCCCGGTCACGCTTGGCTGATCCTGTCATCACATTACACCGCGATGCGCCGATCGGTATTTTCGATTCGGGCATCGGTGGTTTGTCGGTGCTGCGTCATGTGCAGTCGCTGTTACCCGATGAGTCCCTGCTGTATTTTGCGGACTCGGGCTTCGCGCCTTATGGTGAAAAACCGGAAGCAGTCATCGTCGATCGTGCAGTGTCGATCGCTGCGTTCTTGCTCACTCAACATATCAAAGCACTCGTGGTTGCCTGTAACACAGCAACGGCTGCTGCCATTGCGGGGCTACGCGCCCGTTACCCCGACCTACCCGTCGTGGGTGTTGAGCCTGGTTTGAAGCCCGCAGCCAGCTTGACGCGTAGCGGTACCGTCGGTGTGCTTGCGACGGCAAATACACTCGCCAGTGAAAAATTCCTCAAATTGCAGTCACAGGTAGCCCAAGATGCGAGTGTCACCTTCTTGTTACAGGCATGTAATGGTCTGGCACATCACATCGAGAAAGGTGAGCTGAGCTCACGCGAGACGCAGCAATTAGTTGAGCAGTACGTCAAACCGCTGCTTGCGCAACATGCCGACACCTTGGTGCTGGGTTGCACGCACTATCCCTTTGTGGAGCAGCTGATCCGCGACGTTGCCGGACCGGATGTGAATATCGTTGATACCGGCGAGCCGGTGGCAAGGCAACTGCAGCGCTTGCTCACGCAGCGCGACTTACTGAGAAGCACAGCGGCGGCGGGTCATCTGCTGGCATACACCACTGGGAGTAGCAGCACATTGTCGCTCGCCTTTTCCAAGCTATTACGTCTTGATGCCTTGGTTCAAGTCGTCAGCACGACGCATATGAGCCATTGATTACTGGCTGGCAGCCCCTTTTTTTGTATAATGGCGGACTAGCTTCAGTGGTGGCCGTAGCTCAGTTGGTAGAGTCCCAGATTGTGATTCTGGTTGTCGTGGGTTCGAGTCCCATCGGTCACCCCACAAAAATCCTTCCCCCCGATCCCCTCGTCAGATTTGCGGTAACCCCCCTCGACAACCGCTAGCGCTAACAGCTGATCGATTTAAAACGCATACTTGATACCTGCCTGAATCGTGCGTGGCATGCCGACTTGTATACCGCGCGTTCGGTCGACGATGTAGGTTTGATCTGTCAAATTTTTAGCAGTGATAAACAGTGTCGCCGAACCAAGGCTGTAGTTGGCAGCCACATTCCAGATACCATAGGTGTCGATCAAACCCACTTGTCCGTTGGCATTGGCAGCGGCTGTTACGGTGTTTGCAAAATCAGCGTACTGCTTGCCCACTAACACATACTCCGCACGTACGTTCCAATGGGTTGGGGCGCGATAACCCAGCGTCAGGTTAAGTAAATGCTCGGGGGCGTAGGGCAGCCGTTTACCTGCACCCGAGCCGGCCACTGCGCCGCCATTATTGATCTGCGATGGGCTATAGAAAGTTGACCGCTGCTCCGCAGTAGGCAAGTAGGTTAGCGAGGCACGACCGAACAGATTGCCCTCAATTGCCGTCGCGATGCGATCCCACTGTGTTGATAGCTCAAGTCCTTGCATCAACGCCTTACCTTCCGAGTAGGGCGTGCTGCCGCCGGCGATGCTGCCTACCTGTACCAAGTTACTAAAACTATTGCGGAAAACTGCAACATCAACGCTCAGGTCTTTGACAGGCGTTGCGCGCCAACCAAGCTCAGCGTTCACACTGCGCTCGGCGCTCAAATCTACCGTGCCGCCATTACTGGTAATCGCATCCTCGACACGTGGCGGGCTGAATCCTTTGTGAACACCGCCGTATAAATGTGATTGTTCATTGAGCGCATACATCACGCCAACCCCTGGAATAAATTCCGTAAACGCTGAACTCCCGCGCGCGTTGTCAATGCGATTAATACGCTCATGCTGAATCGACTCAA
Organism: Burkholderiaceae bacterium; assembly: GCA_018882935.1. Lineage (GTDB taxonomy): Bacteria > Pseudomonadota > Gammaproteobacteria > Burkholderiales > Burkholderiaceae_D > Pernthalerella. The sequence continues at coordinate 5,841 of VERA01000100.1, read as the reverse complement.
TTCGCGCAATTGGCGTGATAGAGAGCTGCTCGTTGATGTAAAACCGATTACTCACAAAGCCTGAGGTAGCGTTGGTGCGTCGCTGCTGGTTCTCGGCAAGTGTCATACCAGTGCCAGCAATATACTGGGCATAGGTACTGAAATTCTGTTGGCGACGATCCTGGATCTCATGCTGGTACTTCACGCCAATCTCGAAATCACTCGCCATACCCAACCACTGGTGCCGGGTTTGCACTCTCGAGTCAATACCGGCTGTGGTGTACTGGCGCAGACGGCCTTGCATTTTGCAGCTGTTAAGCTGCCCATCGGACAAAGCCACACCAAGAAGGCGAGACTGATTGCTCTGTCCCTCGCAATTCAGCGCAGATACCGAGGTGCCGGTATCCGACGCCTGCCGCCACCAATCACGATCAAAATAGGCGCCGTACACGCTGGTGACGAGCTTGGTATCGGCATTCAAGCGCAACTCATGCGTTGCTGACATGCCGGAGCGATTAGCGTCAAAGAAATCATTTTTAAACGGGTTATAGCGCGGCCCGAGTTTTTCAAATTCAGCTTGGGTCAGGCCGGAATAGGTTAGCTGCGAGTACTCTTTGAAATACGTTGCACGGATCACGAGTTTATTATGGTCATTCAGCTGCCCGGACCATTTGAAATTCAAATCATCCAAACGGCTGCGCATGTTGTCACGCGCTCCATCAGATTCTTTTCGGTATAAATCGACGATAGCGCCATTACCCGTCGCCATGACATGACCATTCAAATAACCGCGCGTGCCGGCGGCAATGCCGACTGATCCACCAAATTCCTTTTGAGGCTCGGGTGTGATGTAGTTGATAACGCCACCGGCGGTCTGCGGCCCAAAGCGAATCACCTGACTGCCCTTGCTTACTTCGATCGACTCATAGCGATCGATCGGCGGGTGGTAGTAGCTGGCGTTATCGCCATAGGGCGCGAAGGAGAGTGGTAGCCCATCTTCCAACAACAAGGTCTTGGTGGAACGGGTGGGGTTGAGGCCGCGCATGCCGATGTTGGGCCGGAGCCCGACGCCCTCTTCCTCACGCACATGAATTCCGGGCACTTTGCGCAGCGCCTCATTGACATTGAAAACCCGGCTCTCTTCCAAGGTGCGGCCATCGATTACGGTGGCTGATCCGGTGCTTTCGGCGGTGGCGCGTGTGCCGTTGCCGATCACATCTACCCTTGGCAGCACGCTGACTTCTTTGTCGCTGACGCCGACCTCATTCGCGCTTAGCTTGATGTCCGCTGTGGACGGACTAGTTTTGTTAGCGCTTACTTCTAATTCAGATGCAGAAATCTCATAGCTACTGCAAAGCGCTACGTGGGCAACGACGACTTTGAAACAGACAACGGCGAGGTGGCCGCCAGGACGGTGTGGAGCAAAACCCATACGATAACAACCCAAGCCAAATGAGAACGATTCGTATTTACTATAGTCGGAGTAGTGCTTGCCGTCAATGTTTTCTTGAAGTGCCCCGGAAAACCGCTGCCACCATGGGGGCGCAAACGGGCTAATTTGGTACCCTTCGGGCTCAACCAGCCCACACTCAATACTCCTATGGCCCAGCATCCCCCTCGCCCTGTCGTTGGCATCATCGGCGGTAGCGGTATTTATGACATTGATGGCCTGCAAGACCGGCAGTGGGTCAAGGTATCCTCACCCTTCGGTGAACCTTCAGACGAGATCCTGACCGGCAACCTGTTTGGCCAAGCAATGGCTTTTCTGCCCCGGCATGGGCGTGGCCATAAAATCCCGCCGTCTGAGGTGAATTACCGCGCCAATATTGATGCGTTAAAACGTCTGGGTGTGACCGACATCTTGTCGCTGTCGGCAGTGGGCTCGCTCAAAGAATCACTCGCACCTGAAACCTTTGTCATCGTCGATCAATTCATTGATAGAACCTTTGCGCGCGAGAAGTCTTTTTTCGGGCGTGGCATGGTGGCGCATGTGTCGATGGCGCACCCGGTCTGCGCACGCTTGGGTAATCATCTTCAACAGGCAGCGCAAGCGGCGGGTATCGCTGCGGTGCGTGGCGGTACGTATCTGGCCATGGAGGGCCCGCAGTTTTCCAGTCTGGCCGAATCACAGCTGTATCGGCAATGGGGCTGCGATGTGATCGGTATGACTAATATGCCCGAAGCCAAGCTCGCACGCGAGGCGGAGATGTGTTACGCCAGCGTTGCCATGGTCACCGACTACGACTGCTGGCATCCGGATCATGATCATGTGACCGTTGAGCAGATTATTGGCGTGCTGTTTGCCAATGCCAATAAAGGGCGCGAATTGGTAAAACACGTCGTACCACACCTGCAAAAAGACGATACAGCGACGCAATGCAGCTGCCGTAGCGCACTGCAATTCGCGCTGATCACCGCACCTGAGGCACGTGATCCTGTGATGCTCGATAAGCTCTCTGCAGTTGCCGGACGTATGCTGAGCTCATGAGCGCACTTCTAAGAGAACAGATCGTTGCTGCTTGCAAGCAGCTTGAAATATCGGGACTGAATCGCGGCACCTCGGGCAATGTCAGTTGCCGAGAGGCTGATCATTTTCTGATTACGCCAACGGGAGTACCCGTCAATGAGATCACACCCTCTAAAATCGTCGCATTAAATTTTGACGGTAAAGTGATTGGCATCGGTAAGCCCTCAAGCGAATGGCAGTTTCATGCCGATATCCTGCGTGCTCGATCAGAGATCAATGCCATCGTTCATACGCACGCACCGCATGCCACCGCATTAGCTTGCCTGCGCGAAGATTTGCCGCCATTTCATTACATGATCGCGATCGCTGGTGGTGACTCAGTGCGCTGTGCGCCGTATGCCTTGTTTGGTACCGACACCTTGTCGCGTCATGCGGTTGCGGCATTAAACGACCGCAAAGCCTGCCTGCTCGCCAACCACGGCATGATCACGCTTGGCCGCGATCTGGACGAGGCAATGGCTATTTCGATTGAACTGGAATCTTTATGCCAGCAGTATCTGATTGCTCGCCAAGTCGGCAACCCTACCCTGCTATCTGAAGAAGAAATGCATGCTGTCATCGAGCGATTTAAAAGTTACGGCAAACACGCGACGGAAACAATAAAACCATGAACATCCAATCACTCATTCGTACCATTCCGGATTATCCCAAGCCCGGCATTCAGTTCCGCGATATCACCACCTTAATTAAAGATGCCGATGGGTTTCGCAGCACAATTGATCAGTTCGTCGAACGCTACCGAGGTAGTGATATCACCAAGATTGCAGGTACAGAAGCGCGAGGATTTTTATTCGGCGCCCCTTTAGCCTATGCGCTTGGCGTAGGCTTTGTGCCAGTGCGTAAGCAAGGCAAACTACCGGGAAAAACGACTGGCCATGAATATGCACTTGAGTATGGTCACGACCGCATCGAGATGCATGATGATGCCATCGATGCCGGCGACAAAGTGCTTGTGATTGATGATCTGCTCGCGACTGGTGGCACCGCGCAAGCCACCGTCATGCTGGTGCGCGGATTAGGTGGCACCGTCGTGGAGTGTGCATTTGTGGTTGATCTTCCCGACTTAGGTGGCCGCGCCAAACTCGAAAAAATGGGGCTTAGCGTTTTCACCTTGTGTGAATTTGAAGGTGACTAAGCTTCTGCAAACTTAAACATGAATCATTCCTTGAACACGGCTGCCGTGGTTGCCCTGCGTTGGCATGAGGCGCCCGACTATGGTCGACTGGAAATGCTTGATCAGACGCGCCTGCCGTCGGTATTCGAGTATTTGTCGTATGACTCGGCCGCTAGTGTCGCTGAAGGTATCCGCAGCATGGTGGTGCGTGGCGCGCCCGCTATTGGGGTTGCGGCGGCTTATGGTGTAGCACTTGAAGCTTTGCGGCTGCAAGCGCAACCACGTGAAGCATTTGATGCTGCTATGGATATCGGCTTTTCGGTATTGGCGCAAAGCCGCCCGACTGCGGTGAACTTGTTTTGGGCACTAGACCGCATGCAACGCTACCGAGAACAGCACAAGCAAGACAGCCCATCACTGGTAGCGGCGGCACTGCTCGACGCGGCAAAAGCGATTCATGAAGAAGATGTACGTATCAACCAACAAATGGGTGAGCACGGTGCCGCGCTGCTTGCTGATGGCGCTCGCGTGCTTACACATTGCAATGCCGGTGCGCTGGCTACCGCTGGCCATGGCACCGCACTTGGCGTTATTCGGTCTGCGGTGGCGGCGGGTAAGCGTATTAGCGTCATCGCTGATGAAACACGCCCGTTTCTGCAAGGCGCGCGCCTGACCGCATGGGAGATGGTGCAAGAGAATATTCCCGTCACGCTCATTACCGACAACATGGCTGGGCATCTGATGGCGCGCGGTGAAGTGGATGCGGTGATTGTGGGTACCGATCGTGTTGCTGCAAATGGTGATGTTGCGAACAAAATCGGTACGTATATGGTGGCGGTATTAGCGGCGCGGCATGGTATTCCGTTTTACGTAGCCTGCCCGCTGTCGACGATTGATATGAGCATAGACAATGGCAGCCAAATACCGATTGAAGAGCGCGCCTCGCATGAAGTAACAGGGTTTCGCGAAACCCAATGGGCGGCGGCTGGCGTGCAGGTTAGAAATCCTTCCTTCGATGTCACGCCGGCAGAATTAGTGAGCGCGATCATTACCGAGAAGGGCGTCATTCATGCACCGGACCTCGCCAAGCTCAGCGCGCTTTTCAGCTAACATTTTTCAAGCATCGACCAGCAGGGGCTCGAAAAAAGTTTTGCCGAATAATGCCGGTATTTCGTCGGCAGGTATGGGCGGTGATACCAAATAACCCTGTATCTGGTCACAGCCCATGCGCTGTAATAGCTGTAGCTGATCTACGGTCTCAACACCTTCAGCGACCACTGAAATACTGAGGCTGCGACCAACCGAGACCATGGTCTCGCAGAGTTTACTGGCCTGCTCATCTTTGCCCAGGCGACGTACAAAAGACTGATCAATTTTTAGCACATCAATATCCAGGCTCTGTAATTTGGACAAAGAAGAATAACCAGTACCGAAATCATCAATCTCTAATTCAATACCCATTTCACGCAGCTTACGCAATTCGGACTGAGCAACACCATCCTCGTCGAGCATGCTGGATTCGGTGAGCTCGATAGCGATCAATTTTGTGCTTAATTGGTGTTTTTCCAGACTATCGATCAAGGTCTGGCGCAGACCTTCACCTTTGAGCTGCAATGCGGATACGTTCACCGATATAGGCTGCACTGGTAGACCCTGGCCTTGCCATTCAGCGAGCTGTGCACATACGTGACGGATCACGTACTCGCCGATCGGCACAATCAGCCCGGTCTGCTCGGCGATACGAATAAACTCTAACGGCGAGATCAAGCCCTGCTCTGGATGGCGCCAGCGAATCAAAGCCTCCATACCTGTCAGCACACCACGGCGCGCGTCAACACGTGGCTGGTAATAGACAACGAATTCCTCGCGATGAATCGCCGCTTCCAGTTCTTGCTCTATGGTGATGCGCTCGCGAATACGGTTGGCATAGGCCTCATCGTAGTGCCGCGCCTGTGCTTTGCCCTCAGACTTTGCTTCATACATAGCGATATCTGCAGCCATTAACAGATTATCGACATCTTGCGCATCATCGGGGTACACGCTAATACCAATAGATGCACGCAAATTGAATGCGCGCCAGGCGCTGCTCGCGCTCATTATCTCAATCGCTGCGATCAAACGATTGGCTACGCGCTCTGCTTGCGCCTCCGCATCGGCGCCAAGCTGATCGAGCAGTACCGTAAATTCATCACCGCCGATTCGGGCCAGCGCAGCCTTGCCA
>VERA01000023.1 GCA_018882935.1 Burkholderiaceae bacterium | reverse complement strand
TCTCACCGGTACATGGCTACGAGCAAGCGGCTGATCTGGCTGAGTTGTTTGCGCGCCCGCTGCGCCGTCGTTCACTCCTGAACAAAGAGCAGGAGGCGACATGCAGCTGACGCTCTGGACCTATGAAGGCCCACCGCATGTAGGCGCAATGCGAATCGCTACCGCGATGCGTGATGTGCACTACGTACTGCACGCACCTCAGGGTGATACGTATGCAGATTTATTGTTCACCATGATCGAGCGTTTACCGCGTCGGCCACCGGTGACGTACACCACGTTTCAGGCGCGTGACCTCGGCTCGGATACCGCCGGCTTATTCAAGAATGCCGCACGTGAAGCTTACGAGCGATTCCAGCCGCAAGCGATGATGGTGGGTGCCTCCTGCACCGCTGAGCTGTTGCAGGACGACCCGGGTGGTTTGGCAGAGGCACTTGGTTTGCCCGTGCCGGTGGTTCCCCTGGAACTGCCGTCGTATCAGAAAAAAGAAAACTGGGGCGCAGCAGAAACTTTTTATCAAATGGTGCGTGCACTTACGCGCGCGCGCGCCGACGGTGCGCGGCCAGAGCAAGCCAGCTGCAATATTCTTGGCCCGGCAGCGCTGGGCTTTCGGCATCGCGATGATCTGCGCGAGATACAAGCGCTGATCGAGCGCATGGGCATTCGGGTGAACGTGATTGCCCCATGGTCTGCATCACCGCACGATCTCGCGCGCCTGACCGAGGCCGAGTTCAATGTGGTGATGTATCCGGAGATTGCGCAGCAAGCAGCCAACTGGTTGAAGCGCACGCATGGTATGCCGTTTACGACGGTGGTGCCGATCGGTGTGCGTGCAACGCGTGAGTTCATCACCGAGGTGGCGCAACTGGCAGGCATTGAAGCGGACACCGCATTGGAAGATGAGCGCTCACGCGCCGCGTGGTACGCGAAGTCGGTCGACTCAACCTACCTCACCGGTAAACGGGTGTTTGTATTCGGTGATGCCACCCATGTGATTGCGGCCGCGCGTGTGGCTGCCGAAGAGTTCGGTTTTGAGGTAGTGGGGCTCGGTACTTACAGCCGAGAGTTTGCGCGTGAAGTGCGTGCTGCCGCTGAGCGCTATGGCGTCGAGGCACTGATTACCGATGATTACCTGGAAGTGGAAGCACGCGTTGCCGAGCTATCACCCGAGCTGGTTCTGGGCACGCAAATGGAGCGCCATATCGCCAAGCGTTTGGGCTTGCCGTGCGCAGTGATCTCGGCTCCTGTGCATGTACAGGATTTCCCGGCACGTCATTCACCGCAGATGGGTTTTGAAGGCGCGAATGTGCTGTTTGATAGCTGGGTGCATCCGCTGATGATGGGCTTGGAAGAGCATCTGATCGCGATGTTCAAAGACGATTTCGAGTTCAATGAACATGCGGCGCCTTCGCATTTAGGTAAAGCACGCACCCCACAGCGTCAGCCGTCTGAGGCGCCGGAAGTGGTGGCGCCGGCTGCGATGCCAGAGCCCGCGAATGCGGGTGAGTTGATTCCGATGTGGAGTAATGAAGCCGAGCGTGAGCTTGGCAAGATCCCTTTCTTCGTTCGCGGTAAAGCACGACGCAATACCGAGAACTTTGCCAAAGAACGTGGCGTGCAGCAGATCACTATCGAGACCTTGTATGACGCGAAAGCCCACTACAGCCGCTGATACTGCGATGCGCGTAGTCATCGTCACGATGGATAACCATCTGGCGGGCGCCGCAGCGCGTGCAGCACGACTGGTGCAGCAGCGTCTGCCCTCAGTGACGCTGAGTATTCATGCGGCGTCCGAGTGGGCGGATGATGCATCGGCATTGGCACGCTGCAAGGCAGATATTGCGAGCGGTGACATCGTGCTTGCATCGATGCTGTTCATGGAAGATCACTTCACACCCATATTGCCGGATTTGCAGGCGCGTCGTGATCACTGCGATGCGATGGTCTGCATTATGTCGGCGGGTGAAGTGATGCGCCTGACGCGCATCGGCCGCTTCAGCATGGACGGCACTACGCGCGGCCCCATGGCTTTCCTGAAAAAATTACGTGGCAAGAGCAGTGATGGCAAGCCTGCGGCGACGGCTGGTGCGCAGCAGATGAAGATGCTGCGTCGCTTGCCTAAGCTATTACGTTTCATCCCCGGCACGGCGCAAGATGTGCGTGCGTATTTCCTGACCTTGCAGTACTGGCTGGCAGGCTCCGAAGAAAACATCGCCGGCATGGTGCAGTTACTGGTGAATGGCTATGCCGATGGAGCGCGCAAGCCTTTGCGTGGCAAGGCACCACCGAGCGCACCGGTGGAGTACCCGGAGGTGGGCTTGTATCACCCGCGCATGAAAGGCGCTGGCGTGCACAAAGGTATGGGGGATCGGCTGGATCGTGTACCGACCGTCAACGGTGCCAAGGCCAGCATCGGCTTGTTACTGATGCGCTCTTATCTGCTCGCCGGTAATGCACGTCACTACGACGGTGTGATTGCTTCACTTGAAGCGCGTGGCTTTTCGGTGTTGCCTGCGTATGCCAGTGGTCTTGATGCACGTCCTGCAGTTGAGCGGTTTTTCATGAAAGAGGGTCGCGCCACCGTCGATGCGGTGGTATCGCTGACCGGTTTTTCATTGGTCGGTGGTCCGGCATACAACGATGCCAAAGCCGCAGAAGATATGCTGAGTACGCTCGACGTGCCCTACATGGCGGTGACACCGGTCGAGTTTCAAACGATTGAACATTGGGGTAGCTCCGAGCGTGGCTTGTTGCCGGTAGAAGCGACCATGATGGTGGCCTTGCCTGAGCTGGATGGTTCCAGCGGCTCATTGGTCTACGGTGGACGCAGTGATGGTACTGGTAGCAAGTGCACAGGTTGCTCACGTGGTTGCACATTTGAAGCCAGCGATGCAGGTCAGGATATGCAGCCGTGCAGCGAGCGTTCCGACATGATCGCCGCACGCGTCGACAAAATGGTCGCCTTGCGTCGTTCAGAACGTGCCGAGCGCCGCGTGGCAGTGGTGTTATTCAATTTCCCACCGAATGCCGGTGGTACCGGCACCGCCGCTTTCCTTGCAGTGTTTGAATCACTCTACAACACACTGGCGGCGATGCAGCGTGCCGGTTACAGCATTGAACTACCGGAAGATGTCGATGAACTGAGGCGCGCGATATTGAACGGTAACGCCGAACACCACGGCGCACCCGCCAATGTACTCGCCAAGATCACTGCTGACGACCATGTGCGACGTGAGCCTTGGTTACGAGAGATTGAAGCGCAGTGGGGCCCAGCGCCCGGCAAACATTTAACCGATGGGCGTCATTTATTTGTGCTGGGCGCGCGCTTCGGTAATGTGATGGTGTCCGTTCAGCCTTCGACCGGCGTCGAGGGTGACCCGATGCGCTTGCTGTTCGATAAAGGCTTTGCGCCGACGCATGCCTTCTCTGCTTTTTACCGCTATCTGCGAGAAGATTTCGCTGCACATGCAGTGCTACATTTCGGCACACATGGTGCGTTGGAGTTCATGCCTGGTAAGCAAGCCGGTATGTCAGGTGCATGCTGGCCGGATCGTTTGATTGCTGATCTGCCGAACGTGTATCTATATGCAGCGAATAACCCGTCTGAAGGTACGATCGCGAAGCGCCGTGCCAATGCCACCTTGGTGTCGTATGTCACACCGCCGCTGGCAGAGGCTGGTTTATATCGTGGCTTGAATGAACTGAAATCATCACTCTCGCGCTGGCGTCAGCTCGGCCCTGAGGAAGACCATGAACGGCCATCGTTAGCGGCCATGATTCAGTCGCAAGCGTGCGAACTTGAACTCGCTCAAGCCGAGCCTGCTTGGGATGGTAATAGCGATGCAGCGATCGTCAGCTTGAATGAAAAACTGCTCGAGCTGGAATACACCCTGATTCCGCATGGCTTGCACGTGGTAGGCAAGGCGCCTACGGTTGACGAGCGCGTTGACATGCTGCTCTCGATTGCCGAGGCGGCCCACGGTGCCACCATTGATGATGAATTACGTGCTGCGATACGCGCGATGCTAACCGGTACCCCCGTTAAGCTCAGTGAATCGCAACGAGAGCTGATGCAAAAACTCTCTGCCAGCAATGAACTGCTACACGAGCACTTTGAGCTGGACGGTATGTTGACCGCACTCGATGGCCGCTATGTGCGTCCGGCGCCGGGTGGCGACATGATGCGCTCGCCGGATGTATTGCCGGCGGGTCGTAATTTGCATGGCTTTGATCCCTTCCGCTTACCCAGTGCCTATGCTGTCAAAGACGGCGCACGCCAGGCCGAGCGCTTGCTGGCCAAGCATCATGAAGATACCGGCGCGTTTCCTGAATCGATTGCGATGGTGCTGTGGGGCACCGATAACCTGAAGAGCGAAGGTGGCCCTATCGCGCAAGCCATGGCGCTGATGGGCACGGCACCGCGCTTTGATACTTACGGGCGCTTGGCCGGTGCGCAATTACTGCCACTCGAGACATTGGGTCGTCCGCGTGTGGATGTGATGATCACGCTATCGGGCATTTTCCGGGATCTGCTGCCGCTGCAAGTACGTATGTTGGCTGAAGCGGCGCTACTCGCCGCGCAAGCGGATGAATCGCCCGAACACAACTTTATTCGCAAGCATGTGTTGGCCTATATGGAAGAACACGACAGCGATATCGAAACTGCTGCCTTGCGTGTGTTTGGTAATGCCGAGGGCACCTACGGCGCGAACGTCAATCACCTGATTGATTGCAGTCGCTGGGATGATGAGGACGAGCTCGCCGAAGCCTGGACCTGCCGCAAAGGTTTTGCCTATGGCACCAGTGGCCGACCGGTAGCGCAACCGAAATTACTCAATAGCGTGCTGTCGCGCGTTGAATTGGCGTATCAAAATCTCGACTCGGTGGAAGTCGGTGTGACCACCATCGATACCTATTTCGATACCTTGGGCGGTATTAGCCGCGCGGTGAAGCGCGCCAAAGGACCGGATGCAGAAATGGCGCCGGTATACATCGGCGACCAGACACGCGGCGGCGGCACGGTGCGTACTTTGTCAGAGCAAGTCGCACTTGAAACTCGCACCCGAACCCTCAACCCCAAGTGGTACGAGGGCATGCTGGCGCATGGCTATGAGGGTGTGCATCAGATTGAGCTACATCTCACCAACACGATGGGCTGGTCAGCCACCACCGGTCAGGTACAGCCTTGGGTGTATCAGCAACTGACGCAGACCTTCTTGCTGGACCCTGAAATGCGCGAACGGCTCGCGCGTTTGAATCCATCCGCATCGGCACGTGTTGCCAGCCGATTGATGGAAGCCTATGAAAGAAATTACTGGACTCCCGATGCAGACACACTCGATGCCATGCGTCGCGCCGGTGAGGAATTGGAAGATCGATTGGAAGGTATCTACGAGGGAGATAAAGGATGAATATCAGCACAGTGCCGGTCAGCGAGATTCGTCGCGATAGACGCGCCGATGGCGAGGGAAGTGTGCAAGTCTCACTCGACCCGCGCGTGAGTATTGGAAACGCAAAGGTATTCGCGATTTACGGCAAGGGGGGTATCGGCAAGAGTACGACATCATCGAATTTGTCGGTGGCGTTCTCCAAACTGGGCAAGCGGGTGCTGCAGATCGGTTGCGACCCCAAACACGACTCCACATTCACGCTCACCAAACGCCTGATGCCGACGGTGATTGACGTACTGGAGACCGTAGATTTTCATAGTGAGGAACTGCGCGTCGAAGATTTTGTATTCGAAGGCTACAACGGTGTGATGTGCGTTGAAGCCGGCGGTCCACCCGCAGGTACCGGTTGCGGTGGTTATGTCGTAGGTCAGACCGTCAAGCTCTTGAAAGAGCACCACCTACTGGACGAAACCGATGTGGTGATTTTTGATGTGCTGGGTGATGTGGTGTGCGGTGGTTTCGCAGCACCACTACAGCATGCAGATCGCGCATTGATCGTTACAGCTAACGACTTTGATTCGATTTTTGCGATGAACCGTATCGTGCAAGCGATTGGTGCTAAATCGAAAAACTACAAGGTGAGATTGGGTGGTGTGATTGCCAACCGATCTGACGCAACCGATCAGATCGATAAATTCAATGCACAAATCGGCTTGAAAACCATGGCGCAAATTCCGTCACTCGATGTGATCCGCCAGAGCCGCTTGAAAAAAGCTACGTTATTCGAAATGGAAGAAACACCGGAAGTCAAAATGGTGCAGGCCGAGTACTTGCAACTCGCGGCGCGTCTGTGGGCTGGGGCGGAGCCACTCGAGTGCTCGCCGATGCGAGACCGCGATATTTTTGATTTGCTTGGCTTTGACTGATGAGATAGCTATGGAACAAGCCAGCTACCAACAAACCCGCGCCAAGCTCGAAGAATACTTCGACCGCACCGCCGCTGATCAGTGGGCCAAGCTCACCTCGGAGGCGCCGGTATCCGGCATACGCGCCACTGTACGTGCCGGCCGCGATCGCATGCGCCAGACCCTGCTCTCTTGGCTACCTGAGGATTTACAGGGCCGGCGGGTACTGGATGCGGGCTGCGGCACCGGTGCGATGGCATGCGAGTTAGCCAAGCGTGGTGCTGAAGTGGTGGCGATTGATTTATCGCCCACGCTGGTGGATTTGGCGCGTGAGCGCTCGAGTAGCGATCCGCACTCGCACCGCATTCAGTTCGTCTCGGGTGACATGTTGGCCGATTCATTGGGCGAGTTCGATCACGTGATCGCGATGGATTCGGTGATTCACTACCAGCGCCTCGACATGGTGGCAGGGCTTGCGCGACTGGCGCAGCGCACCCATGGCTCAGTGGTGTTCACTTTCGCACCGAGTAATGCCTTGCTGGCGGCGATGATACGCATCGGTCGTATCTTTCCGCGCTCGGATCGCGCACCTTTTATTGCGCCCGTGTCGGAGGCAGCATTGCGCGATGCAATTGCTGATCATGCGCATCTTGCGCAGTGGCGCGTCGGCCGCACTGAAAAAATTTCCAGCGGTTTCTACACCTCACAAGCGATGGAGCTACACCCATGACTGACCTGATCGAGGCCATGTTGGTGATGTTCTGGGCCGGCTATGTGCTGCTACACATCTATTTATTGCGTGCGCCGGTCGATGAAAAAATTGATGAATCTGTTCCTTTGCAAGGAGAGCCATTGTGCACAACACCAACCACGAAATAAAGTCGGTTGAGGATGCTGCCCGCAAGGCAGTCACCGACACGATTTTTTCGCCGCGTTTTTATACGACTGATTTTGCGGCGATGGATGCCATCAATGTCGAGCCGGTACGCGCCGAATGGGACGTGATGATGGCCGAGTATGAAGGCGATAACAACCACGATCATTTCCAGCGTGATGCGACGTTCGCCGATGAAGCGCGAGAACTGTTTGCGAAGTTACCGGAGGAACTACAGCAGGAATTTCTGGATTTTCTGGTCAGCTCCTTAACCTCCGAGTTCTCTGGCTGCGTGCTGTACAACGAAATAAAAAAGAATGTCTCGAATCCGGATATCAAGAAGCTGATGGAATACATGGCGCGTGATGAGTCGCGTCATGCGGGGTTTCTGAATTCGTCGCTGAAAGATTATGGTCTGGGTATCGACCTGGGTAATTTGAAGCGGACCAAAAAATACACTTATTTCAAACCGAAATATATTTTTTACGCGACTTATCTGTCTGAAAAAATTGGCTACGCCCGTTATATCCGTATTTTCCGTCAGTTCGAGCGTTACCCGGAGCGGCGCTTTCATCCGATCTTCAGATGGTTCCAGCGCTGGTGTAATGACGAGTTTCGCCATGGTGAATCGTTCGCGCTGATCATGCGCGCGAATCCCGAGTTGCTGCGAGGTCACAATGTCTTGTGGATACGCTTTTTCCTGCTGGCGGTCTACGCCACCATGTATGTGCGTGACCATACGCGTCCGGAGTTGAAGCAGCAGATGGGACTGGATGCGACCGAATACGACTTTGAAGTATTTCGCATCACTAATGAGATTACCAAGCAGGTATTCCCGATCATGCTCGATCTCGATCATCCGGCGTTCCACGCCAATCTCGATCGCTTGTTTTATTGCTCGCAACGCGTCGATGAGGCAAAAGCATCCGGTGGCTTGTTTGGCTTAGTGAAGCGCGCGTGGTGGAGCGTTGCCGGCGTCGCAGTCTTTGCGCGGATGTTTTTCATTCCCGTGATCTCGAACGAGCTGCCGTCCGAAACCCGCATGCAACCGAGCTGGTAGGCGAGGGTAAGTCGAGGCTATGTCCCAGTATTTGTTACCTGTCGTATTCACTTTATTCGTCTGGTGGTTTTCTACCGGATCGATTTTGTGGTTAGGACGCTTATCGCGCCGACATTTTGCGCCGATCATGCTCGGGGCAACCATGGTGCTGGGCTTTGCGATCGTTGGTCTGCACATCTCTGCCGCGCACACTTCGGTGGGCTCGGCCTATTGCGCATTTACGTGCGCGGTATTGGTCTGGGCCTGGCAAGAGATTGCTTTCTTGCTCGGTTATGTGACGGGTGCGCGTCGCAGCGAATGCCCGGCCGATAGCCGAGGCTGGCAACGCGCTCGTCATGCTGCGGAGACCATCTTGCATCACGAGCTTGCATTGATCGTTCTGGCGCTGCTGGTGCTTGCAGCGAGTTGGAACCAGCCAAATCAAACTGGATGGTGGACCTATTTGGTGCTCTGGACCATGCGTCTCTCAGCCAAGTTGAATCTGTTTCTGGGTGTGCGTAATTTGTCGGAAAATTTTTTGCCGGCGCACCTCGCTTACTTGCAAAGCTATTTTTCGCGTCGTGCATTCAACTGGCTGATGCCTGTTTCTCTCATCGCTTCCTGTGCAGTCGCTGCGCCTTTGTGGATGGAGGTCGCGGTTCAGCCAGCGGCCGGGTTTGCTGCCACCAGTCTGAGTCTGGTAGCGGTGCTGCTGACGCTGGCGGTGCTCGAGCATCTGTTCATGGTGATGCCGATACCGACGGGTTGGTTGTGGAAGTGGGGAATGCGCGTTCGGGCGTAAGTGCAATACAACAGCAAATCCGATATCGCCCAATGCCACAGACGACTTAAGTCGGTATCACACAGGTGCTACTAGCTTCACAGTCGGAAAGTAATTCTTGTAACGACGAGTATCTCGGGTTAGCAGCGGTAAGTCGCTAACAGCAGCATGCGCCCCGATAAAAAAATCCCCAAGTACATTGTTTTTCGCGCCGCCGCTTCGGCGGTACTGCACAAATGCTTTACCAGCCAAAAACAAGGCTGGTCTGGGCATCTCCAGCACGGGAAGCTTCAGGCCATCAAGCACCTCATCGAGATCCTCAACAGAGGAGAAAGTCAGCGATAGCTCGGAATAAATGATGGGGTTGATGACGAGCCTGTGGACCTTAGACTGCGCCCGTAGTTGCGCAACGGACCAGGCTGCCCACTCTGGATCGTTTTCCAAGACATCGACAAGAATGTTTGTGTCGACCAGCATTAGGTATCGTGTCCCGTGTCATCGCGCAATAGCGCCATCAGCTCTTGGGTGCGCCACTTGATGTCCGCCTTTCCGCGAGCTGCTTCGAAC
The DNA here is from genome assembly GCA_018882935.1 of Burkholderiaceae bacterium. GTDB lineage: Bacteria > Pseudomonadota > Gammaproteobacteria > Burkholderiales > Burkholderiaceae_D > Pernthalerella. The sequence continues at coordinate 24,040 of VERA01000023.1, read as the reverse complement.
CTGTCGGGCTGGGTTCGGGCAGCCGCTTCGGCGTTCTGGATCACAACCTGGCCTTCGCGATTAACGGCAAAGTCCACCGGCATGCCAGGCCTCAGGCCCAAGGCATCTCGGATCTGCTTTGGAATCGTGACTTGTCCCTTTACGGTGAGCGTGGTCGACATAGTGCCTCCGAGGTTTTACCAATGACTCGATGGTAATACCGACCTCAATCTCAAGCAAGCATTCTTTTTTGATAATCCAATGGTTAGAACTGGCTACCACTACCCGCCTAACGCGCACCGAAAAATGTCTATCTAACTTGACATTAAGGGTGTAAATTACAGTTTAATGGCATAGCTGCGCCAGCCACGTAGGGGCGTGGCTGTGAAATTGCTTGAGGAAGGCGTGTATGCAGGCAGAGTTTTCCGGCACTCTCCTGATTGACTTCGTGATCGTGGCGACGCTAGTCGAGTGGGCAGTGCTGACGCTGCTGTGGCGGCGCAAAAAACAAGGATTACCGCCATCGTCGCTGAGTTGGATGTTTTTACCGGGGCTTTGCCTGATGCTGTCAGTTCGCAGCGCGGTGCTAGGGTTGCCTTGGTACACCGTGATGCTGTTATTACTTGCATCAGGTTTGACGCATTTAATCGACCTACGTCGACGCTGGATTCGATGAGATAAAAACAATAAAAATTATGATGAGTTAGTCATAAGGAGTGATCACCATGGCAGTCTTTCCATTTTCTGCAATCGTCGGGCAAGACGAAATGAAAGCGGCGATGTTGACCGCAGCTGTCGACCCCGGCATCGGCGGCGTACTGGTCCTTGGCGATCGCGGTACGGGTAAATCCACCGCAGTGCGCGCCTTGGCGGCACTGCTCCCAAAAATGCGCGCGGTCGAACAGTGTGTCTATGGCTGTGATCCCGCAGCAGGCACACCCTCCTGCGAAAGCTGCGCGCCGAAGAAAGCCGCCGGCGTACCGAAGTCATTACTGAAGCCAGTACCGGTAGTCGACCTGCCGCTCGGTGCGACTGAAGACCGCGTGGTGGGCGCACTCGATCTGGAGCGCGCTTTGTCGCAAGGTGTTAAAGCCTTTGAACCCGGATTGTTGGCACGCGCGAATCGTGGCTTCTTGTATATCGATGAGGTCAACCTATTGGAAGATCATCTGGTTGATTTACTGATTGATGTCGCAGCTTCCGGTGAAAACCTGGTCGAGCGCGAAGGGCTATCGATTCGTCACCCGGCACGCTTCGTGTTGGTAGGGAGTGGTAATCCGGAAGAGGGCGAGCTGAGACCGCAATTGCTTGACCGCTTCGGTTTAGCGGTTGATGTCAGTACACCGACCGATCTCAAGTTGCGCATTGAAATCGTCAAGCGGCGTGACGCCTTTGAACGCTCACCACAATCTTTTGTCGACGCATGGCAAAAGGAAGATGAAAAAATTCGCCGTCGCATCGTCGCCGCGCGCAAGCGCTTACCGCAGGTTGAAGTACCCGATGAAGCATTGACCCGCGCAGCGCAGCTGTGCATGAACCTCGGTACTGATGGTCTGCGTGGTGAATTAGCGCTGGTACGCGCAGCGCGTGCGCTTGCCGCTTTTGAGGGTGATCTTGAAGTCGGTGACGCGCACCTGCGTCGCATGGCGGCACCTGCCTTGCGTCATCGATTACGCCGTAATCCGCTCGATGAATCTGGCAGCGGCACGCGCGTTCATCGTGCGGTGGATGAAGTGTTCACGCAGACTGCCTGATGCTGGCACCCCTGGACCGCGAGCCGGACCCGTCGGGTAGGGCGTGGGAACTCGCGGTGCGGGTCGCTGTTTTATTCGCGATTGATCCGGCTGGTTTGGGCGGTGTACGCGTGCGCGCACATGCTGGTCCCGTGCGCGATGCCTGGTTGGCGATGCTTAAAGCACTGATGGGTGAGCGTGCTTGGGTTCGTGTACCGCAATCAGTGACAGACGAACGTTTACTCGGCGGGCTTGATCTGCCCGCAACCTTGTCCGCCGGTCGTCCGATATCGCAATCCGGTTTGCTTGCCAGTGTCGATGGTGGTGTACTCGTGCTGAGTATGGCGGAGCGAGTTTCACGTGCGACCGCGGCGCGCATCACTCAATCGATGGATAACGCGCAAGTGGTGGTCGAACGCGATGGCATCCGACAGCAAACCAGTACCCAGTTTGGTGTGGTGGCGCTAGATGAAGCGACGCCCGAAGATGATGGCTTGCCAGAGGCCTTGTGTGATCGAATGGCCTTCGATATTGATCTGCGCGCGATCTCGCCACGCTTTATTGACAACACGATGGCTTCGGCAGAAGAAATAAACGCGGCGCGCGAGCGTTTGGAAGCGATAGAGCTACCAGAGGCAATGATTGATGCTTTGTGCTCTGCTGCGATGGCGCTTGGCGTCAGCTCCCTGCGCGCGTGCTCATTTGCATTATCCGCCGCGCGGGCCAGTGCCGCATTTGATGATAACGAATGCTGTAATGATGATGATGCGCAGCTGGCTGCTGCATTGGTGTTGGCACCACGCGCCACCCGGTTGCCGCAGGATGACAATGACGAAGATGACGGCTCAGCCGAATCTGCTGAATCGTCGCAGACACCCGATCAGCCTGAAACGCAGAGCCCACTATCGCAGCAGCAGGCGATGGAAGATCGTGTGCTCGATGCTGCACAGGCAGCGATACCACCAAACTTGCTTGCAGCACTCATCTCGGGCATCAAGCCGGCGCGCATGGGTGGTAAATCAGGCGCGCATAGCAATGCCGGTGCACATGGTCGACCGGTAGGCTCGCGCCGAGCAAATAATTTACGCGGACGACGACTGCACTTGGTAGATACCCTTCGTGCTGCGGCACCGTGGCAGCGACTGAGGCGAGCGTTAAGTGGCGAGGCAGTCGCAAAGGCGAGGGTACTGGTGCGTGCGGAAGATTTTCATGTCACGCGAATTCGTCAGCGCAGCGCCAGCGTAACCGTATTCGTAGTCGATGCATCGGGTTCATCCGCCATGCATCGATTGTCTGAGGTAAAAGGCGCGATCGAGATGCTGCTCGCCGAATGTTATGTACGACGTGATCAGGTGGCACTGGTGGCGTTTCGTGGTCGCTCGGCCGAGTTGTTGTTACCACCAACGCGCTCGCTTACTGCTGCAAGGCGAAGACTCTCGGGATTGCCGGGCGGTGGTGGTACGCCGTTAGCCAGCGCTTTGGAAGTCACCGCATCACTGGTCGACTCACTCGCACGGCGCGGCCAGTCACCCCTGGTGGTATTGCTGACTGATGGTCGCGCTAATGTGGCACTCGACGGTAGCGGTGGCCGCGAACGCGCGCAACAAGAAGCCATGCAAACAGCGCAGCAACTAGCGCAGGTGCAAGTGCCGGTGCTGCTGATTGATACTTCACCCAAGCCGCAGCAGGAAGCGGCAACACTGGCGCGTGCGATGCGTGCGCGTTATCTGCCTTTGCCGCATGCGGGCTCGGCGCAGCTGGCGCAGACTGTGCGGCTGGCAACGGGCACAGAGCCGCGCGCCTTTGGGTGATCGTTTGGACTGGCAGGTCGACGGGCTCGACTGGCCCAATCGCGTAAGCAGTCGGTTCATCAGTGCCGCAGGGCTGTTGTGGCATGTTCAGGAATTTCCTACTGCTCGGCGCGATGCACCGGTAATACTGCTGCTGCACGGTACAGCCTCGGCCACCCACTCATGGCGTGATGTCGCGCCGCTTCTCTCTCAGCATTGCAGAGTCATTGCGATAGACCTTCCCGGTCATGCATTTAGCGAGATGCCGATGCCGCCCTCGGGGCAGTCACTTAGTGGCATGGCGCAGCGGGTAGCGGCTCTGATGAAGCAGATGCAGTTATCGCCTGATCTGATCGTTGGTCATTCTGCCGGCGCAGCGGTCGCTGCACGTATGGTGCTTGATGGGAGTGTGCGACCCGCAGCACTGGTCAGTTTGAACGGCGCGTTCATTGGTTTCGGCGGCATGGCGGGCGCGATTTTTTCGCCGCTGGCGCGCCTGATGGCAACGGGTTCACTGACCGCGAAATTTTTTGCCTGGCAAGCGAATGATCCGGTCGTTATTCAGCGTCTGATGCGCAGCACAGGTTCAGTGATTGACGCCACCGGTATGCGGCTGTACCAGCGCTTGATGCAAAGCCCGGCTCATGTGCGCGCTGCACTCGCGATGATGGCGCATTGGGATTTGGATGCGCTGGAACGCGATCTGCCCAATTTATCAATACCGGTGTGGTTAGTCGCAGCTGAAAATGATCTTACGGTGCCGCCTCAGCAGGCGGCGGTGGTTGCCAAGCGGCTACCGCAAGCGCAGCGGGTGCTGTGGCCGATGCTTGGCCACTTGGCGCACGAAGAAAGTCCAAGCCAGTGCGTGGACCTGTTGGTTGATGTAATCAACAGCATCCGCACCGGCTGAAATCCAAGGCAATCGCCGCACATTCAGACTGTTCTCGTCGCTTGGGTGTCAATAAAACTTGACATATTGCAGTGACGCAAATACCTTACATCCATGGCCGGAACCGGCCGGTCGATACGGAGACGCCATGGAGAACACCGAACGGATTGAGGCGGCGCTAGAGGCCGCGCTCGCGCTTCAGCAGGGGCCGGAGGGTCCGCCGCTGCTGGCGGCTGCCATGCGTGACGCAGTATTTCCCGGCGGTGCCCGGATCCGCCCCCATCTCACACTCGCAGTCGCGCAGGCTTGCGGCGCTGACGACCTTGGCCTACCGGCTGCGGGCGGCGCGGCTATCGAGCTCATGCACTGCGCCTCGCTGGTGCATGATGATCTTCCTTGTTTCGACAATGCGCTGACGCGGCGCGGCAGACCCTCGGTATTTGCAGCGCACGGTGAGCGACTGGCAGTGCTGGCGGGGGATGCGTTGATTGTGGCGGCGTTCCAGTCGCTGGCGCATGCCGGCGCGACACAGCCGCTGCGGCTGATCCCAATGATTTCAACACTGTCCGTGGCCGTAGGCGCACCGTCCGGCATCATCGCCGGCCAAGCGTGGGAATGCGAGCCACGCGTGTCGTTGAGCGATTACCAACGGGCCAAGACCGGAGCGCTGTTCGTCGCTGCAACTGCGGCTGGCGCCCAGGCGGCTGGTGCCGACGCCGCACCATGGCGGGCGCTTGGCGAGTTACTCGGCGAGGCATATCAGGTGGCGGATGATATTCGCGATGTCGCCTGCGATGCCGAGATGCTGGGCAAGCCCTCGGGTCAGGATGTGACGCATGGTCGTCCCAGTTCTGCAGGCGAATTGGGGCTGACGGGCGCGGTGCAATTGTTCGACCAGCTAATTGCGCACGCCAGTGCCTCGATACCGGCTTGCCGCGGTTCGGCGCAACTGCGCACGCTGTTGCGCATGGAAGCCAAACGGCTGGTGCCGAATGACCTGGTGCGCAAGTTCGCACCCAGTGTGACGCGCGTCGTTGCCTAAATGGCGGCAGCCACAGTTTCTTTCACCGATCGGCTTCTCGCGCTGCGCGACCGCCTGTATGCCAGCGCGGCGTTTCATCGCGCAGCCTCATCATTCCCGCTGACTCGCCCGTTTGCGCGCAAGCGCTCGCGCGAGGTGTTTGATCTGGTGGCGGGTTTTGTTTACTCGCAGGTGCTATCGGCCTGCGTCAAGCTGGATTTGTTTCGTAAGCTCTCGCACGGTCCGATGACGCTGTCGCAACTGGCGATGCACTGCCAGATGACGAATGAAGCAACCGACCGACTGCTGGCCGCCGCTATCTCGCTCAGATTAATCGAGTCGCGTGGTACGGATGAGCGCGCACAGCCGCGCTATGGCCTGGGTGTATTGGGCGCGCCGCTGGTGGACAACGAAGGGGTGCTGGCGATGATTCGCCATCACGACACCTTGTATGCCGATCTGGCAGACCCGGTCGCTTTGCTGCGCGGGCAGGGCCCTGCGCCCGCGCTCTCTGGCTTTTACCCTTACACCGCCGATGACGCGCCGGCGCGCGCTGGCGAGCTTGCAGCTGACCATGTCGGTAATTACTCGGCGCTAATGGCGGCCTCGCAACCGCTGGTGGCGGCTGAAATTCTCGATGCCTATTCGTTCGATCGTCATCACCGCTTGCTGGATGTCGGGGGCGGTGAGGGTCGGTTCCTGTGCAGCGTTGGGGCACGAGCGCCGCATCTGCAGCTGACCTTGTTTGATTTGCCCGCAGTTGCTGAGCGCGCCAAAGCGCGCTTTGCCACTGCTGGTTTAGCCCAGCGTGCGAAGGCGGTGGGCGGCAATTTCTTGTCTGACCCGCTTCCAACAGGGTTCGACATTGTCACGCTGGTCAGAGTGATTCACGACCACGACGAGCAGCGCGCACTGACTATTCTTCGCTCTATCTATCAGGCGCTGCCACCCGGCGGCACGTTGCTGCTGGCCGAGCCGATGGCCGGCACCCCGGGCGCCGAGGCCATGGGTGATGCTTATTTTGGCTTTTATCTGCTGGCGATGGGGCGCGGCCGCGCGCGGACTGCCGGGCAGTTAAGCGCGTTGCTGACCGAGGCCGGGTTCACTGCGATTCGTCCGGTGTCGACCCGTATCCCGCTACAGGTTCGGATGTTGGTTGCTACCCGTTAGCAATTCGGCAGCAGTCTTCACATACGGCCAATGTTGCGGCTGACAAAGCGTAAATAAAAGTTGACACCACGCAATGTAACGGAAAGAATACGTCATCAAGGCGGAGTGGGTCGCGGGCTAGTCCCGAGGGTGTGACTCAGCGAGCCGCCGAATGAAGTTAAACCAGGGGACATTGATGAGCGAACACGCGGTAGCGGTTGTGGTTGAAAGGCCGATGCAGCTGCAATTGCGCGAGGTTCCGCTGGTTGCGCCCACTGATAACGACCTGGTTGTAGAGACTTGCTGGTCGGGCATTTCAACCGGTACCGAGAAGTTGCTGTACTCAGGCCGTATGCCGATTTTTCCGGGCATGGGCTACCCGCTGGTACCGGGCTATGAGTCGGTGGGTCGCGTGGTGCAGGCAGGCCGCAGCACCAACTACGAGATCGGTGAGATGGTGTTCGTGCCTGGCGCGGCTTGCTACGGCGAAGTACGCGGTCTTTTTGGTGGCGCGGCATCGCGTGTGGTGATACCGGCGCTTCGCGCGCTAAGAATTTCAGAGTCACTGGGTGAGCGCGGTACTTTGCTGGCGCTGGCCGCCACGGCCTATCACGCTTTCTCGGCACCCACCTCGGCCCAACCTGAATTGATTGTGGGTCATGGTGTCCTGGGTCGAATGATGGCGCGCATTGCGGTCGAGAGCGGTGCCAAACCGGTGGTGTGGGAGACCAATCCTGCGCGCCGCGAGGGCGCTATCGGGTACAGCGTGGTTGATCCGGATGAAGATACGCGCTCTAACTACCGCTGCATCTGCGATGTCAGCGGAGACCCGCTGATACTCGATCAACTCATTGCGCGCGCTGCGCCGAATGCCGAGATTGTTCTGGCTGGTTTTTACGATGAGCCGATGAGTTTTTCTTTCCCGCCCGCGTTCATGCGTGAAGTACGTATTCGCGTAGCGGCGCAGTGGAAGCCGGCTGAGCTAATTGCTGTGCGTGATTTAGTGGAATCGCGCCGCTTGTCGCTGGAAGGCTTGATCACTCACCGTAGCAATCCGGCGCAAGCGGAAGAGGCCTACCGCACCGCGTTCAATGACCCAAGCTGTCTGAAGATGATTCTCGACTGGAGACAAAGCCAATGAGCCAGCATAAAGAGCAACAGGCAGCACCCGTGCACTTCATGCAGAAAGAGCGTCTGCGCGCAGAAGCAGCGGTGGAGCCGAATCCGGTGCATACCGGCGAAGTTAAAAAAGAGACGCAGATCATCGCGATCTACGGCAAGGGCGGCATCGGCAAGAGCTTCACGCTCTCCAACCTCTCTTACATGATGGCGCAACAAGGCAAGAAGGTATTGCTGATCGGTTGTGATCCTAAGAGTGACACGACCTCGCTGCTGTTTGGCGGCCGTGCATGCCCAACCATTATCGAAACCTCCTCCAAGAAAAAACTTGCTGGCGAGCCTGTAGCGATTGGTGATGTCTGCTTCAAGCGGGATGGTGTGTACGCGATGGAGTTAGGCGGGCCAGAGGTGGGTCGTGGCTGCGGCGGACGCGGCATCATCCACGGTTTTGAATTACTCGAAAAACTCGGCTTCCATGATTGGGGCTTCGACTACGTGCTACTAGATTTTCTGGGTGACGTGGTGTGCGGCGGCTTTGGTTTGCCGATTGCACGCGATATGTGCCAGAAGGTGATTGTGGTCGGCAGTAATGACCTGCAATCCCTCTATGTCGCCAACAATGTCTGCTCAGCAGTTGAATACTTCCGCAAGCTCGGCGGCAATGTGGGTGTTGCCGGCATGGTGATCAACAAAGATGACGGTACGGGCGAGGCACAAGCATTCGCCACCCGCGCGGGGATTCCTGTGTTGTCAGCAATTCCGGCAAACGAAGACATTCGCAGAAAGAGCGCGAGCTATGAAATCGTCGGCCGTCCGGAAAGCCCATGGGGCAGTCTGTTTGCCACGCTCGCACAAAACGTCGCCGACGCGCCACCCGTGCGACCCAAACCATTAACGCAAGAAGAACTGCTTGGCTTGTTTGCAGCCGATGCGGTCGGCCGCGATGTGGTGCTGCAACCAGCCACCGTAGCCGACATGATGGGTAGAGAGGAAGTCATCAAGCCCTCACTCGAAGTTATCTACGACGAGGTCTAAGCCCATGGATCAGCGCGTTATCCCGATCGTTAACAACCCGGCGGCACTCGAGGCCGATGGTGTGGGTTGCCACGCGGGTAAAGAGCAGCTGGAGGCTGCTGCACGCGCGGCCGGTAAAGCGGGCGTGCTTGATCGCTACGCGGCGGATTACCCGAAAGGCCCGCATGATCAGCCGCAGAGCATGTGTCCTGCGTTCGGTTCTTTGCGTGTTGGTTTGCGTATGCGTCGCACCGCGACGATTTTGTCGGGCTCGGCCTGCTGCGTGTATGGCTTGACCTTCACCTCGCATTTCTATGGTGCGCGCCGCAGCGTGGGTTATGTGCCCTTCAACTCAGAGACACTCGTTACCGGCAAGCTATTTGAAGATATTCGCGACGCTGTTCATGAGCAGGCGAATCCGGATTCATATGACGCGATTGTCGTGATCAATCTGTGCGTGCCGACTGCCTCTGGTGTGCCGCTGCAAATTCTGCCAAAAGAAATCAACGGCGTTCGCGTGATCGGTATTGATGTGCCTGGCTTTGGTGTGCCTACGCATGCTGAAGCAAAAGATGTACTGTCCGCTGCGATGCTGAAATACGCACGCGGCGAGATCGTAGCGGGACCTGTGGCCGCTCCGCGTTCCGGCATCAGCGACAAGCCGACAGTTACGCTGTTGGGTGAGATGTTCCCCGCCGATCCGATGATCATCGGCGGCATGCTAGACATGCTGGGGCTGGCCGCAGGACCAACCGTACCAACGCGCGAGTGGCGTGAGCTGTATGCAGCGCTCGATTGCGCAGCGGTTGCAGCGATCCATCCTTTCTATACCGCTAGTCTGCGTGAGTTTGAAGCTGCCGGGCGTGGCTCGGTGGGCTCTGCACCGGTCGGTCATGACGGTACCGAGGCATGGTTACAAGCCATTGGTGATGCGTGCAACGTTGAGCAGCGCATGATCGATGCTGCAAAAAACCGCTTTCTACCTGCGATCAAAGGTGCGCTCTCGGCGACCCGTATCGAGGGCCGTATCACGCTCTCAGGCTACGAAGGTTCCGAGTTGTTGGTGGGTCGCTTGTTGGTAGAGAGTGGTGCTGATCTGCGCTACGTCGGCACCGCCTGCCCGCAAACGGCTGCCAGCGAAGTTGATCGTGCCTGGCTGGAAGCCAAGGGCGTACAGGTGCAGTACCGCGCCTCGCTCGAGCAAGATATTGCTGCCGTTAATGAATACAAACCTGATCTGGCGATTGGCACCACACCCGTGGTGCAAGCCGCCAAGCAGATGTCGTTGCCGTCGCTGTATTTCACGAATCTGATTTCTGCGCGCCCACTGATGGGTGTGGCTGGCGCAGGTTCACTTGCCACCGTGATCAACGCAGCGATCAAGAATCGCACGCGCATGGATGCGATGAAAGAATTCTTTGGCGACACAGGTGAAGGCGACCGTGCGGGCGTGTGGGAAGACAAGCCCGTAGCACGCCCGGAGTTTCGTGCAGAAACGCGGCGTCGTATTGAAAAAGCGGCCAAGAAGCGTAAAGCGGAGGCGATGATATGAACATCATTGACCATGATCGCGCAGGCGGCTATTGGGGCGCGGTGTATGTATTCACCGCGATTAAGGGGCTGCAAGTCATCATCGACGGGCCTGTGGGTTGCGAGAATCTGCCAGTCACTTCTGTGTTGCATTACACCGATGCGCTGCCCCCGCATGAGCTACCGATTGTGGTGACGGGTTTGGCGGAAGAGCAACTGGGTCGTGAAGGTACCGAAGGCTCGATGAAGCGTGCACACGGCGTGCTCGATCCGGATCTGCCTGCGGTTGTGGTCACCGGTTCTATCGCTGAAATGATTGGTGGTGGTGTGACCCCTGAAGGCACCAGCATCTTGCGCTTCTTGCCACGCACCATCGACGAAGATCAGTGGCAGTGCGCCAACCGCGCCATGCTGTGGCTGTGGCATGAATATGGTCTGCGTCATGTACCAGAGCGCAAACCGTTCGATCAGCGCGAGCCGGGTGAGAAGCCACGCGTCAATATCATCGGTCCTTGCTACGGCACCTTCAACATGCCGAGCGATCTGGCCGAGATTCGTCGGCTGGTAGAGGGTATTGGCGCTGAAGTGAACATGGTGTTCCCGCTCGGCAGCCACTTGGCTGATGTGCAGAATTTGGCTGATGCGGATGTGAATATTTGCATGTACCGCGAGTTTGGCCGCTTGTTATGCGAGGCATTAGAGCGTCCGTATCTGCAAGCACCTATCGGTTTACACAGTACGACAAAATTCCTGCGCACACTCGGTGAGTTACTGCACCTCGACCCCGAGCCTTTCATTGAGCGCGAGAAGCACACCACGATCAAACCGATTTGGGATTTGTGGCGCTCGGTCACACAAGACTTTTTTGGTACAGCTAATTTCGCGGTAGTTGCCAACGAAACGTATGCGCGTGGTTTACGCCACTTCTTCGAAGAAGAGATGGGCCTGCCATGTAACTTTGCGGTAGCGCGCAAGCCGGGCGAAAAAACCGATAACGAAACGATTAGAAAACTGGTACGTGAGAAACCGCCGCTGGTGCTGTACGGCAGCTACAACGAGCGTATGTACCTGGCTGAGGCTGGTGCATCGTCGCCGATGAAGCCGAGTTTCGTTACTGCCTCATTCCCCGGTGCGATTATCCGGCGCCATACCGGTACCCCTTTCATGGGTTATGCCGGCGCCACTTATCTGCTCCAAGAATTCTGTAACTGCTTATTCGATGCCTTGTTCAACATACTGCCGCTGGGCAGCGATATGGACAAAGTGGATCCGACACCGGTACGCGCACAAGCCGCATGGGATGACGCGGCGCGCGAGCTGTTGAATGAACTGGTCGCTGCTGAACCTGTGTTGGTTCAGATCTCGGCAGCCAAGCAAATACGTGATCGCGCTGAACGTGATGCTCGCCGTGCCGGTGAGGCGAGTGTCAGTGTTGAGCGCGTTTCAAGAGCAAGAGAGTCATTGCGTATAGGAGAGGCAGCTTGATGCCCTCAGCGCGAGTGACTGGCAGGATGTCGTGGCAGTTCGCCACGGCTGCCCAAGGTTGCGGGGCTTTGCGCACCACTGGCCGCAAGGCCATTTGTAAGGAGCGTTCTCATGGCTGAAAGGAAGAGTATTTCCGGAATGTCCGATGAAGAGGCTCAGGAATTCCATGCGTATTACATGCAGGGCTTGGTGGGATTCACGGCAGTTGCCGTGATCGCACATGCGCTGGTGTGGGCATGGCGTCCCTGGATCACTTGATCTCGGCTAGCCGCTAACGAAAGGAAACACTATGGCCAACATGCAACTGAACCAGGAACGAGAAAGAACGGTGGAAAGCGTCACCTTCAGGATGGTTTTTACGCTGGGATTCATGGTCGTGCTCGCGATTGCACTAGTCGGCTCGCTGACTGGTATGCCATGGCGTAGCTGGCTACCTGGTGCGGAGAGCTGCAAGTCCCTGTTCGGGGGTGTGCAGGCTGCGGTGTATTCGTTCATGTCACACACACTTTAGGAGATAGGACCATGTGGAGAATATGGCGCCTGTACGACCCGCTGCGTGCAATGGTGATTCAGGGGGTTTTCTTGTTCGGACTAGCAGCGATGATTCATCTCATCCTGTTATCGACGAACAAGTTCAACTGGCTGGATGGTGCGAAAAGCCCATCGACTGCCCAGAACGCATCCATGCCGAAGTAAAAAATCCACCTTGTGGTGGTGGGCGGGCATGTGACGCGTTCACATGTCTGTCCTCCCAAGATTAATGCGGGATGACTTTGTGCATCCTTGTTGGAGGGCTCGATCATGGCCATGTTGAGTTTCGAGAAAAAATACCGGGTTCGTGGGGGTACCCTGGTGGGAGGGGACCTATTCGATTTCTGGATCGGTCCCTTCTACGTCGGGTTCTTCGGCGTGACTACCATCTTCTTTTCATTCCTCGGCACTGCGCTGATTCTGTGGGGCGCGTCGCAAGGGCCGACCTGGAATGTGTGGCAGATCAATATCGCGCCGCCTGATCTCTCTTACGGCTTGCGCATGGCGCCGCTGCTTGAGGGCGGGCTGTGGCAGTTGATCACCGTATGCGCGATCGGTGCGTTTGGCTCATGGGCCGCGCGAGAGGTTGAAATCTGTCGCAAGCTGGGTATGGGATACCACGTACCGTTTGCATTTTCGATTGCCATCTTGGCTTACGTGACACTGAATGTGGTGCGCCCGATTCTGATGGGTGCCTGGGGCCATGGTTTCCCCTACGGGATTTTCAGTCATCTCGACTGGGTCTCGAACGTCGGTTACCAGTATCTGCACTTCCACTACAACCCGGCGCACATGATCGCCATTACCTTCTTCTTCACCACGGCATTGGCGCTGTCCATGCATGGTGGCTTGGTGCTCTCATCGACTAATCCGGCTAAAGGCCAGACCGTCAAGACACCTGAGCACGAAGATACCTACTTCCGCGATCTGGTCGGTTACTCGGTTGGCACCTTGGGTATTCACCGTCTTGGTTTATTCCTCGCACTGGCAGCGGTACTGTTCTCTGCACTGTGCATTGTGTTGTCGGGACCATTCTGGAGTCGTGGCTGGCCGGAGTGGTGGAACTGGTGGCTGAATATGCCGATCTGGAACCGCTAAGGAGCACACGATGGCTGAATATCAAAATCTCTTTACGGCAGTGCAGGTCACCGGACCACTGCACGATGGTATAGCGCAGCACAAACCGGCGTTATCACGAACCGGCACACCTTTCTTGCTGCACCTGGCAGGCCGACTCGGTAACGCGCAAATCGGACCGATCTATATCGGTGTACTCGGCACGATGTCGCTGATGTTCGGTTTGTTTGCATTCACCATCATCGGCATGAACATGCTGGCCTCGGTGAATTGGGACCCGGTGCAATTCATTCGCCAATTATTCTGGCTCTCGCTTGATCCACCTGCACCAGGCAATGGTTTGAGATTTGCACCTTTGAATCAGGGTGGTTGGTGGCAGATCGCCGGCCTGTTCCTGACGATTTCGATTCTGCTGTGGTGGGCGAATGTGTATCGCCGTGCACGTGCGTTGCAACTCGGTACGCATATCGCATGGGCATTTGCGGCGGCGATCTGGTTGTTCCTGGTGCTGGGTTTGTTCCGCCCGGTGCTGATGGGTAGCTGGGGCGAAGCGGTGCCGTTCGGTATCTTCCCGCACCTTGATTGGACGGCGGCATTCTCACTACGCTACGGCAACCTGTTCTATAACCCTTTCCACGCGTTGTCGATTGCGTTCTTGTATGGCTCTGCGCTGCTGTTTGCGATGCACGGTGCCACTATTCTCGCAGTGGGTCGCTACGGCGGTGAGCGCGAGATCGAGCAAATTATTGATCGCGGTACCGCGACTGAGCGTGCTGCTTTGTTCTGGCGCTGGACCATGGGCTTCAACGCCACCATGGAATCGATTCACCGCTGGGCCTGGTGGTTCGCCGTGCTGTGTCCGCTGACGGGCGGTATCGGCATCCTGCTCACCGGCACCGCCGTCGACAACTGGTATCTGTGGGCCATCAAGCATGGCTTTGCGCCACCGTATCCGCATGTCTGGGGCGATATTGTTGACCCCGCTACTTTGCAGGGAGCCAAGCCATGACCTTCCGAATCCCGACAATCACCGCGCTGCTCGCATTGAGCTGCGCGCTGCTCGCGGGTTGCGAGCGACCGCCAATGGATAGTGTGCAGCACGGCTTCCGCGGTACCGGCATGGTGCAGGTCTATAACCCGCGTCATCTCGATACTCAAGACGCGCTCAACACCGTGCCACCCGCGCCACCACCCGCGTCACCCGATGGTCCGCGTGCAAAAGCCTCATACCAGAACGTGCAAGTACTCGGTGATTTGTCAGCAGGGCAGTTCATCGGCTTGATGACGCAAATCACCGCCTGGGTATCGCCGAAAGAGGGCTGTGCTTACTGCCATAACGTGCAAAATTTTGCCGAGGACAGCAAGTACACCAAGATCGTTGCACGCAAGATGATCGAGATGACACGCCACATCAACGGTAACTGGAAAAATCACGTCGCTGAAACCGGTGTCACCTGCTACACCTGTCACCGCGGTAATCCGGTACCCACTAATGTGTGGTTCACACCGCTCGAGCAAGACAAGCGCGCCGACTTCATCGGTGATCTGGCAGGGCAGAACACACCTGCACCGCTGGCGAATATGTCATCGCTACCAACCGATGCGCTGACACCGTTTCTGCTGGAAGACAAGCCGATTCGCGTCAATGGCCCAACGCCACTGCCATCGGGTAACCGGCACTCGATCAAGCAGGCTGAGTGGACCTATAGCTTGATGACGCATATGTCGACTTCGCTTGGTGTGAACTGTACCTACTGCCACAACACGCGTTCTTTCCAGAGCTGGGAGAGCAGCCCGCCACAGCGTGTGACTGCCTATCACGGTATTCGTATGGCGCGTGATGTGAATAATGAGTACATGGTGCCGCTGACTGAGGTATTCCCGGTCGAGCGTAAAGGTCCGGGTGGTGATGTCGCGAAGGTGAGTTGCGCGACCTGTCACCAGGGCGCCTACAAACCTTTGTATGGCTTCCCGATGCTTAAGGATTATCCAGAACTGGCTTCGGTTGCTGCCGACAAAAAGTAATTGGGTATTTGAACGATGGATCCCGGCCTGCGCCGGGATGAATCCCCGAGGAAATAAGGCATGGGGCAGCCAATCACAGAGGCATCCCAGCGCAAGCTGGGCCCCCCGATTGCCGGACTGAATTCCAGTACTTCAGCTCATCGTGAGCCGATCAGCGTTAGCAACAACGGCGCAATCTCGGGCACCGCACTGCTTATCCTCGCCAGAGTAAGACCTGCCCACTGGCCCTGGAGCTGGAGCAGGCTGGCATTCTCGCGCTGGTTTCCCGACCAAGCGCCGGGTTTGAAATTCATAAAAACACTTGGTAGTGGACGCGGCGGCGGCTTTGGCCTCGCACCGAGTGCTTCCTACCAAGGCGTGTTCTGTTTGTTCGATGAGCTTGAGCAGGCGCAGGCGTTTGAAGCAGATGCAGCGCTAGTGAATCGCTATCGCATGCGAAGCGATGAGTGCCTCAGCCTGATTTTGCAGCCGGCTAATGCTCGCGGTGCGTGGGATGGTGTATCGCTGCAAGGCGGGCCTGCGATTGAACCAGACGCGCCGCTGGCAGCGCTGACACGCGCATCGATACGACCCAGCGCCGCTGCCGCATTCTGGCGCTATGCACCGGCGGCGCAAGCGGGGCTGGTAGATGCCGAAGGTTGCGAGCTGGCGATTGGTTTAGGTGAGGCGCCGCTACTTCGACAAGCGACATTCAGCCTGTGGGATAACGCGGCCTCGATGGATGCCTACGCACGTACCGGTGCGCACGAGCAAGCGATACGCGCTGCATGGCGGCACAGTTTTTTTTCCGAATCAATGTTTGTACGCTTCGCTCCTCTCTCGATGCGCGGTACCTGGAACGGGCGCAGCTATGGCTGATCTGCTGCATGAAAATTTCGAACAGATAATCGCCTCGGTCGGCGCTGTCGACGTTTGGTACTGCCATGGCTAGCCCGCCTAGCGCGCACCGTGTGGTGGTAATCGGCGCAGGAGTCGCTGGATTGGTATCTGCCTTGCAGCTAGCGCGACGCGGCCTGCAAGTGACATTGCTCGAAGCAGCCGGGCAACCCGGTGGCAAGATGCGACAGCTGATGGTGGATGGTGGCGCGATTGATAGCGGCCCCACGGTATTCACCATGCGTTGGGTATTCGAGCAAGTCTATGGCTCGGTAGGCGCCTCGCTGGAAGATGAATTACAGCTGACTTCATTGCCCGTGCTCGCCCGCCACGCGTGGGATGCGAATCAGCGTATGGATTTATTTGCCGACCCCGCGCAATCGCGAGATGCCATTGCACGACTAGCGGGGCCAAGTGAGGGAATGCGCTTCATGCAGTTTTGTCAGCAGGCGCGGCAGGTCTATGACGCTTTGGAAGGCCCATTCATACGCTCGCAATCGCCAACGCTGCGTAGCATGATGGGTGATCTCGGTTTGCGTGGCTTGGCGGTACTAGCCTCACTCGGGCCGATGAGTAATTTATGGGATGCGCTGCGCGAGCATTTTCATGATGAACGCCTGAGACAATTGTTTGCACGCTACGCTACCTACTGTGGTTCGTCGCCTTGGCGCGCACCGGCCACCTTGATGCTGGTAACGCAAGTTGAGTTGGATGGCGTGTGGTCAGTACAGGGCGGTATGCATGCGCTGGCGAAGTCACTCGCGCGTTTGGGTGAGCGGCTGGGTGTTCATGCACGCTACGGCTGCCGCGTGGCTGAAATCGGCATGCAGGGCGGTCGGGTGAGTCATGTACATCTGGAGAATGGTGAGCAGATCGCTACCGACAGCGTCGTGTTCAACGGCGACATCTCTGCGTTAGGGCAGGGTTTGCTGGGTGAGACAGGTAAGCGCGCTGCGCCACCGACACCGGGATCGAAGCGTTCGTTATCAGCGCTGACCTGGAGCGTTCATGCCGAAACGGATGGCTTTGAACTTGACCGCCACAACGTGTTTTTTCAGCCGGATTACAAAAAAGAATTCAGCGATATTTTTGATCGTGGCAAGTTACCTGCGACACCCACAGTCTATGTCTGCGCGCAGGATCGAGGCCTGACAGATCAACCAATAGAACGTGACAGGCTGCTGGTACTGGTCAATGCGCCCGCGATCGCGCGGCGTAATCTCACCGAGTCGGAGATCGACGCATGCGAAACCCATTCCTTTTCTCTGTTGGCCCGCTACGGGCTGAACATTCATCGCACGGCGCAGAACACGGTGCGCACCACACCAGCGGATTTCGAGCGGATCTTTCCGGCCAGCGCGGGAGCACTGTACGGCATGGCGACCCACGGGTGGATGTCGGCATTCGCGCGCCACGGCGCGGTGAGCAAGGTACCGGGCTTGTATCTGGCGGGTGGCAGCGTGCATCCAGGGCCGGGGGTGCCGATGGCAGCGATGTCCGGGCTACTGGCGGCCGCCACGCTGATGGATCACCTCGATTCGACCAGCCACTCGCGCCGGGTGCGTATCTCTGGTGGTACGTCGACGCGCTCTCCGACTGCGGCAACTACGGCTTAACCATTATCGCTTTCGTTGGTAGTGTTTTCTCGCCCTATTACCGCAGCGCGTTCAAGCGCGGCGAGGGTAACCCGGAAAACCACGTCTCTATCAACGTCGCGCTGTACGGCGCCAAGCAACGCTGGACCATGACCGAGCGCAGCCAACACAGCATGCAGCGTGATGCGCATAGTTTCAGGGTGGGGCCGAGCGACCTGCATTGGGATGGTAACGCGCTTGAGATCACTATTCGCGAGATCGGCATGCCCATACCATGGCCAGTGCGTGGCAAGGTTCGAGTGTATCCGGAAGCTCTGTCAGTGTTCGGCACAGCATTGGATCATGATGGTCTGCATCGCTGGGGCCCGATTGCAGCATGCGCGCGCGTTGAGGCTGAGTTCACGCATCCTGCATTGCGTTGGAAGGGGCATGGCTACCTCGACTCAAATGAGGGTGACGAACCGATTGAGGGGCCGTTTCACGAGTGGGATTGGTCGCGCGCTACGCTGCCGGATGGTTCTACTGCGGTGATTTATGACGTGCAGCCAAAGCAGGGCGCAGATCGCATCATCGCGCAGCGATTTTTTCCGGATGGACGGGTCGAGCCATTTGAGCCGCCACCACGACAAGTACTACCCAAAACTGCGTGGCGTATCGACCGTCGCCAGCGCTCGGATGAGGGAGTACCCGTAAATGTCATCGAGCAGTTGGAAGACACGCCGTTTTATCAGCGGGCGGTACTCGCGAGTGGCTTGTTCGGGCAGCGTGTGATTAGCGTGCATGAAACACTCAACGTGCCTAGGCTAGTGTCGCCCATCGTTCAGAAAATGCTGCCGTTTCGGATGCCGCGGTTAAGGTGACGCTGTGGCATCGCTGGTCTAGACCGGCCTACCTCGCATCGATTAGTTCATCAGTTTTTGTATGACCTTTACGAAACTGACGGACAGATTTTGCCAAGTGTTTGACGGGTCGGAATTGAAGCGGCCTGAGGATATCTCATCCTATATCTGGGTACCGCAGAAGCTTTGCTTTATTCGTAATGAGTCCACATTCTTAGGATACGAACTGTCTTCTCTTTAGGAAAAACTTCATAAACAAGGCGATGCTGAATGTTAATTCTGCGCGAATAAGCGCCGTTTAAATCGCCAACCAGTTTTTCATAGGGAGGCGGATTTTGAAACGGATCCCGTTCTAAAAGATCAAGCAATACTTGCGCTTTATCTTTCAATCCTGCAGCTGAGAGTTTCTTGGCATCTTTCAGGGCGTACTTGGAATAAGCTAGATTCCAAGTCACCACTTTAAGGTCCTTTTACTTTTGGCAAGGGGCTCGGCCATAGAATCTTTAATTGACTCGCGCATGCCGGGCACTGATAAAAGATAAAGCGTTTCCTGAATGGCGCTCCAATCTTCTTCGGAAACTAAAACGGCATTGGCTCGTTTGCCTGATATCAGCACGGGCTTGTGTGACTCTGCCGCCTGATCAATCAAACGGTAAAGGCTGGCACGGGCTTCACTCGCGGTCAATGTGGTCATGATTGGGCTCCTTTCCGCAAAAGTACGTAAAAACGTACGTTTTGTCAATTCATTTTCAAACCGTAATGAATTTTTTTGAAGCTGTCGTTGGCGGATGGCATCCTATTTTTTTGCTCGCATGCATCATGCAAAGCTCTGGACACAGGATGCACACTTTGAGGGTATTTCCGGCGTGTCTTTTATTCGAAAAGCAGGCGTGGAATCTTCAATCTGATCTGGCAATCAACATCGAAAAAACTATCCCTACTGTTCGCCGACATGCTTGGCAAAGTTATCCAAGATCGCTTGCCATCCATCGCGCTGCTGCTCCTCAGTATGAGTAGTTTCAGGATCAAAAGTCACTTTGACCAAAATACCCTCCGAGACTTCAGTAAATTCGACGGAGGCATGCCGTTCTCCGAACGAGTACTCAAGAAGCCGCTGAGGAATGATGTTCGTATATTCGCCGGTAAAGTCAAAACCAAACGACCCATCTTTAGCTTCCATTCTTGAACAGAATTTACCGCCCACTCTAAGGTCAACCTCGGCGGACGTTGTATGCCAATCGGAAGAAGCGGCATTCCAGACTTTGATGTCATCTGGCGTGGTGTAGGCATGCCATACCTCTGCTAAAGGAGCGGAAACGATTGTGGAGACGGTGATTTTCATGGCAGGCTCGTGGTGAGAAATTAGAATGGAACGTCGGTGTTAGTAATTTTCTTCCTGTTTTTCTCGAGCAAGGGCTTTGCTTACTTGATGGCCTGGGGCGGAATCGAACCTGGTCGAGGATGTCAGATCCGATGTTCGACTTTATTCGTAGTGATATCGACAAGCGATGACGACAATCTGGTCTTTTTCAATCGCATAGACTAGGCGATGTGTGTCATCGATACGCCTGGACCAAAATCCTGACAAGTTTTCTCGTAAAGGCTCGGGTTTGCCAATGCCGACTTCGGGATCGCGCATCACCTCTTTTACAAGCAGGTTAATGCGCTTGAGTGTTTTTTTATCCTGGCTTTGCCAGTAAACATAGTCTTCCCACGCTGCGTTGGTCCAGACCAGCTTACTCCGCATCGACTAGCCTTTTGGTTTTGGCCTGCCCTTTTCGGTATTGGGCGATGGATTTCTCTAGGTGTTTCGCGTTGGCAGGGCTTTTCATCAGATGGAGTGTTTCCATCAAACTGTTGAATGTGTCGAGAGACATCACCACAGCATCCTGAGCATCGCGTCTGGCGATCACAGTAAAGTCAGCGTCATCGACGACTTGATCGATAACTTGCTTGAGTTGGTTTCTTGCATCAGAAAAGTTGATCACTCGCATAGGGCCTCCGGACACACTTGTTCAACAAACTGTACAAGTATACGGATTGCGGTGCAAGCTAACAAGGGACAAATAAAAACCACCCGAAGGTGGTTTTTGTCCATCTTGGTGGCCCGGGGCGAAATGGAGCCACCGACACAAGGATTTTCAACGCTGTTATCACCGTGATAACTATTGCAAATTCAGTGCGATAGCTTGCCGTGAATCAGCTGTCCAATCGGCACCGTACCTTCTGGCACGCTCAGGAACGCCCTGGCGAAGCCGTCACACAAACTCCTATCTCAGCGGCAGCAGCAGAGAAGTCTTCAATAGTCTCGTCTCGTATGCTGGCAACAGCCATCTTGCCGAAAAACGGAATTAGATACTTGTTGATCGCAAAGATGTAGTCACGGTAGGTCTTTGGCGCTCGTGAGTTATCCAATGCTCGACGCATATCGTTGCGACCGTCAACAAAAAATGACAACCTAGACAACATTCAAAAGTCGAGTGTAAATCTGCCCAACTTCTTACTCAATATTTTCTATGATTCATATCATCAACACTTAATACAAGTACTGGCAGATTGAATCAATTACCCACTCCTTCTCAATAAGTGGATCAAGTGAACCTCAACTGCTGGAAACTCACTGGCAACAATGCTATACACGCAAGTATCTCTTAAACTTTCTTTGGCGTTTGGATGATAATTAATCTGATGATGCCTCAATATACCGTCTAGCTTCGCACCTATCCTTTCGATAGCACGCCGGCTTTCAAGATTAAAAAAATGCGTACGGAACTCTACAGCAATGCATTTAAGTTTCCCAAAAGCATGCCTCAATAGCATTAATTTACATTCCGTGTTGATTGCAGTTTTTTGCGCGGAATGACGATACCATGTCGACCCAATTTCAAGCCTAAAGTTTTGCTGGTCAATATTCATGAAGCTCGTCATTCCAATTGGTTTTTGATTCGAATCCAAAACACAAAATGGATTCATAATACCTAACCGTTGTAAATCTAACCGCCTATTTATTTCTTTTTTGATTCCATCGGGAGTTGGGATGCTCGTATACCAGAGGTTCCAAAGCTCCCCATCTTGTACAGCCTCACTTAACCCGTCATGGTGCGAGGAAGAAAGTGGTACTAAAGAGGCATATTTGCCAACGAGAGAAACTGGTTCGGCGTAATCCATAATTACGATTTATTGAGTGGTAGTAAAAAATGCGTCGCCATGCGGGGTAATGATAAACAAATTTTTTAGAAAATCTTAAGATCCCACCATAAAAACCCCGATTTCTTCGATTTTATGAAATCACTTTAGTCGCTAAAAATCTTCAAAGCGAAAATTTGAATAGCGATGCAGGTAATTGTATTTCTGGCTGGTTGCAACAAGATCGCAATTCTCAAGTAGGTGCTTGTTTGCGGAACCAGAATGTCACGATAAGTGCAACAGCTAGCAATGCCGAAGCAATAACATCCGCAATAACCACTCGTTGTATTGCATGGTTATATTCCCCGCTCCAAACTGCAATACCAATAAAGCTTGTGGCACTGACTAGTCCTGCAAATAATGCAGTAATTCTTAGGGATTCTATTGGTATTGCAAAAAGCATTATTGCGCCCAAAACTCCAAATAAAAGTGCCCTATGTTGAAGCAAGATAGCAATATTGGGATCACTTATTTCGATGCCGTACAGTCTAGCCAAAGTCGGCACTCCTGCCGCACCTGATATTGGCATAAGGTGAATAACACCCGCAATCAATAATGCTGCAGTCGGAAAATATTTCATAGATTTCTCAATATCAGTATAAATTAGTATGGTTTTGGGGCTGAGATTAAATGTGCGAAAGCAATCTCAAGCTAGATTTCAAAGAAATGGAAATTAAAACTGCACGAACCTCGTTTTTTCCTGATGCTGTTAAGCTTGGAATTTCAAACTGTGCAGTTACCCGCATGGGCAGCAGTATCGCTCCTATACCTATAACCGTGAAGCCTGCTAGAACTATGTAAACCGGAAGATTTATCATCGGCAAAAGCAAATAAAAGCTAATAAATCACGGAACTCTGCGCCCTTTTATGGAATCCAGCTTTCAAAAAACGCCTGCTGCCCCTCGTATCTGTATAGCCCCTGGTCGGGCAATTTATGTCGGCCCCGGTTTAGACCTTGCGCCACATATGAATGTCGCCACAACAATTGCTGTAGCTCTTGCAGATCCCTTTGAACTACGGTTTTGGACGCATAGAAAGCAATGGTCAGTTTGGAAGTCAAGTACGGTATCAGTCATACCGTCGCAGTCACTGCACCACCTGAAGAGCGCAGGGTTAATGGTATTTTTGTATCTTGACCCTATTAAAGATCACAGCCCGTCTTTGAGCAAGCAATCTTTACTAGAGGGACGGGAGCGGCTCCTTAGAATCTCTGAAAGGATTGGGGTAAATGCTGCTTTTGACGCATTTGATCTGCTGCCAAAGACTCCAAAAGACTCGCGTATTTCAAGAGTTTTGTTTGAGATAGAACGCAGTCCGCATATGTTTGGGAGCATTCAAGATGCTGCCGCCTTGGCATCTTTATCTCCCTCCCGGTTTCGCGCGAGGTTTAATGCTGGAGTTGGGCTCCCATTTCGTCGTTATAGACTTTGGCGGCGAATGGCATTGGTGATGAGAGGTATTGCTGGAGGAGCCACTCTCACGGACGCTGCACATGCGGCTGGATTCTCAAGTTCCGCCCATTTGAGTACTGCATTTAAGACAATGTTTGGGATCTCGCCCAGCGATGTTTTGTCCCTCGGTGTGACCATAGATCTTTCCGAGGACAAGGTTTGAGCGGCAAATTGGAAAACTCTACCGTCCAGTTGCTGGACAGTCGTAATTAGTAATTCTCAAGCCGCTTTCACGCAGCCTTCTGGTTTGAACACGCGATCAGTGCTGGCAGGATACCTTGCGAGCTTTTCTGCTGGTCTGCGGGGACGAGCTACCAGCTCGCCGCCACAATTGGGACAATGACCCTTAAGTTTTGTATCTGCGCACGATACACAAAAAGTGCATTCGAATGAGCAGATGCAGGCATCAGTGGCGTCGGGCGGAAGATCTTTATTGCAACACTCGCAATTTGGTCTCAGCTGCAGCATGGTTTCCTCCATTACGGCTGTAAACCAATCCAGTCTAGCACCGTTCGAAACGCAAAAAGCCCCAGCATACGCGTGCTGAGGCTTTCTGGAATGTGCTTGCCGACACATAGTTTACAAGTTATTCCGGACACATACTTTACAGTTTCCGGGCATAGGAGGGACCGACTATGCCGTGGAGCGAAAGTACGAAGATGGATGAGAAGCTTAAGTTTGTTGCCCGATATCTGGATGGAGAGAGCATTTCCGATCTGTGCCGCGAGTTTGGAATTTCCAGGGTCACGGG
>VERA01000099.1 GCA_018882935.1 Burkholderiaceae bacterium | reverse complement strand
TATGCCGACGCCGGGCTGGATCCTAAACTGATGCCTATCGGTAGTTTGACGACCTCCGAGGTTGAGGTGGCGCAGATGGGTGCAGCGGTTGCTGCCGGACATTTCACCGCTGCGCCTTATTTCGCTTCAATTGACTCAGCCGAGAATCATCGAGTACTGCAACGCTTCTGTTCGCGCTTCGGTGACGATGTTCGACCGAATGCGTGCTGGGAGGCAGCGTATTTTCAAGTACATTTATTTGCCAACGCCATGCGTGGTGCTGGTACCGATAGTGTGCCGGTGCTGATGCCGGAGATTTTAGGCAGTGAGTTCCTCGCGCCGCAGGGTAGGGTGCGTGTTGAACCGGCTAATCACCACACCCATTTGTACCCGCGTATTGGTCGTGTCAACGCTATGGGTGAATTTGCAATTGTGCGAGCCTCCAGGAACGCGGTCGCTCCCGACCCTTATCTGGTGACGCATTCTTTGGGCGACTGGACGCTCGCTCTCGAGACTCTTCAGGAATAATGTCAAAGCCCAAGACATCGACGCGGTCCACCATGCGCGTCGTGCGAGAGGCGCCCCAAATCTTGCGCGATTTGCGCTCGTTACGTGTATGTGTGTTTCACCCGCGCGATCAGGATGGCCAAGGCTTGACGCGCCAACTGGAGCGTATTGGTTGTCAGGTCCAGGCATTTTGGCCACCGCTATCTGATTTACCTGAAGGTACGGATGTAGTTTTTCTCGCGCTATCGCCCGATATGCTAGGTGCGGATTATGCGTGGCGGCTTCATGAAGACGCACCACCAGTGATTGCAGTCATCGCCTACGAAAACCCAACACTGATTGAAGCTGTGCTTCGGCTTGGTGCGATCGCTACGGTCGCCTCGCCCGTACGCTCATTTGGTTTGCTATCGGTACTTGTGTTGGCTCGTGACTGGCACGGCACGGTACGCAAGCAGCAAAAGCGTATCGCTCAATTAGAGTCAAAATTACTTGGCGCAAGACAAATCGCCGAGGCGCAAGACATACTCTGCACGCAGCATGGAATTTCAAAAGAAGAAGCGTACCGTGTGATACGTGAGCAGGCGATGCAGAAGCGGGTAACGGCTGAGGAAATTGCGCGCTCGATTATTAACGCTAATGAAATCCTTGGCGTAAAAACAGTACGCTAATAGCTAACCAACTGCGGTATATGAAAATAAGCGAGGCTAAAGGCTCTTGATCAGTTTCAGAATCTCTTTGAATGCAGGGTGGTCAGCATGACCCATCCACTCGAACAGCGCCATTTCTGTGGAGATGACTTGCACACCTGCTTGTCTCAAGCGCTGGATGGCGAGTGCTTTGTTGTCAGGGTGGCGTGAGGCGGTAGCGTCAGCAACAAAAACAGGCTCAAACCCCTGCCCGGCTAAACCCATCACGGTTTGAAGTACGCAGACATGCGCCTCCATACCGGTTACAAGGATTTGCTGTTTGCCGAGCTGCTGTAGTTTCTGCATGATTACCGCATCATCGGCGCATGAAAAATGCCGCTTGGCGAGTATCTCGTCATCGCGGAGTAGCTCGCGCAAGTCGCTCACCGTCGGCCCGATCCGCTCTGCGCAGTGCTCGCTGGCGAATACCGGAATATTCATCAATCTGGCGGACTGTATCAGCGCATGATTGGCCTGAATCACTGGGGTCGGCTGATGCATAGCAGGCGACAAACGCGTCTGAATATCCACCACCAGCAGCACCGAGTTTTCGTTATTAATCCGCATCGACTTCATTGGTATTAGGTGATTATCATGATGATAAATGCAGGGTAGTCGGCGCTGAAAATAAAGCAGTAATAAAGACGATTTTACTTGCTGATTTCCTTGCCGGTAACTGCGCCCTTGGGTAGACTCACCTTAGCTGCGCTGGTAATTTAATTCAAGAAATTTCCGTTTGCGTTGGGCATTATGCTTAAGCTACTAGAAGTTGTCGGACCGGTAACCGATCCGGTTATAGCTGATAAATTACATCATCTCGAGCATCATGGTCGAGTTGAGTACATCACCTTGTCCGAGGAAGATACACAGCGGCGTCGCTTGCGTGTAGTGACTGATGCAGGTACGGAGTGTGCTCTGGTGCTCGATCGATCTGCGCAACTTTATGATGGCGCAGTCATGCTGCTCACTGACGAGCATGCAGTTGTCGTGCGAACCCAAGAGCCAGACTGGTTGCGTCTTCAGCCGCGAGATGCCGCCGCTGCACTTGAAGTTGGCTACTTTGCCGGCAATATGCACTGGACAGTGCGATTCGCAGGTGACGTACTTGAGATTTCGCTGCAAGGTGAGCCATCAAGTTACCTTGAGCGCCTTGACCCTTTCCTTTCTGATGGACGAGTAAAACATGTCCACAGCCACTGATCTGATTAGCCAGCTGAGTGCGCTTCAGCACGCTGACAGTTTTTTCCCAAGTGGTGGCGTATCTTTTTCGCAGGGGCTTGAAACGCTCTATGCAGATCGCGAGGTTAAGGACGCCGATTCGCTGGCTGAATTTGTCGAGGGTCAGTTGCTGCATCGCTGGCAACCTTTTGATGCGCTTGCTTTAGTGCTTGCGCATCGGTCTGCAGCTGATCTGGATGCTTTGGCAGAGATCGATGCAGCGTTCGAGGCAATGAGTCTTGCTACCGAATTACGTGAGGGGTCGCGTCGTGCTGGCGGGGCATTGCTCAGTGTTCATGAAAAACTGGGTACCACGCAAGCTATCGCTTATCGTCAACGTATCTCTGAAAAAAAAGCATTTGGTCACTTGCCTGTCGCGCAGGGATTGGTGTGGGGCTGCAGTGGTGTATCTGTAACTCATGCGCGCGCCATTTCGGCTCACCTGCTCTGTACAGGGTTGGTCAGTGCAGCACTTCGCTTGGGCTTGATCGGACACTTGGATGCGCAGCGCGTACTACTGCGTGTTCGGCCAGTGATGATCGATCTCTTGGACGAGGCGTGGCCTGAACGGACAAGTGTTGATGACTTGTTTGATTTTTCTGCTTACACGCCAGCGACCGAAATTGCAGCGATGCGTCATGAGATCCAAGACGCTCGTCTGTTTGCAAATTAAACCTGAAATAGCACGGGGGCTTCATGCTACTTACGCCAACCGAACTTGAACGACTCACCATTTATACCTCTGCCGAGTTAGCGCGCAAGCGTCGTGCAAAAGGGCTCAAACTTAACTATCCAGAGGCGACCGCGATCATCGCTGATGAAATTCTCGAAGGTGCGCGCGAGGGCCGCTCTGTCGCCGAACTCATCTCGTTTGGCTCGACCATCTTGAGTACAGATGACGTCATGCCCGGTGTGCCTGCATTGATGCCGGTACTACAGGTCGAAGCGACTTTTCCGGATGGAACCAAGCTGGTTACGGTGCACGACCCGATTCGTGCAGGTAAGCAGTCGCAAGAGACCGTGCTACCGGGCGAGATTATTACGCCTGACGGCGATATTGAATTAAATGTGGGTAGGCCTAAGCGTGTATTACGTGCCAAGAATACCGGTGATCGGCCAATCCAAGTTGGCAGCCATTTTCATTTCTTTGAGGTGAATAAGGCACTGGAATTTGATCGCGAGGCAGCATTTGGTATGCGGCTGGATATTCCTGCGGGAACTGCAGTGCGTTTCGAGCCGGGCGAGGCCAAGGAATTCACCTTAACAACCTTCGGCGGTACCGGTGAAATTTATGGTTTGAATGGTCTCACTGAGGGGCGCACCGATGAAGCGAATAAAGCGGCTGCACTACAGGCAGCGAAGAAGCATGGCTTCAAAGGTGCTTGAGATGAATTTTCTGCAGTCTTCGATTAATCACGGTCTCGCCGCGCTGCCAGACTGTTTCGCGGAGCAAAGCTAATGGCAAAGATGACCAGGCGTGAATACGCTGCCATGTACGGCCCCACCAAAGGCGATGCAGTACGCCTGGGTGACACTTCCTTATTCGCTGAAATCGAGCACGACTATGCGGTGCCGGGTGATGAGTGCTTGCACGGTGGCGGTAAAACCCTGCGCGATGGCATGGGCCTGAAAGCTGGCTACGACAGCGCCGATGGTGCGCTGGATATGTTGCTGTGTAATGCCACCATTATTGATCCTGTGCTTGGCATTATCAAGGGCGATATAGGTATCAAGGAAGGTCGAATAGTCGCCATTGGTAAAGCGGGTAATCCTGAGGTGATGGATGGTGTTCACCCGAAATTAATTTGCGGTGTCTCGACGACTGTACGCGATGCCGAGGGCTTAATCGCCACGCCGGGCGGTATTGATGTGCACGTACACTTTGACTCTGCGCAGCTTTGCGAGCATGCAATTTCATCAGGCCTCACCACATTGATCGGCGGCTCGCTTGGCCCGATCACGGTGGGTATTGACTGCGGTGGCGAGTGGAATGTCGGCAAGATGATGCAGGCATCAGAAAGCTGGCCCTTGAATTTTGGTTTTCTGGGGCGAGGTAACTCTTCCAAGCCCGAGTCATTGATAGGGCAGTTACGCGGCGGTTGCCTGGGCTTAAAGATCCATGAAGACTGGGGCGCAATGCCTGCCACTATCGATACCTGCCTTGCAGTCGCCGATGAATATGATTTTCAGGTACAGCTGCATACGGATACCTTGAATGAATCCGGCTTTCTGGAGGATACCTTGGCAGCGATCAGGGGCCGCACCATTCACATGTATCACACCGAAGGTGCGGGTGGTGGTCATGCACCTGACATCATTGCAGTGGCCGGGCAATCACATTGCTTGCCGTCCTCGACTAACCCGACCAACCCTTTCACCATCAATACCTTCGACGAGCACCTTGACATGATCATGGTGTGTCACCACCTCAACCCTGCTGTGCCGGAAGACGTGGCATTTGCTGAGTCAAGAATTCGTGCGCAAACGATTGCCGCAGAAGATGTGCTGCATGACATGGGTGCGATTTCCATGCTGGGGTCTGACAGTCAGGGCATGGGCCGGATCAACGAGGTCATCACGCGCACCTGGCAATTGGCGTCGAAGATGAAAGATCAGCGCGGTCGTTTGTCAGAAGAGAAGACCCGTATTGGCGACAATGAGCGCATCAAGCGTTACATCGCAAAATACACCATCAATGCGGCAAAGACTTTTGGCATTGACCAATATATTGGCTCGCTCGAGGATGGCAAGATTGCCGATATTGTGCTGTGGCGCCCGGGTTTTTTTGGTGTCAAGCCTGAGTTGGTAATCAAAGGCGGCTTTATTGCCTGGGGAGCGATGGGTGATTCTGCTGCATCCCTCATGACCTGTGAACCGATCGTGATGCGACCCCAATGGGGCGCATTTGGCGAAGCAAAAAAAGCCTTGTCAGTGAATTTTGTGAATCAGCTTGCGATCAAGGGTGACACCGCAGGTCGGCTGGGATTAACCAAAAAATTATTGCCTGCAATCGGTACGCGCAAGCTGAATAAATCACACATGCTGCATAACGATGCCTGTCCGAATATCACCGTCAATCCGCAGACGTTTGATGTGATGATCGATGGTCGCATCATTACCTGTGAACCTGCCAGCGTGGTGCCGCTATGCCAGCGTTATATTTTCCGTTAAACCAAGAGATCAAGCTGCCATGAATGATTTAACGCCTGCTGCTGTTTTAGCGAGATCAAGCACTGCTCACCCAGGTCCTGCGAGAGTAGGTATTGGTGGGCCCGTCGGCTCTGGCAAAACCCGTTTGCTTGAGCAACTGATACCGCGCTTTCGCGCACGCGGAACTAATCTTGCCGTCATCACCAACGATCTGACTACCAAAGAGGATGCAGATCGAATTCGTCGTAGTGGGCTCATCGATCCAGAGCGTGTGCTGGCGGTCGAGACCGGTGCATGTCCGCATACGGCGATTCGTGAAGATCCCACCATGAATATTCAGGCGGCGGAGGAGCTGAGCGCCAAGTACCCGGGTTTGGATTTGATTCTGATTGAGTCAGGTGGCGATAACTTGGCCTCCACTTTTTCTTTTGATCTGGTGGACTATTGGATCTTCGTGATTGATGTGGCCGGTGGTGACGATATTCCACGTAAGCGAGGGCTGGGCGTATTGACCTGCGATCTGCTGGTGATTAACAAAGTTGATCTGGCGCCGTATGTCAATGTCGATCTGCCACGCATGCTTCGTGAAGCAGACCAGGTTCGCGCTGGCCGCGCGGTACTACAGACAAATTGCGCCAAAGGCGAGGGTATTGATCAGGTCGTTGAGCAAATCGCCAACGACGTACTGTTCGATCGCACCTGATATCCACACTGACTATGTCTGTTGCCACCGAATTCAATCCGCAAGCCTTTATACAGTTTGTCAAACGGCCTGACGGGGCAACTGGCGTTGGTCGGCAACTGGTGGGTTATCCATTTCATCTCGGCCGCCCCTTGAAGTTTTCTGGCGACCCGATCGGTATGTCATCGCTCTATTTGCAATCATGCTCAGGCGGTATCTTTGAAGGCGACGATCTTGGCTTGCGGTTTTTAGCGCAAGCAGGAACACAAGCGCACCTGACTTCTGCAGCCTCTACCATCGTGCACAGCATGAACTCGGGGGAGTCGGCCCGTCACCGTGTCGAGATAGAGGCTGAGGCAGATGCATTGCTTGAATATCTGCCCGACCCCGTGATCATGTTCCCGCATGCGAACTTGACGAGTGAGGTAGAGGTTCGCCTGTTACCAGGTGCAAGGGTCTTGTTGGGAGAGGCGCTGGTGCTGCATGATCCCGGCAGCTGCGGTCTGGCATTTGATACCTATCACTCTGATACCGTCGTGCGTGATGCCGCAGGTCGTTTATTGGTACGGGATCGTTTCATGTTGCGAGGCAATGATCTTTTGCGACAGCGACCTGGAATCAACGGACGCTACCAAGCGCAGGGAAGTTTTTTTGCCTTGACGTTGTCAGATACGGCGGCAGATCTGGTTCATGCTTTGCGCCAGTCA
Source organism: Burkholderiaceae bacterium (assembly GCA_018882935.1). Taxonomy (GTDB): domain Bacteria; phylum Pseudomonadota; class Gammaproteobacteria; order Burkholderiales; family Burkholderiaceae_D; genus Pernthalerella. The sequence goes on along the minus strand of VERA01000099.1, from coordinate 1,457 downwards.
CTGGCAACAGTCGATGGCGTATATGCCGCAGCATCTGCGTTGCCGAATGGTGCTGGTGCATGGATGAGGGTGCTGGCAGACGATGCGATCGGCTTGCGCAGTGCCATGCATGCTGCTTGGGTCGCTATGCGACTAAAGTTTATCGGCTCGGCGCCTGCCAATAAACGAAAGTAGTTCACTGCTGATGCTCAGCTGGAAAATCGGCGCTTGTTATCAAACCCGATGTAGCGCCAGAAAACCAGCTTTAATTCTGCAATAGCAGCAGCCAGATCGAACTCGGGTTGGATTTGGCTGCGAACAATCACACCATCGAGCATGGTTGACGCCACCTGCGCCGCATTGTTGACATCCACGTCACTGAATACGCCTTGAGCCATACCCTCGTTTAGGTATTTAACGAGAATATCCCGCTCGGTGCCGTAAAAGCGTTGAATCCCGCTCTCGATCATGTCTCGCTGGGGATGGGTCGCAGCGAAATCCAGCATAACTTTCACCATGTACCTGATCAGTTCACCCGATTCAATGTGATTATCAAACCAGGCATCAATAAACTCCGAGGGTGTGGTGAGTCCTTTGGATATTTCTTCATAGCGCGCGATCGCGAGATCGGCTGCGTGGTCTAGCGAGGCGCGGAATAGCGCTTCCTTGTTTTCGAAGTAGTAGTAAATAAGCGCACTATTCACCGAGATTGAGCTTGCAATGTCCTTGATCGTCACAGTGTTGAAGTCTTGTCGGGCGAAGTGATGCAGTGCCGCATTCATTAACTCGCTGGCGCGGTCGGGCCGTTGGCGCAGGGTGCTTGTGGTGTGTTCGGTGGGCATAAAAAAATGAAAACAAATCAATATCTCGTTAGCTGAATAGTACGACATCACCCCTAATTTTAATCAACCGGTTAAATTTAATTGACCGATTAATTAATCTATGTACTAATCGCAACTGTCACTCAGCAAAACCAAGGTTCAAAAAGCACCGCTCATTATCAAGCAGTACCGATTGGCACGACGCACGACCGAGCACCAAAGCGAGCAATAAAAAAGATGCTGCGCAGTTGCACGTACTGACCTGCGCTTTCCGGCAAGCCTCAACAACTCGATGCCTGCGCCTTCATGGGTGGCGGGCCCAGGAGGAGCGCATGAACTCAGCCGTGTCGGCGGAAACGCCCGAATTATCTCAGCCTCAAACTCTGCAGCGAAGTCTTTCATGGACCCATGCGTTCTGGTTCGCGGCGGGTACACCAGCACTGGTTTTATTTTCTATCGGCGCGATTGCCGCCACAGTAGGAAATGTATCGCCGCTGGTGTGGTTCCTTTCAATTAGCTTCGGCTTTCTGCAATGCTTTACCTATGCAGAAATCGCAAGCATGTACCCGCACAAGTCTGGCGGTGCGTCGGTCTATGGTGCGATAGCCTGGGTCCGATACGGCAAATTGCTTGGCCCAATTTCAGTCTGGTCTAACT
>VERA01000152.1 GCA_018882935.1 Burkholderiaceae bacterium | reverse complement strand
GCCGAATACGCGCGATCTCACCCTCGTCAACTGCAAAGGTGACATTGACCCGATTTCGCTCGATTGGCGTGACGGTAGTCGTAATTTTTACGCCATACAAACCACGCGAGAGATACTGGCGCTTGAGTTCTTGCTCGGCACGATCAACCAGCGATTTATCCAGAATACGCGACTCGCCCAGACCAAGGTCTTTGAGTGCCTTGCGGAGTTTGTCTTTTTCAAATTCCTTGGTACCGGTGAACTCGACACTGGCTATCGCCGGGCGCTCTTCTACCGATACGACCAACACATCACCTTCGGTTTCGATGCGAACATCTTTGAAGAAACCGGTGGCATACAGCGCTTTGATCGCCGCCGCCGCTTTATCGTCATCGAAGGTGTCGCCAATACGCACGGGCAGGTAGTTGAATACCGTGCCGGCTTCAGTACGCTGTATGCCTTCAACCCGAATATCGCGCACAGTGAACGGCTCTACTGCGAAGGTGTGCGCCGCGAAAGCGGAGGCAATTGCAGTGGCAATCAGTTTTGGGATGAAGGAAGGCGACCGGCGCGGGATTCGAGATGTCATCGAAGGATTATTATTTGAGTCGGGTCTGCGACTATCCGATCAGACGCGTGATGTCGTTGAAAACCGCAATAGCCATCAAGGCCATCAGCGCACCTAATCCTGCGCGCTGCACAATTTCTGCGACGCGCTCGGGGACAGGCCGCCCTGATAAAAGTTCCACCGAATAATACAGCAAATGACCGCCATCCAAAACCGGTATAGGCAGCAGATTCATCACGCCGAGGCTAATACTCACGAACGCAATAAACGATAAAAAACTTATCCAGCTGGTTCGTGCGGTCTGCCCCGCGTAGTCGGCAATGGTGATCGGGCCCGTGATGTTTTTCAGTGAAGCCTCGCCGATTAACATCTTGCCAAGCATGCGCACCGTCAGCGCAGAGGTATCCCAGGTTTTGCGCGTGGCACGACTCAGCGCATCGATCGGCCCGGATTGCACTAACACCGTCGCGCTCGACATATCCACCTGCGCCAGAATCCTGCCAACCTCACGCTCGCCGTCACGCTCGGCGCGCGGTGTCAGCGACGCCGACATGGGCTGACCCTGCCGTAGCCATTCAATTTTTATGCTGCGGCCCGGCGCCGCCTGCAAGGTTTGAATGAAGGCTATGGCATCAGCGATGGGCTGATCGTCGATCGCAATGATGCGATCACCTGCTTGTAGCCCTGCTTGTGCCGCCGGACCATCCGGCACTATTTCACCCAGCAAGGCCGGCGGGCGCGCCAACGACAGCCCCACCCGTTCAAATAATTCGCTATCGATTTCCTGCTCGGGTAAGGCCTGCACCGGTAGCACGACTTCACTCAGCCAGAAACCGTTCGCGTTATCGGGTCGCTGCACTGTCAGGCGCAGTGCTTGCTCGCGCAATACCACCTGTATGGCTTGCCAGCGAAACTCTGCCCACGAACGCACCGGCGTACCATTCACTTCGGTGATCAGATCACCATTGCGCAAACCGGCACGCTGCGCGGTGCCTGATTCAATCACTGCAACGCGTGCTACCGGCTCGGGCATACCGTGCACATAGAGCCCCGCAAGAATCACGATCGCTAACAAAAAATTCGCTAGCGGACCGGCAATGACGATAGCGATGCGCTTGCCCACTGACTGCCCGGTAAATTCGCGCGGCATGTCTTCGGGCGCGATCTCTCCCTCGTGGTCGCGCTTGTCGAGCATCTTGACGTAACCACCCAAAGGCAGCAGCGACAAGGCCCACTCGGTTTGATCTTTACCGAATCGCCTGGACCAAATCACCCGACCCATACCCACCGAGAATCGTACGACCTTGACCCCGCACCAACGCGCGACCCAGTAATGCCCCAGCTCGTGAAAAATCACCAAGACACCGATGGTGATCGCAAATGCCAGCAT
>VERA01000098.1 GCA_018882935.1 Burkholderiaceae bacterium | reverse complement strand
CTTAGAGTTCGTTCGCACCATTGCAGTGGCACGCATCACCATGCCGAAAGCGCGGGTGCGTCTATCGGCAGGCCGTCGGCAGCTGGGTGAGGGTGTGCAGGCGCTGTGCTATCTGGCGGGCGCTAACTCGATCTTCTATGGCGACAAATTACTGGTGACCGGTAATCCCGAGGTAGAAGAAGATCGTGCACTGCTTAACCGTATGGGCATACATAGTAGGCAGGTATAACGTATCAATAAAAAAGGCCGGAGCAAGTCCGGCCTTTGTATTTGCAGCGAGTTTTTTAGCGAACGATCATTGAAAATTTCGTAAGCTCAACCGTGCTTATCATCCATAAAGGTCAATAAATTTACTCTTGAGGTCGATAAGACTCCTCAGAATCAAGATAGGCCGAGCCGGTACTTTCGGTACTTTGGTCATTCGATATTGCCTCATCAGAGGTTTCCTCTGGCAACCGATTTTGGGTTATTTGGCTCACAAAATTAGCGAGCGTATCGCCGGGGAGTGGCTGAAACACGCCAAACGCCTGCTCGATCAGATCCAGCTGGAAAAAAACTATTTGCTGAAAAGCGGGGACCAGGTCTGATTCAATCGCCGATAAGCCTGCGGCGAGTTGATCCGGTAACTTCGCTTGTCGCCTCAGGTCGCGCAGCGCTTGGCCAATCCATTCTTTGAACTGAACTTCCAAGGCTGAAAAATTCAGGCGATGTCTCGAGCCTTGGGCGCTACTAGGCAACCTGTCTTGCCAGCGCTTACCCGCATTAAGGCATGCAGCTGCAAGCCTTCGTGCAGGAGTCTCGAGTAAGCCCAAAGTTGATTGAAACTGTGATGCCAATTCAGATTCGGTGATGGAATTGTCTAAACTATCAATGATAGCTTTCGTGACTAGCGGCAGTATTTTCTCGCTTGATAAATTTGCTGCGAATGAATCGATGAGCGCTGAGCCCACTCCTTCGATTTCGTCTACCTCGGCGTCGACCTTGCGTTTGACGCTTTTCCAATGATCATCCGACTTCATGATCTGCGTCGCTCCATGCTCGGTAAACTTGGAATTGTCTGAAAGTGTAGAAAAGCAGTAGCCGATAATCAAGCGGCAGACTGCACTCGAGCGTGTTGCAGGGTCCGGGTACAGCTCGGTGATCAATCCCACCAGCGAGTACTTTAGTGTCTGGCTAACCAGACCTGATAATTTGTAGTTTTTAAAGATCGTGTCGAGCGCGGTATCGATAGATTTCTCTTTGAGAGCAAAGATAAGCTCATTAGAAAGGTTTGCGCCATCAATATCGATGGCTTGGCGCGCTGTGACGACCGACGACACCAGTTTCTTGCCAAGCCAAATCCCCTTGCTGGTCGAGCTATTGTTTGGAACATCAGATAAAAAATCTCGCATGACCGGATCGGAAATCCATTTCTGGTTAAAGGGAATGGCTGAACTTTTGAAGAAGCTCGTCGAGTCATGGCCATCCTTGATGAGGGTAGCCAGGCGGTAATCCTGAAGCTTTTCGGAAAGCTGCAGCAAGCGCATCACCGTTTCTCTATCGCCTTTTAGGATGGAAAAGCGTGATAGTGCAAAGTCAAGCAGGACCTTCCCCATGGCGGTATCTGCCGCTTCGCCCTGGCCATCAAGAAAAATACTGATGTACCTCTGGAGTACGTAGTTGAAAGTGTCGCGTCGATCGAAAAATTCTAATACAGCGGCAAGCAGCCCCGGGGATTTCTTTGCGAGCGGAATAGTTAAGATGCCAGGGCCTTCAATCATTGACCGTACGCTCGGCACTGTTGCGGTGATCAATCGTGAAATTGCAGCCAGTAGCTTAGGCTGTGGATTATTTGCCCAATGGGACAAAAGTTTGTATTGCTGCTGCCGGTTTAAGGTGACGTACGGCCCAAGCGCTTGTACAACTTCGCTCTGGCCTCGCTTTACGAACGTGAATAGCTGGTTGGTCAAGTCAGGTTCGTACTCGGCCGCTCCGTTTTCCAGTAATAGGTTCAGTAGACGTATATTCCCCTTATCTGCTGCAACCTTCAGCAAGGATTTTTGATCGGAGGGATGGTAGAGATTTGCTCCATGCTTGAGCAGGAGTTCAACTATCTCTAGATGGTCTTCATCGCAGGCATGACCTAATGCTGTCATGCCATATACGTTATCCGTACTGTTTATGTAGGCCAGATAGTCGGATTCTTTTTCATTTTTCGGCCGCTGGCCCAGCAGATATTTAACAGATTGCAGTTGTCCATCTACAGCGGCCATCATCAAGGCGGTCACACCCCTTCCATTTGCACTGTCCTGCATGCCCTTCGAAAGTAGGACATAAAGGACCTCGGGAAGTTGTACTGCCATATGTACTTCCGTGTCTCCATCCTCCTCGACATTCGCTTTCGCGTTACCCGGTACCGCTTCCGCTAGTGTCATAGCGAGTTCTTTTCTGGTTACTAGAGCGAAGGCGAGTGGTGAGCCATATATTCCATGACGGATCAGCGGGTTGGCACCGGCTGCTAGTAATTGACGCATAGTATCTGCATCTCTGCGAAAAAATGCTATGTGAAGCAAAGTGAGGCCATCTTTGTTCACCGCATCCAGTGATGCGCCCGATGCGATTAATTCGGGAATCTGGTTCGGATCTCGCAACGCGAGCAGGTGAAGGCTTGTCCATTCTCCATTGACGCGAGGCCCAGGACCGGGTGTCCGTTCGGGCTTTGGCTTATTGATTTCAATTACTGATATTTCCTTGCGATTTAGTTTTCCAAGCTTTTCAAAAAAAACCGGATCGACTCCACCTTTTTGTTCATTATGCTTCTCATCGTACTGGGGGTATCCATTTTCAGTTGATGAGGATGATTGATCCCGGCGATTTGAAACCTGATGCTGGTGTGAGTGTAAAGAAGGATCGCTACTTTCTATCGACATCGGTTGTGTTTTATTCGCTGCTTCCTCTATTTTTTTTCGCTCCTGTGCCATTCGATGAAGCGCTTCAAGTTGCAGCCAAAAATCTTCGGTGTTGTCGGCTTTGGACGATAGCTTAGGGGTGGTGTCGCGGTTCGAGCCTTTACCCTGCGGCTCATGTGTATCGGACGGTGGGGCGGACTGCAGATTCGGGTTATAGGTGTCGCTGGGCTGACTTGGAATACTGGTGTGGCTCGGGTTCATGGTATCGATATCTCTCTGGCTGAATTGCGATGTGCAGTAGGCACGTCGTTCCGGTGAGATACGTTACGTTGGGATGATCTGGGTTCTTTCGGACAATAATTTGATCCGTGGCGGGATAATCACGGTCGAGGAATGAACAAAGGCCGGAGCTAGTCCGGCCTTTTTTGGTCAAGCGTATTCCTCTACTGGAAATTACACCCGAACGGTCTGCGTGCCACCAAGCCGATCAGGGCCGATTGACCATGATGCTGCGTTCCTTCGGTCAGTACGTCCTCATAAGCACGCAGCTCTGAGATGTTGAGATCACCAAATGCATCGTGCAGCAATTCTTCGGTATACAGGTGGCTGAGATTCGGCGGACCACCGGTTTTATACTCGAGCTGCTTCGGCGTGTAACCCTGCAATAGGATCAGGCCGTCGGGTTTGAGTGCCGACTTCATTCGCTTGAATAAAGTCGCGCGGGTTTCAGGATCGGCAAACTGAATGAAGATGGCGACGACGGCATCATAAGTACCGGTAGTCCAAGGGTAGTCTTCAACGCTGTGAATGCTGAAGTTGATGTCAACGCCTTGTTGCTCTGCCAGCTTCCTGGCTTTACCGATACCCACCGGCGAGATATCAAACGCATCAACATGCAGCCCTTGCTTGGCCAGCCAGACGCTATTGCGTCCTTCGCCATCCGCCACTGCCAGCACGCGCATGCCAGGCTTGAGTAGATCAGCGTGCTGCGCGAGCCAAACATTGGGCTCGGTGCCGAAGATATATTCATCGCTTGAGAAACGGGCATCCCATGTCTCGCGGGGATTAGCAAAGCCTTTACTCATAGCGTCGTCGTCCCATCATTCTCGTCATAGCGTGCTTGTAGCATCGTACTTTTCAAAGCGCACCCGTCAAAGCGCACCCTTCACGAAATGCACGAGCAGTTAGCGCCGTGATTACTTAACGACGCTTCCAGCATCTGGCACGTCACTGCGCGGACGTTGCAGCCATTCGAAGATCAGCATACCGGCTACCATACCAATGACGAAGATCGCCGCTTTGGGGTTGCCGGTACCGAGTGCGGTAATGCCTGGCCCCGGACAGAAACCACCCAATCCCCAGCCCGCACCGAACAACACGCTGCCAATGACCAATGGCTTGGTGATGACCTGCGATGTGGGAATGCGCATGATTTCACCTAGCAGACTGGTCTCGCGTCGCTTCGCTTTTCTGAAAGCGAATAGCCCCACAAAGATTGCGCCGCCCATCACAAATGCTAATGAGGGGTCCCATTTACCCGCCACATCTAAAAAGCTGATGACTTTGGAGGGGTCAGTCATACCCGCAAAAATCAACCCGATGCCAAACACCAAACCGGCACCGAGTGCGCTAACGGTATTGATATGCGATTTCATCGTAGCTCCTTAAGCGATCAGATGACGCGTTACAAATACGACCGCCATGCCGCTGCCCATAAAGCACAGGGTGGCAATCAGCGAGCGAATAGATAATCTCGACAACCCGCATACACCATGGCCGCTGGTGCAGCCACCGGCGTAGCGTGTGCCTATACCCACCAGCAAACCAGCGACGAGCAAAGCGCCGTTGCTGGCTTCAATCGTTGGTACCGGGAAGGGCAGAAAAATACTGAACACCGCGGGTGCGATCAGCAAGCCGAGCAAGAAAGCCATGCGCCAGCGCATCTCACCGGGTTGGCGCTTTAATAGCTCACCCAGAATGCCGCTGATACCTGCAATGCGGCCGTTCAACAGCAGTAGCAGTGCTGCTGATACGCCAATCAAAACACCGCCGGTGAGCGACCAGATCGGCGTGAAATGTTCCCAGTCAATCATCATTATGCGTTCTCCTCGTTGCCGCAAAAATGGGTGTACAGCACATTCAGCACATCGAGTGCGGCGCGGCTGTCGATGCTGTAGTAAACCTGTTTACCGTCGCGACGCGTGGTCACCAAAGACTCTTCACGCAGCACGGCCAGTTGTTGAGACAGCGTTGGTTGCTGAATGTCGAGTAGCTCTTCCAGCTCGCCGACGCGGCGCTCGCCTTGAGATAACTGGCACAGCAGCAGCAGCCGATCGGGGTTGGACATGACGCGCATCAGCGCGCAGGCGCGGTTCGACGCGGCGCGCATAGCGGGTAGGTCGAGAGCGGTTTCAGTGGTCATGGCGTTCTAGGGGCAAGCCCAATACTTTGTAAACGAACATATTATATTTGAATAAAGTGTTGAGTGCATAGATGGCCAGCCCGTTGCACTACAGGCCAACGGGTAGCACGGCATATGACTGCCCCGGCCTGAAAAAGGCAAAGAAATCAGAGGCTTGTGCCAAGGTTGCGTCCCCGGCCGGCCCGGGTGTCTCGTCGGCCTGGTCTGGGCGGGAGGCGGTGGGCTGTTGCGGCCAGGAGGGCGCGGACTTTAAAGGCGAACGGCGTTGAGCGACCGGGCCTCAGGTTTTTGAGAGTGCCTGATCAATGTCCCACAGGATGTCATCCACCGATTCAATACCCACGGCCAGGCGAATCAGATCCGGCGGTACGCCCGCTGCGATTTGCTGCTCTTCCGATAGCTGGCGATGCGTGGTGGAGGCCGGGTGAATAACAAGCGTCTTGGCGTCGCCGATATTGGCAAGGTGAGATAAAAATTCTACCTGCTCAATAAAACGCTGACCTGCAGCCGCGCCGCCTTTAATGCCAAATGACAGCACAGCACCTGCCCCTTTGGGTAAATATTTTTGTGCCAGTGCGTGGTAGCGGTTATTCGCTAATCCCGGGTAATTGACCCATGACACTTTCGGATGCTCGGATAGAAACTGCGCAATACGCAGCGTATTGCTGCAATGACGCTCCATACGCAAATGCAATGTTTCAACCCCTTGCAGCAGCAGGAAGGCGTTCATCGGCGACAGCGCCGGGCCGAAAGTGCGTAAGCCTTCCATACGGCATTTCATGGTGAAACCAAAGTCACCAAAGGTTTCGTAGAACCGCACACCGTGGTAGCCCTTGGAGGGCTCGGTCATGGTCGCGAACTTGCCGTTACCCCAATTGAATTTGCCCGACTCAACAATCACGCCACCCATCGTAGTGCCATGCCCGCCAATAAACTTCGTGGCGGAGTGCATCACGATCGCTGCGCCCCACTCGAACGGGCGGCATAAATAAGGCGAAGCAAAGGTATTATCGATGAACAGCGGCAGGTCATGTGCGGTTGCGATGTCAGCCACTTTTTGAATATCAAGCACATTCATCGACGGGTTACCGATGGTTTCGGCATACAGCAACTTGGTCTTGGGCGTGATCGCGCGCGCGAAGTTTTCCGGATCATCGCTATCAACAAACGTCGTATTGATACCCAGCTTGCGGAAATTCACATCCAGCTGAGTATGCGTGCCGCCGTACAGTGTGCGCGCCGCCACGATCTCATCACCTGCTTCACAGAGATTAAGCATGGCAATCATCTGCGCCGCCATACCGCTGCCGGTGGCGACCGCTGCGCGGCCATTTTCTAATGCGGCGATACGTTCTTCCAGTACGGCGACGGTGGGGTTTGATAAGCGCGAGTACACATTGCCGAAGGTTTGCAGATTAAATAAACTCGCTGCATGATCAGCGCTATCAAATACGTAAGAGGTGGTTTGATAGATCGGTACTGCGCGTGCCCCAGTAGCCGCATCGGGCATCTGCCCGGCGTGCAGGCACAGGGTATCGAAATCGTAGACGTGGTCTTTAGCCATGGCAGTAAGTAGTTATATAGGACGGCGAGCGGAGATGACCTTGGTGTTAACCCCGAACCAGCTCAAGCCACCAAACAAACGCGCGTATTCGATTTTGACGCAGCGGTCCATAACCACCTCAAGACCGCCGGCCTTGGCGACGCGTGCGGCTTCTTCATTCACTACGCCCAGTTGCAGCCACAGTACCTTAGCGCCAATCGCTACCGCATCTTCGGCAATCGGCACGCAATCATCCGGCTTGCGGAATACATCCACAATATCGACCGCTTCGGGAATCGCTTTGAGGTTGGGGTAGCACTTCTCACCAAGAATTTCATCGTACTTCGGGTTGACCGGAATAATCCGGAAGCCATGCTCTTGCATATATTTTGCTGCGAAGTAGGAGGGGCGATACCAATCCGCAGACAAACCGACCACCGCAATGGTGTGATTGTTTTTCAGGATACGGCGCAGCTCGGCGATGGTGCTCAATCAGACCTCCTCTAATTAAACCGTGATTATCAAAGCAACATGAGAGCACGGCCTGTCAAACGATGGCTACTTGCGGCTGACATTATGGGCCCGATTATGGGCCCGTACTCAAGCGTGCATGATCACGTGGCTTGCAACCGGCAATGCGCGTGGTAAACGAGGCGTCATGATGCGTCGATACACCGGCCAGATAAATGCGAGCAAAGACATACCTGCATAACCCGTCGGCATCTGCGGCGAGGCGCTCACATGCCGTAATTCATTACAGTGCAGCGAGGGCTCGAGATGATGCGCCGAGTGGCGCGGCAAATTAAACAGCAGTGCATCTGAAATACGGTTTTCGCAGTCCCAGATGTGCAGCGGCCCGATGCGCTCCGGTTTACCGTCGACGACGGCTCGTTGCAGACCCCAGTGCTCAACATAGTCGATCGTAGCTACCAGCGTTTGTGCAATCCACGCTGTGATTAACGCAAAACCGAGTGCCTCCACGCCGGCAATCAGCGCAAGCATCAGGGCCAGCAGTACGCTAATGCTGGTGAGCGCCAATGCCTCGTTAATACGGCCGGGTTTTTGTTGCGATAGCTTCACCGCATGCATGAATACACCTGCAAAATAGCGGGGCATGAAGTGCCAGATGCTTTCGTCTAGCCGTGCGCTGGCAGGGTCGGGTCGTGTTGCTGCGTTACGATGATGACCACGATTATGTTCGATGGCGTAATGGCCGTAGCCTATCCAGCACAATAATGCGCGCGCCAACGCGCGATCAATCAGCGGGCGGCGATGGCCAAGTTCATGCGCCAGTACGATGCCAATACCACCAGCGACATAGCCGCAACCGAGTGCCAGCCACCAAAAATCGGACGTACTCATCAGAGGCGCTTGAAGTGCAAAGCCGACGCATATGATGAGTACCAACAGCATTACAGCGCGTAAAAACCATGCGGGCCACTGATAATGCAGCGTGGTTTCAGTTGAAGCAGTTTGATTCGTAATCGTTTGACCTGCCGTTATTTGATGCGCTGTCGTTTGATTTGCAGTTGTTTGATGCGCTGTCGTTTGATTCGGCTGCCGGCGACCGACCAGCCATTCTGCCAACGGTAACGCCACCGAGGCCAGCACGATCG
>VERA01000097.1 GCA_018882935.1 Burkholderiaceae bacterium | reverse complement strand
CGTCGGCAGCGTCAGAGGGGTATAAGAGACAGCCACAAAGCCGAACGCGCGCTGCAGTGTCAGTAGCGCCATCGCCGCGCCGGCCACACCCAGCGGCCCGGTCAGAAATACAAGCAGCGAGCGCGAGAAGCTCTGCAGCTGCAGCATCAGCAGCGTGAACACGATGAAGATCACCAGCGGCACATTGGCTGCAATCGCTTGCTGTGCCTTGCCACTATCGGCAATCGCGCCAGCCAACTTCACCGTATACCCCGGCGGCAGCGTGGCGCGAATCGGCTCGAGCAAAGGATCAATCTGCGCCGATACTGTCGGCCCTTGGATACCATCGATCACATCCGACTGCACCGTAATCGACCAATCACGCCCCTCGCGCCAGACCACGCCCGGCTCCCACACAAAGCGCGGTGTTGCCAGCTGACTCAAAGGCACTGCGCGCCCGGTACCGGTGGGGATGCTGACGTTGCTCAGTGCCGAGATCGTCGAACGCTCATCCACCGGTTGCCGGATCACGATATCGATCAGCTTGTCGTTCTCTCTGAATTGCCCGATGGTGGTGCCCGACAAAATCGTGTTCGCTGCCTGCATCAGCGCCTGGGTTGTCAGGCCCAGCGCGCGCAGCTTGGCCTGATCGACATCGATGCGCAGCACCTTCACCGACTCATTCCAGTTATCGTTAACGCCCACCGCGTTCGGGTTCTTGCGCATCACCGCCTTGACCTGATCCGCCAGCTGCCGCACGGTGGCCATCTCCGGCCCGGCCACCTTGAACTGCACCGGGTATGGCACGGGTGGGCCGTTCGGCAGCAGCTTGACGCGGCCGCGCACCTCGGGAAAATCGGTTTTGAAGAGCGCAATGATTTTCAGGCGCAAGGCATCGCGGGTTTTTTTATCCACGGGCAGCAGCACGATTTGCGCGACATTCGATTGCGGGAAAATCTGATCCAGCGGCAAATAAAAACGCGGGCTGCCGGTGCCAACATAGCTGGTGACACTTTCAACACCCGGTTGCTTGCTGATGAATTGCTCAAACTTTTTTGCTTGCGCCTCGGTCGCTGCATAAGAAGAGCCTTCGGGTAGCCACAGCTCCACCATCAACTCGGGGCGGCTGGAGTCCGGGAAGAACTGCTGCTCGATAAATTTGAAGCCGAATACACCGAGAAAAAATCCGGCCAGGGTCAATACAATCGTCGTCTTGCGCCACTCCACACACCAATTCACCACTGCTTTTAATTTGTTATAAAACGGCGTGTCGAATAACTCATGATGACCATCCGCATTCACGGCAGGCTTTACCTTTAGCAGTACATAGCCCAGGTAGGGCGTGAACAGCACCGCCACCAGCCATGAGATCAACAGTGCGATCACATTCACCGAAAACATCGAGAAGGTGTACTCACCCGCCACCGATTTTGCAAAGCCGATCGGCAGAAAACCTGCGGCAGTAATCAAAGTGCCGGTCAGCATCGGCATCGCGGTGGAAGTGTAAGCAAACGTCGCAGCATCAAAGCGTGACAAGCCCTCTTCCATTTTTCGCACCATCATCTCGACGGCAATAATGGCGTCATCTACCAGCAAACCCAGTGCAATAATCAAAGCACCCAGCGAGATTTTGTGCAAATCAATCCCGAACACGCGCATGGTTAAGAAGGTGGCTGCCAGTACCAGCGGTATCGTCAGCGCCACCACCAGCCCGGGGTAAATATCAATACGCCATGGCTTGGTGTGCAGGCCCAGTGAGATAAAGCTCACCGCCAACACAATCAGCACCGCCTCGGCCAGTACTTTCAAAAATTCATTCACCGACTGGCTTACGGCGCGCGGCTGATCAGCCACACGCTCGAGCGTGATGCCGATCGGTAGTTTGGATTGAATCTGCTGTGCCCTGGCGTCCAGCGCGCGACCGAGCTCAATAATGTCGCCGCCCTTCTCCATCGACACACCAAGACCGATCACTTCTTTGCCATTGAAGCGCATCTTGTCGCGCGGTGGGTCTGTGTAGGCGCGGGTAACAGTCGCAAAATCACCGAGCCGGAAGGTATTGCCATTCACACGCAGCGGAATATCTTCAATCTCTTGTGTTGATCGCACCTGACCCGAGACCCGCACTTGCAGATTATCGGTGGGCGTGACCAGTACACCGCTACCCTGTAACGCGTTTTGCGCATTAATCTGCTGCACAATCAAATCAAACGGCACACCCAGCTGCGCAAACTTCTTACTCGAAAACTCGATGAAGATTTTTTCATCCTGCACGCCGTACAACTCAACCTTCGAGACAGTTTTCACCGCGAGCAATTGCTGACGTACGAAGTCCGCGTATTGCTTTACCTCGGCCATCGTGAAGCCGTCGCCCGATAGCGCGAAGATCGAGCCAAAGGTATCGCCAAATTCATCGTTAAAGAAAGGCCCCTGCACGCCCCCGGGCAAGGTGTAGCGCATGTCGCCGATTTTTTTGCGTACCTGGTACCAGACACCCTGCACATCTTTAGGCGGCGTTGATTCACGCAGCTCAAGAATGATGAGCGTCTCACCGGGCTTGGAGTAGCTGCGAATCTTGTCGACGTAGGGCGTCTCTTGCAGCGTTTTTTCCAGCTTGTCAGTGACCTGCTCCGCCATCTGCACCGAGCTCGCACCCGGCCAGTAGGCGCGCAGCACCATGGCACGAAACGTAAACGGCGGGTCTTCATCCTGCCCGAGCTTTTCATAGCTCATGATGCCGCCCAACAGCAGCACCACCATCAAGTAGCGAATAAACGGAATATGCTCCAGCGCCCAGCGCGAGAGATTGAGGCGTTCCCTCATTGCGCTGCTCCGGCAGCAGCAGCCGGCCTGCCGAGGATGCTGACCTTCTGCCCCTCACGCAGCAAATTCACACCAGCGATCACCACCTCCTGCCCGGCATCCAGTCCCGAGGCCACCACAATCTCATTGCCTTGCGGGCCCGCGACCTGAACCGGCACCAACCTCACCTTATTCTTTTCAACCACCCACACCGACGTCTTGCCTTGATCATTGAACAGCGCGGTCAGTGGCACGCGAATGCCGGGCGGCAGCGGTGCGCTGAAGCTGACCGTTGCGGTCATGCCCATGCGAATGTCAGCACCAGCTTTGGGCAGCGCCACGCGCGCGCTGAAGGTGCGGGTTGCGGCATCGGCTGCCGGTGCAATCTCTCGTACGACGCCGGGTATTGCGTTATCACGCTGGGCCCAGGTGCGCACGGTGACTGATTTTGCTTGTCGGATGGCCTCGACCCTGTCTTCCGGAATGCTCACCTTCACCTCGATCGCGCCGCTGCGCGCCAGCCTAACCACGGGTGATCCGGGCGACACCACCTGACCGACTTCGGCATCGATAGCGGTCACCACGCCCTCTGCATCCGCTACCAGCGTGGTGTAGCTGCTTTGATTCGCTTGCACCTTCAGCCCCGCGCTGGCTTGATCATGCGCCGATTGGGCGGCCTTGAAACTAGCCTCTTTGGCGTCGAGTACTGCCTGACTAACGAAGTTTTTTGCGCGCAGCTCGCGGTAGCGCTCCAGATCAGCCTTGGCCAACGCAAGCTGGCTATCGGCACCACTCACAGCGGCTTTGGCCTGGGCCTGCGACAGCTGCAAATCAGCAGCGTCCAGCTGCATCAGCACCTGACCGCGCTTGACCACCGAGCCCACCTCGACCTTGCGCGCAATTATCTTGCCGCCGACGCGAAACCCCAGCCGCGACTCATACCGTGGCACTACCTCACCTGAGAGCTCCATCATCGCCTCGGCGCTGCCCGGCGCCAGCGTTAGGGTGCGAACCGGACGAATATCTTCGCTCTGCTCGACTTTCTTCGAGCAGCCGGCGAGCCCGGTTAGCGCGGCAACCAGCGAAATAGCAACGGCAGTGGCGGAGAAATGGCGAACTAGGGAGAGCATGGGCACCTTGGAATTCCTTTACTATCGCGGCGGCTCGGGGAGCGGCTGCCGGAGTCTAAATGACTTGAGAGTTAATTATTATACGAGCCAGCATGCCGAATCAGCACTACGAAAATTTCCCGGTCGCCTCACCCCTGCTGCCCGCCCATCTGCGCGCGCCGGTGCGGGTGATTTATGCATTTGCCCGCAGCGCGGACGATTTGGCTGACGAGGGCGACGCCACGCCCGAGGCCCGGCTTGCGGCACTCAGGGCCTACAGCGCAGAGCTCGAGCGCATCGACACGAACCAAGCCCCGCGTACCGAGTTATTCCAGCAGGTCGCCGACACACTGCGTCAGCACGACCTTTCGACACAGCCTTTGCATGATCTGTTGTCGGCCTTTAGCCAGGACGTGGTGCAGACCCGCTACCCGACCTTTGAAGCGCTGCGCGACTACTGCGACCACTCGGCTAATCCGGTCGGGCGCATCATGCTCGGGCTATTCAAACAAGATCAACCACCGAATGTGGAGCGCAGTGATGCGATCTGCAGCGCACTGCAAATTATTAACTTCTTGCAGGACGTGGCGATCGACTGGGACAAAGGACGGGTGTATCTGCCGCAGGAAGATTTGCTTCGCTTCGGCGTCACCGAGCAGCAAATTGCGACCGCTGAGGTGGATGCCCGCTGGCGCGCACTGATGGCATTCGAGGTCGATCGTGCGCGCGAGATGATGCGATCCGGCGCCCGCCTTGCGCTCGATGTGCCGGGTAGATTTGGCTGGGAATTACGCTTGATCGTGCTCGGTGGCCTGCGTATTCTCGAAAAAATTGAAGCGGTCGGCTTCGATGTCTTCAGGCACCGCCCCACCCTCAACAAGCGCGACTGGCTGCTGCTGGGCTGGCGCGCATTACGCTTTGTCGTTTAGCATTCGGTGCGCCGCGCCACAGTAACGCACATAATTTGTCATGACGCCTGAAGAGTATTGCCAACAAAAAGCAGCGCAAAGCGGCTCCAGCTTCTATTACAGCTTTCTGTTCCTGCCCCCGCAGCGTCGCCAAGCCATCACCGCCTTGTATGCGTTCTGCCGCGAGGTCGATGACGTGGTAGATGAAAACAGCGATCCGCAAGTCGCGCGCACCTCGCTTGGCTGGTGGCGCAGCGAAATCGCGCGCATGGCGCAAGACCAACCCAGCCACCCAGTCACGCGCGCGCTGCATCCGCATGTAAAAGCATTCGATCTGCCGATTGATCAGCTGCTGGCCATCATTGATGGCATGGAGATGGACCTGAGCCAAACCCGGTATCTCGATTTCAAAGCGCTCGAGCATTACTGCTGGCATGTAGCCAGTGTGGTCGGATTACTGTCGGCACGTATCTTCGGCTTTACCGATGAGCGTACGCTGCAATACGCAGAAAAACTGGGGCTGGCGTTTCAGCTCACCAATATCATTCGCGATGTGGGCGAAGACGCGCGAAGAGATCGTATTTACTTGCCTATTTCAGAGCTGCAGCAGTTCGAGGTACCTGCCTCTGAGATACTCAACGCGAAGCATAGCGATCGCTTTGAGCGCTTGATGCGTTTTCAGGCTGAGCGTGCGCAGCGCTACTACGACGAGGCCTTCGCGCTGTTACCGGCGCAAGACCGACGTGCGCAACGCGCCGGTCTGATTATGGCCGCGATTTATCGCGCGGTATTAGATGAAGTCGAACGCGACGGATTCCGCGTGCTACAGCACCGCATCTCGCTGACACCGCTACGCAAACTCTGGCTGGCCTGGAAAACCTGGGTGCGCGGCTGACATGCGCCCCACCACCGTCGCAGTGATCGGCGCGGGCTGGGCAGGCTGCGCGGCTGCGGTGGCGCTCACGCGCGCTGGTGCCAAAGTCACACTGTATGAGGCTACACGTACAGCCGGTGGGCGTGCCCGCCGCATCGATTACCAAGGACACACACTCGATAACGGCCAGCATATTTTGCTGGGTGCCTATCGCGAGTCATTACGACTCATGCAGCAAGTGGGCTTGCAACCATCGCAGCTGCTGATGCGGCTACCACTGCAGATGCGTTATCCGGATAACGAAGAAGGCATGGATTTGCTCGCGCCGCGGTTGCCAGCGCCGCTGCATCTGGTGATGGGGGTATTGCGCGCGAAAGGCTTATCGCTTGCGGATAAGCTATCGCTCGCACGGTTTTCCAGCGCAGCGCGTTGGATGGGTTGGCAGCTGAATCAGGATTGCACCGTTGCCGAGTTATTGGCGCGTTTTGATCAGACGGATAGGCTGATCAAGTTAATGTGGCGGCCGCTGTGTATCGCGGCGCTGAACACGCCCCCTGAGCGCGCCTCAGCCAAAGTCTTCCTCGCCGTACTGCGCGATAGCTTAGGTGCGCGGCGCGCTGCTTCCGACATGCTGCTACCGCGAACCGATCTGAGTACCTTGTTTCCTGATGCCGCCATAAGCTGGCTGCAGAAACAAGGTGGCACGGTGATGATGGGTCATCGCGTGAATTCAATTCATGCTGACGATGCAGGCTGGACCATCAGCAGCGAGCAGCGCTCAGATCACTACCAGCATGTCGTGATTGCTACCGCGCCAATGCACGCGCAAACGCTACTCAAAGACACTGATCATGCGCTTTCAGAATCGCTGAGTTTTGATTACGAAGCCATTACCACGTGCTACCTGCAATACGCGCCTACCGTACGCTTGCCAGCGCCTATGCTGGCATTAATCGATGACCCCGAAAGCCAACGTTGGGGACAATTTGTTTTCGATCGCGGCCAACTCGACGACAAACAAGCCGGCTTGCTGGCTGTGGTGATCAGCGCGTCGGGAACGGCTAAGGGGAATGCTGAAAGAACAAAGGAGGTGGCTGGACTGTCACCGGAGTTAGCTGGGCTGTCACAGGAGTTAGTTGGACTCGCATCCGCTAAGATAAAACAAACTCAACAAACAACTGTGCAGTCACTCGAGGCCGCTGTCGCACAACAACTAGCGCATGACCTGCGGCTGCCAGAGCTCGCCACCCCCGTGTGGAGCAAAGCGATCACTGAAAAACGCGCCACCTTCGCCTGTGTGCCTGATATGCAGCGGCCCTCGACTGCAACAACGCATCCGGGTTTATGGCTGGCGGGTGATTACACCGAGAGCGACTACCCGGCGACGATTGAAGGCGCGGTTCGCAGTGGGGTGAAGGTGGCTGCCGACATACTCGGAAGCGCTGTTTCAGCCTAACTTAAATTACCAAGGCAAGACTTCGTACTGAAAGTCAGCTTAGCTCACGCACTTTAGCCATCGCTTCATCGATCCGCTCAACGCCAATCACCTGCAAGCCTTCAATCTTCTGCCGTGGCAGATTGGACTTCGGCACCAGCGCAATCGAGAAGCCCAGTTTCGCGGCCTCCCGCAGACGCTCTTGCCCCCGTGGCGCGGGTCGAATCTCGCCAGCCAGGCCCACTTCACCAAACGTGACTAAGCCGCGCGGCAATGGCTTGTTTCGCATTGAAGACTGTATCGCTAACAACACCGCCAAGTCGGCGGCGGGTTCGCTAATTTTCACGCCACCCACCGCATTGATAAACACATCTTGATCATAAGCCGCTACACCTGCGTGACGGTGTAACACCGCGAGCAGCATCGCTAAACGGTTCTGCTCCAAGCCCACCGACAAGCGCCGTGCATTTGGCACATGCGATGCATCCACCAAGGCTTGTACCTCAACCAGCAGTGGCCGCGTACCCTCTTGCGTCACCATCACACACGACCCCGGCACCTGCGCATCATGCTGCGACAAAAACAAAGCCGAAGGGTTCGAAACACCCTTCAGGCCTTTTTCAGTCATGGCAAACACACCCAACTCATTCACCGCACCAAATCGGTTCTTGAAGGCACGCACCAATCTAAAACTGGAATGGGTATCGCCTTCGAAGTAAAGCACGGTATCCACAATGTGCTCAAGCACGCGCGGCCCGGCCAGCGCGCCTTCTTTGGTGACATGGCCCACCAGAATAATGGTGATACCGGACTGCTTTGCCACGCGCGTTAACTGCGCTGCACATTCACGTACTTGCGCCACTGACCCCGGCGCCGAGGTAAGCGCATCGGAGTACAGTGTTTGTATTGAATCAATCACCGCGACTTGCGGGCGCTGGTCTGCAAGGGTATTCAGAATTTTTTCCAGCTGAATCTCGGCCTGCAAGTGCAAGTCATTGGCATCAATTACCAGGCGCCGAGCACGCAAAGCGACTTGTGCGCCAGATTCCTCGCCACTCACATACAAGGCCTTGCTGGTCTTGGACAAATTTGCGAGCGCCTGTAGCAGCAGCGTCGATTTACCAATGCCGGGGTCGCCACCAATCAACACTACGCCACCGGCGACCAAACCACCACCTAACACACGATCGAATTCTTCGATACCCGTCGGTACGCGCGGCACATCGGTAGCGGCAATATCCGATAATTTTTGTACCGGCGCACCCTGCACCAAACCCTGCGCCTGTGAAGAAAAACGGTGCGCGCTCACATCGACAACGGTTTCTACCAGCGTGTTCCACTTCGCGCACGCCGGGCATTGCCCCGCCCACTTGTTACTGACGCCACCGCATTCGGTACAGGTGTAGTTGGTTTTTGATTTCGCCATAATGCTTACGCCCCGCGTGTTTCACGTCGTACGCGCGGAGCCACAGCGCACATCAGCTCATAACCAATGGTGCCGGCAGCCTCGGCCACTTCATCAATCGGGAGCCCATCGCCCCACAAAGTAACCCGGCTACCAATAC
>VERA01000096.1 GCA_018882935.1 Burkholderiaceae bacterium | reverse complement strand
CGCCAGCTGATACGGCTTTCAATCGCTGCATTCAAATCAAGCGCCTCACCCTCGTGCTGTCTGCGTAATCGCACCGCACGATCAAGCGTTCGCGCGCGCGTGTCGAGTGATACGCCACGTACGGCGCTACGCTGCCGGCTATTTAAGCTACGCTCCTCGGTGTCGCGGGCTGCTCGGTCATGCACGGTCGTCCAGGCATCTCGTAGCAAATTCTCTCGCTGATCCCACTCCGGGTACACAAATCGCTGCCCGGGTGGTTGCTCTATTGGCGATACATGCATCGCCGTATCAGCCTCTTGATCACTTGCCTCAATTTGCACCGAGCTTCGCGATAAACTCTCTTCGGGTGGCGTATCCGCAGGCGCCTCGTGCTCAAACTCCCACAAAAAACTATTGTCATCGCGGTAGGCTGGCTGAACGGCATATAACTCTTGCACAAAACGCACACGCATCTGGCCGAGGTCATTCCCGAGTATTTTTCCGATCTCGGCAAAACGCTCAGGGTCTTCAAGACCGAGGGCTGCCTCTGCTTCAAATAAATCACGACCTTTGTTTACCCAATGATTGGGGTCTTCATAGTTGGGATCATGCAGAGCACGCGATAATCTTGCTGAGAGCGAGGCAAATGTGAGATCGTTGTTTTCACCATTCGCGCTGTGAAAGCACCCCCATAAAGACCAAAGCCCAGGGTACTGTTTGATAGCCAGTCGCTCGACGCGCGCGTCTTCTATCAACGACAGCACGGCAATTAGCAAAGGTTTTTTCTTACCTGCCGGCTGATGCCGGGGCGAGTGATTCAGATGTGTAAGCGCATGCGCCACAGCGGCGCGATAAATATTGCCGCGCGCGGCACCGTCCCAAGCGAGATAGTGGTCGGGAAGTAGTAGCGTGCCCTCGCTGATTACGGGCCGCAGCGGCAGCGCATTCAGGCGCCGCTGCCGGCGCGCTGCCAGCGACAGTTCCGGCTGTCCAAAGCCGGTCGTGAAGTATTGCAAGGCGTGGCGCGCGCGCTCGAACGAGGTACCCTTAGCCTCGGCCACCATAGCCTGCGCTGCAGCGGCATCCTCCAAACGAAAATAAGCAGCGAGCTGTCCGGGATGGTTCGGGTACAGGCGAAGGCCAGTGAGTATCCAGCGACGTAGCCCGCCTACATCGAGGGAGTTTAGTAAAAATCCCAGATGAGAGGCTAGCGCTGTTTCTAACCCCGGTGCCTCTTGCGCAGCATCGAGTAACAAGAAGCGCAGCTCTTCATCAGTGTCAGGATGTCGTTTGTGCGCGGGAAGTGCGGCAATGGCATCCGCAAATGCAGGATGCAGCTCAGTTACTGCAGTCAGCTCAGATACCGAAGTAAGCATCGATGAACCCGTCGAGCGCTGAAAGCATATCGGGGTCATCCGTAATCGGCCGCGCCATCGCCAACCGGCAAGCATCGCGCGCGCCTATTCCGGCGTGAATCAAACCTCCCGCGTGGATCAGCATACGCGTTGAAATGCCCTCCTCCAGCCCGCGACCGCGCAGCGCACGCGAGCGGTGAGCGATTCCGACTAATTTTTTTGCAATCTCAGCAAGCACGCCACTCTCGTGCGCCACGATATCGGTTTCTATTGCTTCTTGCGGGTAGTCGAAATCAAGCGCGCCGAAGCGCTGCTTGGTCGATTGCTTAAGATCTTTGGTGAGACTTTGGTAGCCAGGGTTGTAGGAAACAACCAGCTGAAAATCGGGGTGCGCATGAATCAATTCGCCACGCTTATCGAGTGGCAAAGTACGGCGGTTATCAGTAAGCGGATGAATAATGACCGTCGTGTCTTGCCGCGCTTCTACCACCTCGTCGAGATAACAGATAGCACCATAACGCGCCGCAATGGTGAGCGGGCCGTCGTGCCACACAGTACCGTTGGCATCTAATAAAAAACGCCCGACCAGATCGGACGCTGTCATATCCTCGTTGCAGGCGACCGTGATTAATGGTCGCTTCAGGCGCCAAGCCATGTGCTCCATGAAGCGGGTCTTGCCACAACCCGTGGGGCCCTTTAATACCATGGGCAGCCGCATCTGATAGGCGGCCTCAAACAAGGCTACTTCATTACCGGCGCTCAGGTAGTAAGGCTCGGATTCGATGTAGTACGGCTGAATCAGTTCGTTCATCGTAAGGAATCAAAAATGCACGCCCCAAGAAGAGGAAGTTGGGGCGTGCAAACGAAGACACCGAAGCTTAACGGTGGGCTGTTGCCTTGTTCGGGATTCCTTCGATCGGAGAATCCTCGGTTCCCGGGGTATCACGCGTGATAGCCTCGACCATCTTGCGTGTACCTTCAGGATCGTTGATCCACTTGCCATAAAACTCATACGGGCACTTGGCGACACCGTTGGCATCTTCACCGGAATTGATCTTGCCGGTGTAGCCGCGGTGCAGAAGTTTGTACAAGTGATTATTGGATTGGTTGTTCTTACGTGCATCACGAATCAGCGACAGAGACAATTCAGCGTACTGAATGCCCATCTCTTCTTCAGCGCACTCGCCCAGGGTGCGACCATCGAAGCCGATGATGGCAGAGTGGCCGAAATAAGAGTACACGCCGTCAAAACCAGCCGCGTTAGCGACAGCAACGTAGCTGTTGTTTGCCCACGCCATCGCCTTGGCCATAATGACCTGCTGCTCTTTGGCTGGGTACATATAGCCTTGGCAGCGCACGATCAATTCAGCACCTTTCATGGCGCAATCACGCCAGATCTCCGGGTAGTTGCCGTCATCGCAGATGATCAGACTGACTTTCATGCCCTTAGGGCCGTCAGAGACATAGGTGCAATCGCCTGGGTACCAGCCTTCGATCGGCACCCAAGGCATGATCTTGCGATACTTCTGCACGATCTCGCCCTTGTTATTCATGAGGATCAGCGTGTTGTAAGGCGCCTTGTTCGGGTGCTGCTCGTGACGCTCTCCTGTCAGCGAGAACACGCCCCAAACATTCGCCTTGCGGCATGCTGCTGCGAATATTTCGGTCTCTTCGCCGGGTACTGCAGATGCTGTCTCGTACATCTCTTTCGAGTCGTACATGATGCCATGCGTTGAATACTCCGGAAAAATCACCAGGTCCATACCCGGCAGACCTTGTTTCATACCGACCAGCATTTCGCCGATCTTGCGTGCGTTATCCAACACCTCGGCTTTGGTGTGAAGGCGGGGCATCTTGTAGTTGACTACTGCAACCCCAACGCAGTCTTTGCTGCTCGCAATATCACCGTGTCTCATTTTCTCCTCCAGTAAAAAGAACCCATGACTAGACAGTCAGGTACGAACGAACCTCATCGATATCTACCGCGCCCTTGCTCGCCGATCGGACAATACGCCCTAGGTCGAGCACCAGGATATCGTCGGCCACCTCAAGGGCGAACGACAGCACTTGCTCGGACACCAGCACTGCAATGCCGAGCTCTTTACGCAATCGGTTAAGAGATTGCGCAATTTCTTTAATAATCGACGGCTGAATACCCTCGGTTGGCTCATCGAGCACAAGTACACTCGGCTTGGATACCAAGGCACGTGCGATTGCTAATTGCTGCTGTTGACCACCAGATAGATTTCCCGCTTTTCGGCCCGACATCTCTTTGAGAACCGGAAAAAATTCATAGATGAAGTTCGGCACAGCTTCATATCGCCCTGTCTCGAGGCCCGAAAGAATATTCTCCTCGACCGACAACAGTGGAAAAATCATCCGCCCCTGCGGAACATAAGCCATACCCGCTTGCACGCGCCGAAAACTTGCGAGCGTAGAGATTTCATGACCATCGAGCGAAATAGAACCAGACGCTACCGGGATCATGCCAATCAGCGACTTCAGAAGCGTACTCTTCCCCATGCCGTTGCGTCCAACAATCGCTACGGCCGCATTGTCTTCCACAGAAAACGAGACATCATGAATCACTCGGCTATCGCCGTAGCTGACGTTGAGATTAGTGACTTTCAGCATTTCAACCTCAATGTCCGAGATAGACGTCTATCACCCGCGGGTCACTTTGTACCTGCTCGATGGTTCCCTCCGAGAGCAAGCGGCCCTGATGAAGCACCGTCACCTTACTGGCGATCGATTTCACGAAGTCCATGTCGTGCTCGATCACGACCAATGATTTTCCTAGTGAGATCGTGCGTAGTAATTCAGCTGTTTGCTCGCGCTCACGCGGTGACATACCGGCTACAGGCTCGTCGAGTAACATGAGTTCTGGCTCTTGCATCAGTAGCATGCCAATCTCAAGCCACTGCTTCTGGCCGTGCGACAGCAAGCCTGACTTTTTCCGAAGTTGATCTTTGAGATTTACCTGGCTTGCGACTTCGTCAATACGCTCTGTCACCTTCGGCGTCCGGCGAAACAGAATCGACGCCCAAACACCATGCGCTTGAGGGATAGATATTTCCAAATTCTCCATCACTGTCAAATCTTCATAGATGGAGGGATTTTGAAATTTACGTCCAACGCCGGCGCGAACAATTTGATGCTCTTCCATTTGTACCAGCTCGATTTCGCGGAATCGAATGCTGCCCGATGTTGGCTTAGTCTTTCCACAAATCATGTCCAGCAAAGTGGTTTTACCGGCACCATTTGGGCCAATCACGACGCGTAGCTCACGCTCGTTGATCGATAGCGATAAATCATCTACTGCCTTGAACCCATCAAATGAGACCGTGAGGTTCGAGACGGTTAGTACAGGTTTTTGTCCGATAGTCTCGGCACTGATATTTTTCAGGACATCGGTAGGCACCGCGTTCATGCCCGCTCCTTGGAAGAGAATAGTCGCTGTATGCCTCCAGCTATGCCGTTGGGCAATAGGCCAACAGAGGCAATGAACATCAACCCAAGCAAGAACAGCCAGGTTTGTGGAAACTGCTCTGATAGCCAAGACTTGGTGAAACCCACAAGTAACGCGCCGACAATTGCTCCCGTTACCGATAAGCGACCACCCAGCGCCGCGAAGATCACCATCTCGACCGAAGCGACTGCACCAATCAATGTCGGGCTAGTCAGGCCAACCTGCAACGTGTACAGAGCGCCACCGATGGATGACAGTACGGCTGCGACAGTAAAAACAAAAGCTTTCACCATTGCGGTGTCATAACCAGAAAACCGAACGCGGTCCTCACGATCACGAATCGCAATCAGGATTTTGCCAAATCGTGTGTGTAATAACAATGCAGCGAGTACGGCGACCAGCATTAATAAGGCAACCTCAAGATAGTAAATTCGACGCCGTGCTTCCGGTGAAATAACGTCCATGCCGAGCAACGTTTTGAAGTCTGTAATGCCGTTCGCGCCACCAGTATCACCTTGCTGACCAACGATTAGCACGGTTAGAGTCATCGCCAGGGCGATTGTGACAATCGCAAAATAAACACCGGACACTCGCTTTTTAAAAATCGCATATGAGAATGGAAATGCGATCAGGATAGGCAAGAAAAAAATCTCTAGCAGCGTAAAACCGAAGTGTTTGGAAGGCTCCCACCAACCCGGCAAAACCTCTACGCTGCTCCATTCCATGAAGTCAGGCAAATTTGGGGCAGATGCTTCCAGCTTAAGAAACATTGCCATAGCGTAGCCGCCAATACCAAAAAATATCCCTTGTCCGAGTGACAGAATTCCGCAATAACCCCACGCCAGTACCAATCCAATCGCAACAAAAGCGAATGAGATATATTTTCCGAGATTACCCATCCAGAACGGGTCTAGCACTGCCGGGAATACCACGAACAACAAAATTGCTGTGACCAGATGTGCCGCGTGCTCGGGTGTCAACTTGAATGCGCTCATGTCAGCTCCGCACTTTCGAAGAAAACAAACCACTTGGACGGAAATAAAGCACGACAATCACGAATAGCAAAATCGAGACTTTCGCCATTGACCCACTCATCAGGAATTCGAGCGTAGTCTGGGTTTGAGCAATGATGAAACCGGAGGCCACAGTGCCCAACAAGCTGGCGACACCACCAAATACCACGGTGATGAAGGAGTCGATAATGTAAGCCTGACCAGTACCAGGATTGGTTGATCCGATCATGGTAAATACTGAACCTGCAATACCTGCAAGACCTGCACCCAGCGCAAAAGTTGTTGCATCAACCTTGTCAGTATTAATGCCAACGGCCGAGCTCATTGCGCGATTTTGCGTTACTGCGCGCGCTCGCAAGCCCGCGCGCGTCTTGTATAAAAGAAGATAGACACCGATAGCCACCAGAATAGTGAGGCCCACAATAAAAATTCGATTCAGAGGTATCTGAATTCCCTTAGTGGGTTCCCACGCGCCGCTCAGCCAGGTTGCCAATGGCACGGAAACCTCTTGCGCACCAAAAATTGACCGGTAGCCCTGCTGCAGTATGAGCGACAAGCCCCAAGTTGCAAGGAGCGTATCCAGCGGACGCTTGTAAAAGAACCGTACAAAGCCGCGCTCAAGCAAGTAGCCCACGATATAGGTCACTGCGAACGCGACGACGATAGCTGGCAGTAAATAAAAATCCATCAGTGACGGCACATAGGCTGCAAAAAATTTCGCCGTCATGTAGGTGGCATAAGCACCTAGGGTCATCAACTCGCCGTGTGCCATATTAATGACGCCCATAAGGCCGAATACAATAGCTAGGCCAAGTGACATCAGCAACAAGATGGTAAACAGAGACAGCCCGTTGAAGAGCTGCATGATTAAAATATCTAACGACATCAAACGCTCCCGCAGTAGTCTCATAACCGGCCAAAGGCATCTAAACGATGCCCCCAGCCGGCCTCACCTAGAGGAATAAGCGTTACAACTTCGGGAACGGGTTCGGCTCGATTACACCGCTTTCAAAGACGATGTCAAACTGCCCGTCTGCGCGCGCGCGACCAACACGTACTTTCTTGGCTACGTGATGGTTGGTCGCGTGGAACTTGATCTTGCCTTCCGGCGCATCAAGCTCAAGGCCTGAAGATGCAGCGATCACTTTCTCTACGTCGAAGGACTTGGCTTTCTCGACTGCCATCTTCCACAGGTAGACACAGTTGTACGCCACCTGCATCGGGTCACCGACGACACGGTCCTGGCCGTACTTGGCCTTGATCGCTTTGACAAACTTGTCGTTGCGCTCACTCTTGATACTCTGGAAGTAACCCATGCAAGCGTAGTAACCGACGGCATTGTCCTTGCCGATTCCATCGATTTCGTTTTCGGAGACTACGGTTGACAACAGCTTTTGCTTGTCGCCACCAAGGCCTGCCGCCTTCAACTGCTTGTAAAACGCGACGTTCGAGCCGCCGACCACGGTGGAATAAATCCAATCGGGCTTCGCAGCCTTGATCTTGTTGATGATGGATGAAAATTCGGTATGACCCAGCGGCACGTACTCCTCACCTAGTGTTTTTCCGCCCGTCTTGGCGATGGTCGGCTTTGCAATTTTGTTGCACAGGCGTGGGTAGATATAGTCCGATCCAACCAAGAAGAAAGTCTTACCCTGCTGCTTCGCCATCCATTCGATCGCAGCGATAACCGATTGGGTCGCTTCCTGCGATGGGTACATGCAGTATTTGTCTTCTTCTTGACCTTCGTAATAGGTCGGGTAATACAGAAGGCCCTTGCTCTGGTTTAGAACGGGTAACACTGCCTTACGTGACGCCGATGTATAGCACCCGATGATGGCAGCGACCTTATCGCGATCAAGTAGCTTCTTCGCTTTTTCAGCGAAGGTCGGCCAATCTGATGCGCCATCTTCAATGACAGGCTCAATCTTGCGACCCATCACACCGCCGGCCGCATTGATCTCGTCGATTGCCATCTTCTCGGCATCAACAAGTGAGGCTTCAGCCAGCGCAATGGTGCCGGTCAAGGAATGCAGCAGGCCAAGCTTCACGGGTTCGGCTGCAAATGCGGAGGGAATCATGCCAGGGATGGCGCTTGCTGCGACCAGCGAACCACCAGCCTGCAAAAAATCCCGACGATTAAATTTACTCATGCCTGTGTCCTTTCGAATTTGAATTAAGAACCACGGTACTTGTACAGCCATCACAAACACACCGGCGCTCACCACCACGGGTTGCACGACCGCAGGCAAAAAAAACCCCAAGCGAGCAATTGCTCGATCGGGGCGTTTTTGCCGTTTGACTCTACAGGCAGTTTTGGCTGGCGAGTCGCGTATTGTGATCCTGCATTGATGCAGGATGGGCAAAGAGTACGCTGTTGAAAAATATTTTGTCAATACATTCGACTGAAATTATTGGTTAGCACAGAAAAGATATTCTTAAAATAACTTCAGCAAATCTTAATCGGACTGATCGCTGCATCGCAACAGCGCATTAGCCTTGCATCGAAGACGATATATGACTCGAATTGTTGCAGCGCGCACTATTTTGGATAGATCATCGAAGTTATCAAAACGCAATGACTATGGGCACTTGATTCAATTACCTTGGAGTTTGAATTTGTCTAATTTCGTCTATTGCCCGTACATTTAGCCACATGAGCCTCATACAAAAACGCAGCGAGCCGAGCATCAACGTTGAGCAACATCGTCTGATCGGCAGTCTGGCGCTGCAATTCAATCACCAAGCCGGTAGCACGCGACTGATGCGCCGTCAGCATCACGGGCCGCTTCTCGTACAACGACCGCTGTATCCGGAAGGCAGTGGCTGTTGTCATGCGATTATTGTTCACCCCCCAGGT
>VERA01000095.1 GCA_018882935.1 Burkholderiaceae bacterium | reverse complement strand
CGATACACATAGCCTTTGTCGAGAATCTTGCCGAGCGCACGAATTTCATCTGCCTCGTTACGCGGGTTCATCGTCGTGTAGGGTTTATCCCAATCACCCAAGACGCCCAAGCGGATGAAATCTTTCTTCTGACGTTCAATTTGCTCTGCAGCGTACGCGCGTGATTTAGCGAGTACTTCCGCAGTAGGTAAATGCTTACCGTGTTGCTTTTCAATTTGAATCTCGATCGGCATGCCATGACAATCCCAGCCGGGCACATACTGCGCATCAAAACCGTCGAGTTGACGCGTCTTGACGATCATGTCTTTCAATATTTTATTAACAGCATGGCCGATATGAATGTCGCCATTCGCATACGGCGGCCCATCATGCAAAATGAATTTCGGGCGCCCAGCGGAGGCATGACGAATGCGCTGGTACAAGCCCTTCTTTTGCCATGCAGCGACCCACTGCGGCTCGCGCTTGGCGAGATCACCACGCATTGGAAACGCAGTCTCGGTCATATTGACCGGGTACTTGCTCTCTGGCTTCTTGCTGTTATCGGACATGGAAGGATTGGGTTAGGTGGGTATTGAGCCTTGCTCAAGCAGTTATGTGGTCAGCAAAAAATGCTCTTGCATTCTTCGCGTCATTATCGATAGCACGCGTCAAGCTTTGCAGGTCATCATATTTTTCTTCGTCGCGTAATTTTTTCAAAAACTCGACGCGAATCAATTTACCGTAGCAGTCCGCTGAATAATCAAACAGGTGAGCCTCGAGTAGCACGCGACCGTTATCTTCCACCGTGGGCCGAACACCCAGGCTCGCTACCGCAGGCAAAGGGTGCTCGGTGAGCCCATGCACTTGCACGACAAAGATGCCGGACAAGGCCGGGCGGCGGTGGGCGATTTTCAGGTTCAGGGTTGGAAAGCCGATGGTGCGGCCCAGCTTCCGGCCATGTTGCACATGACCCGAAATCACGTAGGGGTGGCCTAATAACTCTCGCGTTTTGTCAAAGTCACCGTCTGATAAGGCAGCCCGAACCGCGGACGATGAAATTCGCGTCGAATCATGCGTTACAGTCGGCAGGGCAACCACCTCGAAGCCAAATTCCTTGCCAGCCGCCTGCAGCATGGCAAGATCGCCGGTACGCTTGGCGCCGAAACGGAAATCATCACCCACGATCAACCATTTCACATGAAGCCCATCAACCAGGATGTCCTTGATGAAGCGCTCTGCAGGCTGCGCAGCGAAGGTGCCGTTGAAGTGCTCGACAATCACCCGATCAACACCACAGTCTGCCAGTGCCTGAAGCTTGTCACGTAAGTTTGCAATGCGTCGTGGTGCGCGCGTCTCATCGCCTGACAGCTGCGCAAAGTATTCGCGCGGATGCGGCTCGAAGGTCATGACGGCGGTATCGACTTGTAATCGTGTGGCAGCCGCCGAGAGTTGCTCAAGCAGCGCGCGATGGCCGCGATGTACCCCATCGAAGTTACCGATAGTGAGCGCGCAAGGGCGACGCGATTCAGCGTTGGGGAGTCCGCGAAAAACTCTCATGACATGGCTATTCAGCGCCGCCATAGTGAAAACCCTCGATTATAGAGGCTTTCACGAAGGTTTCTTGCGGGTGTTTGCGGCTCAATCGCATGTAAATCAGGCGTGTTGCCGCATCCTTTTAGCCCCGGAGTCGTTGGGGTTGCGTAGTCCTAGAACTCTCCCCACAGCGCGTGTAGTGCTGCCATTGCTGCAATACCTGCTGTTTCTGTTCTGAGTACTCGGCTGCCCATGGAAAGACAAAGTGCGCCACGCGCCACCGCGGCTTGTTCTTCCGTCTCGCTCAGGCCACCCTCGGGGCCAATGATGAGGGTGATGGCCTGCGGCGGCCGATGCTTCGCCCAGTGGGTGAGCGATTGCTGGCCGCGTGGCGAAAGCACAATGCGTGGGTGCAGATCGTGCTGATCAATCCAGCTGGAAAACGCCTGCGGCATCGCCACCGAGGGCAGTCGATTACGGCCGCACTGCGCGGCGGCCGATGCGACGATCGAGCGCCAGTGCATCAGTTTTTTGTTGGCACGCTCGTCGTTCAGTCGTACCACCGAGCGCGCTGCGATCAGCGGCTGTATTGCAGTGACGCCCAGCTCTACCGCCTTTTCGATCACCCAATCCATTTTGCTTCCCTCGGGCAGCGCTTGCGCTAGCGTCAGTGCGTGTCCTGGTTCGGCCTCGCGGGCGTCGAAGGTCTTTACATCTGCTGTGACGCGACGCTTCTCGATGAGGCTCAGCGTCGCATTGAATTCGCCACCGCGACCGTTAAACAGCGTAATCGTATCCCCCACCTTGAGCCGTAACACGCTGATGTGGTGGCTCAGATCTTCTGGTAGCTCGCAATGAGTGCCAATCTCCAGAGCATGATCGAGGTAAAAGCGTGGCATGAGAAATAAAGCCCTCAGACGGGTGAAGTATGGCGCTGGCTGATTGTAAGTGGGAGGGGGTGGTCTGGTAAAATCGCGCGCTTTTCCACCGGTCCGCGCTCTCGCCGCCGGCGGCCGTCTAATCCAGCCCGGCTTGCCAACATGACTACCTCCAAAGATACCCGCAATATGGCGAACGCGATTCGCGCGTTGGCAATGGACGCAGTACAAAAGGCCAACTCAGGCCACCCCGGCATGCCGATGGGCATGGCCGAGATTGCGGTGGCACTGTGGTCGAACCACCTGCGCCACAACCCCGCCGACCCGACCTGGGCAAATCGTGATCGCTTTGTGGTCTCGAATGGCCACGGCTCGATGCTGCATTACGCCCTGCTGCATCTGAGCGGTTACGACCTGCCAATGGAAGAAATAAAAAACTTCCGCCAGCTACACTCGAAGACGCCGGGACACCCCGAAGTTGGTATTACGGCCGGTATCGAGACTACGACCGGACCACTGGGGCAAGGTATCGCGAACGCAGTTGGTATGGCGCTAGCCGAGTGGTTGCTGGGCGCACGTTTCAACAAGCCCGGCTTTGACATCGTTGACCACTACACCTACGTGTTCCTCGGCGACGGTTGCCTGATGGAGGGCATCAGTCATGAAGTCTGCTCGCTGGCGGGTACCTTGGGTCTCTCGAAACTGATCGTGCTGTATGACGATAACGGCATCTCAATCGATGGCGAGGTCGAGGGCTGGTTCAAGGACGACACGCCAAAGCGCTTTGAAGCCTATGGCTGGCACGTGATACCGAGCGTCGATGGGCATGATGTGGCTGCAATTGACGCGGCGATTACCAAAGCCAAGGGGTCGAACAAGCCCACACTGATCTGCTGCAAGACTGTGATCGGTAAAGGCGCGCCCAACATGCAGGGGTCCGACAAGGTGCACGGCGCGGCGCTCGGCGATGCCGAGATTGCAGCCACGCGTGCGGCCATCGGATGGACCTCTCCGCCATTTGAGATCCCGGCGGATGTGTACGCTGCATGGGATGCCAAAACCAAGGGTAATGAGCTGCAGTCAGCATGGAGCACCACATTCTCTGCCTACCGCGCGCAGTTCCCGGCCGATGCGGCAGAGTTCGAGCGTCGCATGAAAGGCGAATTGCCCGCTACGTTCGATCAAGCGGTAGCAAGCATGATTGCTGCCTGCGTTGAAAAGAAAGAAACCATCGCAACGCGAAAGGCAAGCCAGAATGCAATTCAGGCTTTGTCCGCGGCGCTGCCGGAATTTTTGGGTGGTTCAGCTGACCTCACGGGCTCGAACCTGACCAATTGGAAAGAGTGCGTCGCAGTACGCGCCGGGCAACCCGGCAACCATATCAATTACGGTGTCCGTGAGTTCGGCATGAGCGCCATCATGAATGGCGTTGCACTGCACGGTGGCTTCATTCCGTTTGGTGCCACCTTCCTCACCTTTTCTGATTACAGCCGCAATGCCTTACGCATGGCGGCGTTGATGAAGCAGCGTAGCTTGTTCGTGTTTACGCATGATTCGATCGGTCTCGGCGAAGATGGTCCAACCCATCAATCGGTGGAGCACGTCTCCAGCTTGCGTTTGATTCCGCAACTGGATAATTGGCGGCCCTGCGATACGGTCGAATCAGCAGTAGCGTGGTCTGAGGCTATCAAGCGGCATGATGGGCCGAGTACCTTGATTTTCTCGCGCCAGAATTTGCCGTTTGTTGAGCGTGATGCGGCGCAGGTTGCCGCAATTTCGCGCGGTGCCTATGTGCTGCGTGATGCGCCAAATGCCAAGGCCTTGATTATCGCCACGGGTTCGGAGATCGAGCTTGCACTGAAGGCAGCCGAACAACTAGCTGCTGATGGCGTTGCAGTGCGCGTCGTGTCCATGCCCTGTGCCGATGTATTCGCGCGTCAGGACGCCGCTTACCAGGCCAGTGTGCTGCCCAAAGGCATGCCGCGCGTGGCGGTCGAGGCCGGGGTCACAGACTTCTGGTTCAAGTATGTCGGCCTCGAAGGCAAGGTGATTGGTATCGATACCTTCGGTGAGTCAGCGCCTGCGGGCGCACTATTTAAACATTTTGGCTTCACCACCGATCGCGTGGTGGCCGCGGTGAGATCGGTACTACACTGATCTGACCAGATACGGTTAACAACTATCGTACTCAGGAGAACTTCATGACCATCAAGGTTGCGATTAATGGTTACGGCCGCATCGGCCGCAATATATTACGTGCTCACTATGAAGGTGGTAAGCAGAACGACATACAGATCGTTGCGATCAATGATCTGGGCAAGCCAGAATCTAACGCACACCTGACGCGCTATGACACCGCGCACGGCAAGTTTCCCGGCACGGTGACGGTTGAAGGCGATTACATGATCGTCAATGGTGACAAGATCCGTGTGTTTGCTCAACGCGATCCCGCGCAAATCCCCTGGGGTGAGCTAGGTGTTGATGTGGTGCTGGAGTGCACGGGTTACTTCACTTCCAAAGAGAAAGCCTCCGCGCACCTGAAAGGTGGCGCCAAGAAAGTGATTATTTCGGCGCCCGGTGGCAAGGATGTGGATGCGACCGTGGTCTACGGTGTTAATCAGTCCGTACTGAAGTCATCACACACAGTGATCTCGAACGCCTCTTGCACCACCAACTGCCTGGCACCATTGGTCAAGCCGTTGAATGACAAAATCGGTTTGCTGAACGGTTTAATGACGACGGTGCATGCTTACACTAATGACCAAGTGCTGACCGATGTCATGCACGAAGACTTGCGCCGCGCTCGATCAGCCACCATGTCGATGATCCCTACCAAAACCGGTGCTGCGGTTGCGGTTGGGCTGGTGTTGCCCGAGTTGGATGGCAAGCTTGATGGCTATGCGATTCGTGTTCCGACTATCAATGTCTCAGTCGTTGATCTGTCTTTTATTGCGGCGCGTGATACCACGGTCGACGAAGTGAATGCCATCATGAAAGAAGCTGCTGACGGCTCATTGCATGGTGTATTGACGTACAACACCGAGCAGCTGGTATCGATCGATTACAACCACAATCCTGCATCGTCTAATTTTGATGCCACCCTGACCAAAGTCTCGGGACGACTCGTCAAAGTCTCTTCGTGGTATGACAACGAGTGGGGCTTCAGTAATCGCATGCTGGACACGACAGTCGCATTGATGACTGCGAAGTAAAAGGGGCTGCTGCCCCACTCGTTGCGGCGTAGGCTAACTTAGCGAAGCTAAGTTAAGGCCCTAAGGGCCGGCCGAAGCCACAATGAATTTATGGCTTCAGTAATCGCATGCTGGACACGACAGTCGCATTGATGACTGCGAAGTAAAAGGGGCTGCTGCCCCACTCGTTGTGACAAAAAAAGGATCGCATTTGCGATCCTTTTTTCTTTTCCCTTAAACCTACTTCTGCGAAGTCCTGATGAAGATCGCGTCCCCGATCTTGTTGAAAGCCGACTCATACACCTTTGGATCAAGAATCGGTTTTTCTCGATTCGCTTGCTGCCCATACTCTCGCAGCATCTTGTCGCGCTGAACAAAATTCAAACGCACCCGCGTAGTTTTTCCGCCTATCTCTTCCACAAATGCGGTCACGGCAGTTTTGCCTTCTGAGCGCATATTGCTGATGTTTTCAAGGAAGGCTTTCATGCCATCAGCGCCTTTGATAGGTGATTCTGCTGAGATGAATCCGGTTTCAAGGCTGGCAGAATTAACCACATAGCCAAGATCCTGAAACACTGACATGGTGGAATTAAATGCTGTTTTTTTATCAGCCTCGAATTGCTTGGACTGAAAGGCTTGTATCTCCAGTGATGTTTTTTGCGGTGCACCGCCATCAGTGGCGCAAGCAGTTAGGAACAGCGGTAGCGCCAATAGCAAAGCCTGCCTAATTCTCATATTCAGATCTCCTTAGAATGATGATGAGCGAGAAGAGAAATCCACCACGGTTTTTACGCCGTTGATTTCCTTAAACTTGATAATCAGCGTGATGGTGCGGCTAGATTGCTCGAACCCTGAACTGCTGCTGCCGCCACCGAGCAGGATGATGGTGGCGCTGAAGCTGCTCGAACTTGAGTTGGCAACCGTTGCATGTTTTTGATACGTCCAGACTTCTTCGCCATCTGCGCTTTGCGTCACCAGATTGGGTGAGCCGAAGGCTTCAATCACTTGCTGCTGTGTGGTGCTATTTTTCTTGAGCGTTAAGCTGACTTGTCCTGCGGTGAGGTTGTTTTTTTCAGTGGTTTGGGTGGTGGGCTGGCTCGCGCAGGCGGTGAGCAGGCTGAGACAAACAGTGAGCGTGGTGAATGGAATTCTCATGGCCGTATAAGAAAAATCCGGCCCAGTGCTGTTTCATCAGCAAGGCCGAAAAGTTATCGAAAAGACCATGGAATTGTGTGGAAAGATTGCCTATGTTGCAATCTTGATGTGGCAAGCCCACAACGGATAGTGCTTCTTGGTCGGTATGCGAGCCTAGGCGGAAAAGATTTTTTCCCAGAGCGCAATCACTGCGTCCTGCAGGCTTGCCACACCCTCGGGCGCCACCCGCGCCCTGTCTTCGCCGCGCAATCGGATTTTGTGCTGCAGTCGCCGAAATTCACGGTAAGCATTGGCGACTTGCTCTCCAAGCGGCTGGTCGATCAGTCCAATTTGTCCAGCGAGTTTGAGTAACGCGATGTTGCCGATGTCAGCGGTCAATTCGGTATGCGCATGTGCGTGTAACAGCACCAGATACTGAACGATGAACTCAATGTCAATCATGCCTCCTGCATCATGCTTGAGATCGAAATCGGTAGACCGGTTCGGATGAGCGTCATGCATACGCTGACGCATCGCCAGTACTTCCTTACGCAGCGCTGCCGCATCGCGTGATTGCCGAAGCAGTTCAACCCGTAAAGTCTCGAAGCGCTCACCAATCCTGCTATCACCTGCACAGTACCGTGCGCGAGTCAGCGCCTGATGCTCCCAAACCCACGCAGATTGGCGCTGGTATTTTTCAAATGCGCTGAACGAAGATACCAACAGCCCGCTTGCGCCATCGGGCCTGAGTGCTACATCAATATCAAACAGCACCCCAGCCGCAGTATGACTAGTCATCCAGGTGATAAAACGCTGGGCTAATTTGGCGTACAGCGGCGGTGCGTCTTGATCGTCGTCATCGTATAAAAAAATCAGGTCCAGATCAGACGCATAGCCCAACTCCTTGCCGCCGAGCTTTCCGTAGGCAATGACGGCAAATGACGGCCACTCGCGATGCCGAGTAGGCAGTGTTTGCCAGACGGCTTCTATGGTGACTGCGACCAGTACATCTGCTAATGCTGATAAGTGGTCCGCCAGGCGTTCAACGGTTAACAAGCCACCGATGTCTTGCGCCAATAAACGAAATTGCTGGGCGTGATGCAGCTCTCGCAGCAGATCCATTTGCCGCTCTGTGTCGCCGGCAAATGCCAGTAGCCGTTGACGGCACTCTGTAGCGAAACTGATCCAATCCGGCTCGGTTTCGAGCGCCGCAGCATCAAGCAGTTCATCCATCAAAACCGGGTGCTGGTTCAGGTACTGCGCCGCCCAGCCGCTGGCAGCGATCATCCGCACCACGCGCGCTAATGCTTGTGGAAACTCGGTGAGCAGCTCCAGATAAGCCG
Source organism: Burkholderiaceae bacterium (assembly GCA_018882935.1). Classification (GTDB taxonomy): domain Bacteria; phylum Pseudomonadota; class Gammaproteobacteria; order Burkholderiales; family Burkholderiaceae_D; genus Pernthalerella. The sequence goes on along the minus strand of VERA01000095.1, from coordinate 656 downwards.
AGCGGCGCGCGATTGCCTCAAACAGATCAAGCAGCCGATTCAAGGTAATGGATGTACTACCTGCTTGCTCGACCACCATTGGTAGTGCGCTTCGAATCAGTGTGTGCAACTGAATTTTTCGTTGCTCCGGCAGCGACTGCATACGATTACCGCACAGAGAAGAGCGCAGACGCTGTGCCGCAAGCTCAGGCTCATCAAATGACAGCGATGTCAGATACGCAGCCATAGCATCTTGCTCTAACTGATCAAGCGCGACAGATGTGCCACCATTGTCGCCTGCACCAGATTGACTGCCTTTATCTTCGAACATGGCATCGAACTGCGCGGCTACCCATTGCGTACATTGCTCAAAGGCGTCGAGCAGTGCATCAACATTGGCGTAACCCATCATCTGCGCGATGCGCAGCCTATCGTCTTCATTCGCCGGTAGCACATGACTTTGTGCATCATCAAGATATTGAATACGGTGTTCCAAGTTCCGCAAAAAGGTATAGCTATCGAGTAAGCGCGCCACAATGTCGGGCGCCATTAATTTTTTTTCAGCGATGGTGTTCAGGGTGATGCGTGTCGATCGGTCGCGTAGCGCAGGGTCGCGACCGCCGCGGATCAGCTGAAATACTTGTGCCAGAAACTCGATCTCCCGAATTCCGCCCCGG
>VERA01000094.1 GCA_018882935.1 Burkholderiaceae bacterium | reverse complement strand
ACATTAACTTGGGGTCAGCCAGCATGACCGATAATATATCTGGCGTAATTTCTGATCGTATTTGCAGCATGTCGAGCTTGCGCTGAGTGATCAGGTCAGCTTGTTGGCGATCAGCGCCAGTGGGATTATCTGAAAAACGCTGCTCTTCAACCTCAAGTAATCGCCATTGCTCATCGCCCTGAAACTCGCCGCGCTTGGCAAACAGCCGGGAAACCAGATGCATCTTGCGGTCAAATTCGAACACATGCACATCCCGAATAGTGCCGTCGGTATCGATTTTTTTTGCATTCAGAAAGCGCGAGCCCGTCACCTGCCCCGATACAGGATCCCGGATCAAATCCTTGGCCCACAGCCCTGAACTGAATTCTGCAGAAAACACCGAACCTTGAATCCTGCGTTTGAAGTGCTCTCGAAACTCATTACAACGCGGACTGATAAACTCGCCCAGCAAGAAAGTCACCACCGCCAGCAGCAACGCGATACGCAGTAACAAGCCGAGCGCGCCGGCCATTGATAGCGATGAGGCGCGCATCACGGTAAATTCAGATCGTGCCGCCAGCTGCGCCATGATGAAAATCGTTCCGATCAGGGTCACAATAGGCATTAACTCGTAGGCATAGGCCGGCAGGCCCAGGCTGACATACAGCAGCGCATGCTCAAGCTGATAAGGCCCGCGGCCCACCGAGCCGAGCTCGCTCATCAAATCAAAAAAAGCGAACAGCGCCAAGAATGCCAACATCGAAAACGAGATGGCACGATAAATCTGAGCTGAAAAATAACGCGCCAGAACCTTCAAGCGGAAGCACCCCCGGAGCTGGCAATCAGATGCCGGATCGAACCCAGCAGCCGGGCCGGATGCCAGCGGCTGTTGGTGTTATCGCGCCAATACAAAAGTAACAGGCTGAGCAGAAATACCGACAAGTGCAGCGCGCCGTATGCGGTAGCGAGTGACATTCGGCCGGTGGCAATACTACCTTGCAGTACACCCACCATATTGCTGTAGGTGATTGCAAGTAGCAAGGCAATCGAGAGATTCAATGCACGGCCTCGGCGTGGATTCACAAACCCGAGAGGAATCGCAAGAAAAATCTGCAGTAAGCACATTACAGGTATGGAGATTCGCCACATCAGCTCCGACAAGTTGGGTGGTGTCGGTTGCTCGATCAGCTGCACTGTGCTGAGCGCGCGTGCTGTCGTAGTGTTACCAAAGTCTCGCTCATTTTGCGATAACAGCAACGAGTAGCGCTCGAATTCAACAACGCGTATTTCCTGGGTACCCGGCGCGCCCTCGTAGCGACGCCCCTGAAACAACTGCAGGGTTTTTTCGCCACGATCACTGAACCCGATCGCGCCTTCTTCGGCAGATACTACTGAGTCGCGCTGCCCTGCTTCACGCACAAAAATATTTCTGACTTTGCTGAGGTCATTGGCGACGCCTTCGACAAAGAACATTTTGTCGCCACTCGCAGATTCCTGAAACTTGCCGGGCGAGACGCGCGCTACATCTTCACGCTTCTGGAAGCGCTCTTTGTACTCAGCAGAGCTGCGGTTAGCCCAAGGCGTCAGCCAGATTGATAGCACCGCGGTGATCACCACCATCGGCATACCGACCCCGAGCACCGGACCAACCCATTGTCTTAGCGATAATCCGGATGCTAACCAGACCACCATCTCGGAATCTTGGTAGCTGCGCGACACCACCATCAAAACAGCGATAAAAGCAGTCAGCGAAATAATGACGGGAAGATAACCCAGCGACGCAAAGCCAAGCATTGCTGCTACATCCGTCGGTGCTATCTTGCCGGCGGCGGCGTCACCTAAAATCCGAATCAAGATAACTGTCATCACGATAGTGAACAGGATCGTGAAAACCGCGCCGACCGTATTCAGCAACTCGCGGCGTATGGCGCGCTGAAAAATCATTCAGGACTATAATTCGGAGGTTATGTCGAGGAGTGGTCATGGACTTTAGCATAAAAGCTTTCAATACAAAAAACGCAATCGCCGAGCATAAAACCGGCTGTGTTGTGGTTGGGGTGTACGAAAACAGCAAGCTCAGCGCGCAAGCCAAACTGCTCGATAGCAAAGGCGTTGTCAGCACCGCGTTAAAAACAGGCGATATCACCGGTAAGCCGGGCAGCACCTTGCTGCTGCATGCGGCGGCGGGTCAGGCCAAACGCGTGCTTCTGGTGGGGCTGGGCCCGGAAGCGGGTATGAGCGACCGCAATTTCATCAGTGTTGCGCAGGCCGTCGCGCGCGTATTGTCCTCATTGGGTGCGGCGGATGCGCTGGTAGCGCTGCCGATCGATCTGATCCAGGGGCGCGATGCACAGTGGGGTATTCGCTCGCTGGTGCTGGCACTGCGCGAGAGTGTTTATCGCTCGGATGGTCTGAAGAGTAAAAAGGACGATGCCACCAATGGCGTCAAACGGGTTGTTATCGGTGTCGACGGTAGCTTGCAGAGCCAAGCGCGTACGACCTTGTTGCAAAGTGTCGCGATGGCCAATGGCCTCGATCTGTCCAAAACGCTCGGCAACCTGCCACCGAATATCTGCACGCCTACTTATCTGGCGAATACCGCGAAGCAGCTGGCAAAAGAGTACAAGCTAAATGTGGAGGTACTCGACCGCAAACAGCTCGAAGCCCTGAAAATGGGTAGCTTTTTATCGGTAACTCAGGGCAGCGAGCAGCCGCCTAAGTTCATCGTGCTGAAGCACATGGGCGGCAAAGCCAAAGATGCGCCGGTGGTATTGGTGGGTAAAGGCATCACCTTTGATACCGGCGGTATCTCATTAAAGCCCGGCTCGGGCATGGATGAGATGAAGTACGACATGTGTGGCGCCGGCTCGGTGCTGGGTACCTTCCGCGCTATCGCCGAAATGCAGCTCAAGCTAAATGTGATTGGCGTAATACCTACTTGCGAGAATATGCCTTCCGGCCGCGCTACTCGTCCGGGCGATATCGTCACCTCGATGTCGGGGCAGACGATTGAAATTCTGAACACCGATGCCGAAGGCCGACTGATTCTGTGCGATGCACTCACTTATGTTGAGCGCTTCAAGCCGGCGGCGGTGGTCGATATTGCTACGCTGACCGGCGCTTGCGTCACTGCGCTTGGTCATCACAATACCGGTTTGTTCACGCGTCATGATCAGGCGCATGATGCGCTGGCTAATGAGTTAATAACTGCAGGTAAAGCCTCGAACGACACTGCATGGCGCATGCCGATTGAAGACGCGTATCAAGAGCAATTGAAATCCAACTTCGCCGATATCGCGAACATTGGCGGCCCGCCCGGCGGCTCGATTACGGCAGCATGTTTCCTCGAGCGTTTCACGCGTAAATATACCTGGGCGCATTTGGATATTGCCGGTACTGCTTGGAAGAGTGGTGCTGCAAAAGGCGCCACAGGTCGACCGGTGCCGCTGCTCACGACGTTTTTGATTGAACGTGCGAAGTAAATGCGCAGGACCTGCGCATGAAGCTCGCTACCTGGAATGTCAATTCACTGAAGGTACGACTGCCACAGGTACTCGAGTGGCTGTCGACCTCACCGGTGGATGTGCTCTGCCTGCAGGAAACCAAGCTGACTGATGACAAGTTTCCGGTTGCCGAGATAGAAGCAGCCGGGTATCAGGTCGCGTTCACCGGCCAAAAAACCTATAACGGTGTGGCCATTCTGTCGCGTTTCCCGATGCAGGATGTGGTGAAGAATAATCCGCTGTTTGAGGACGAGCAGCAGCGCATTATTAGCGCCACCATCGAAGGGTTGCGCGTGGTGTGTGCCTACATCCCCAATGGGCAGGCGGTCGACTCGGATAAATATCAGTACAAACTACGATGGCTGGATGCACTCACGCGCTGGTTGAGTGATGAAATCAAGGCGCACCCGGCACTGGCACTACTCGGCGATTACAACATTGCCCCTGCAGACGCTGATGTGTACGACCCGGCAGAATGGGCGGGCCAGGTGCTGTGCTCCGATGCCGAGCGTGCTGCATTCGAGCGTTTGATTGCGCTCGGTTTGCAAGATGCGTTCAGAATGTTCCCGCAAGCCGAGAAGCTCTATAGCTGGTGGGATTATCGGCAAATGGCATTCCGACGCAACCGAGGCTTACGCATCGACCATATCCTGCTGTCGGCCCCACTGGCGGAACGCTGCACCGCGTGCGAAATAGACAAAGCACCCCGCAAGTGGGAGCAGCCGTCCGATCACACCCCGGTGATTGCGACGCTCACGCCTTAGTAGCCAGCGCCTCTCGAATTTGCGTCAGCGACGACGGGTCTTCAATCGTCGTCAGATCACCCGGATCACGCCCCTCGCAAATCGCCTGTATCGATCGACGTAACAACTTGCCGGAGCGTGTCTTAGGTAGCAAATTCACACAAAACACATGCGCCGGGCGCGCCACTGCGCCAAGCTGTCGATCGACAATACCGAATACTTCTTTCTCGAATTGTGTTTTTGCTTCAGGCGTCGCGACTTTATCGGCATGTTTAGGGATCACGAACGCAACCGCAACCTGACCCTTGACCTTGTCTTCCACGCCCACCACGGCGACTTCCGAGACGTTCTCGTGCGACGAGATACTCTCTTCGATCTCGCGCGTACCCAAGCGATGGCCGGCAACATTAATCACGTCATCGGTACGTCCAAGAATAAAGTAATAGCCATCGTCATCACGGATACCCCAATCAAACGTGGAGTACACCTGCTCGGTACTGAAGTTCGACCAATAGGCACTCACATAACGCTGATCATCTCGCCACACGGTTTGCAAACAACCCGGCGGCAACGGCCCTTCAATCACCACCACACCTTTTTCGTTTGCACCACAAACAGCGCCGGTTGCTTCATTCAATACCTTGACGCGATAGCCAGCCATTGGTACACCGGGGCTGCCGAGGCGGGTGGGTCGATCTTCAACGCCTTTGGCTACCGATAAAATCGGCCAGCCCGTTTCTGTCTGCCAGTAGTTATCAATAATCGGCACGCCCAGTGCGTCTGCGACCCAGGCTGAGGTATTTTCATCTAAAGGCTCACCCGCGAGATACAGCGCTTTAAGCGAAGAAAGATCATGCTTCTTCATCAGCTCTGGTGGCTGCTTCTTCAGCACGCGCACTGCCGTCGGTGCCGAGAACATGCGCGTGACTTTGTATTTTTCAACGATCTGCCACCAAATGGATGCATCGGGTCGCAGCGGCGTGCCTTCGTACATGATGGTCGCCATGCCCGCGATCAGTGGGCCGTACACAATATACGAGTGCCCCACTACCCAACCGATATCAGACGTAGAAAAATACGTCTCGCCGGGATTACCGCAAAATATGGTTTGCATCGACATCGCCAACACCACCGCGTAGCCACCGACGTCGCGCTGCACACCTTTCGGCTTACCGGTGGTACCCGAGGTGTATAAGATGTAGGAAATATCATCCGACTTCAGCCAAGTGATCGCCACCTGCGCATCGATATGCTGCTCGCGTAGCGCTGCGTAATCCACGTCACGGCCGACAACCATGTTCATCTCAGCCAGATGACGGTTCACCAGTAGCACATGATCGGGTTTGTGAGTCGCAAGATGAATCGCTTCATCAAGCAATGGCTTGTAGGGAATCGCCTTACCACCGCGCGAACCCGCATCCGCTGACACGATTAATTTCGGCTGCGCATCATCGATACGCGTTGCCAAGCTATTGGATGCAAAGCCACCGAATACCACTGAATGAATAGCACCAATACGCGCACATGCCAGCATCGCAAAGGTGGCCTCGGCAATCATCGGCATATAAATCAATACGCGATCGCCTTTACTCACACCCAGCGACTGCATGATCGCGGCGGTACGCTCTACTTCACGCTGCAGCTGCTGATAGGTCCAGACTTTTTCTACCGGGCTACCGTCCGCAGTTTCAGTACTGATCGCGATCAGCGCGGCTTGGTCCGGCTGGGTCGCTACCCAACGATCCACCGCGTTGTAGCAGAGATTAGTTTCGCCACCGACAAACCATTTGGCAAACGGTGGCCGAGCGTAGTCACACACCTGATCAAACGGCTTATGCCAGTGAATACTTTTGGCCTGCTCGGACCAAAACGCATCAGGATGATCAATTGACTGTTGGTAGAACGCGTTTTGCATATTGTCTCCTCCCGCACGAGCCTGTGCCGCTGCTCATTGGCACGCGGTCTATCTCTGCCCGGCCTTGATCATACCGTAGCCGGCACCCGCACCCAGCCTTCCATCAGCACCCGCGCACTGCGACTCATGATGGCTTTTTTCACCTGCCATTCACCATGCTCCTGTACTGCTTCCGCACCCACACGCAAAGTGCCCGACGGATGGCCAAAGCGCACCGCAGTCCGCTCGCCACCACCTGCGGCAAGATTCACCAAGGTGCCGGGAATCGCGGCTGCAGTGCCGATGGCTACTGCAGCAGTGCCCATCATGGCGTGATGGAGCTTGCCCATCGATAAGGCGCGTACCAGCAGATCGACATCACTCGTCTTCACTACTTTGCCGCTGGAAGATACATACTCTTTAGACGCTGCAACGAATGCCACCTTCGGCGTATGCTGCCGCTTGGCGGCCTCGCTCACATCCTTGATTAGCCCCATGCGTAAAGCACCATACGCACGAATCGTTTCGAACATGGCGAGTGCTTTAGTATCGCTGTTAATAGCCTCTTGTAACTCAGTGCCGGTATAATCAATCGCTTCGGCATTCACGAAAATCGTCGGAATGCCTGCGTTGATCATAGTCGCTTTTAATGTGCCGACTCCGGGCACTTCAAGGTCATCTACCAGTTGTCCAGTGGGGAACATGGCACCGCCCGCACCCTCTTCTTCAGCGGCCGGGTCCATGAACTCAAGCTGGACTTCAGCCGCAGGAAATGTCACGCCATCGAGTTCAAAGTCGCCCGTCTCTTGCACAGCACCGTTGGTCATTGGCACATGCGCGATGATGGTCTTTTGAATATTCGCCTGCCAGATGTGAATCGTGGCGATGCCGTCTTTCGGCAAGCGTGATGGATCGACCAAGCCATTACTGATTGCAAAAGGCCCAACCGCAGCAGACAGATTGCCGCAGTTACCGCTCCAATCGACGAAGGCTTGATCAATCGATACCTGCCCAAATAAATAATCGACGTCATGCCCCGACTGGGTGCTTTTGGAAACGATGACGGTCTTGCTGGTGCTGGACGTAGCACCACCCATACCGTCGATTTGTTTACCGTAGGGGTCTGGGCTACCAATCACGCGTAGCAGCAGCGCATCGCGTGCTGCACCGGGCTGCTGTGCTGCTTCAGGCAGATCCTGCAAACGAAAGAACACGCCTTTACTTGTGCCACCGCGCATGTAGGTGGCCGGGACTTTGATTTGCGGTTGAAAGCTCATCATGCCGCCTTCTGCGAAGACTCAAGAAAATCCTGCGCAAACCGCTGCAGCACACCACCCGCTTCATAGATCGATACCTCTTCATCACTATCAAGGCGACATGTCACCGGCACTTCAACGCGCTCGCCACTCAGGCGATGAATAATCAATGTCAAGTCCGTACGCGGCTTGCGGGTACCGATCACATCATAGGTCTCAGTGCCATCCAACGCGAGCGTCTTGCGATTGACCCCGGCTTTGAATTCGAGCGGTAACACACCCATGCCAATCAAATTAGTGCGGTGAATACGCTCGAAACCTTCAGCAACAATCGCCTCCACGCCAGCTAAACGCACACCTTTCGCTGCCCAGTCACGCGATGAGCCTTGACCATAATCTGCACCGGCAATGATGATGAGGGGTTGCTTGCGATTCATGTAGGTTTCAATCGCCTCCCACATCCGCATTACTTTACCCTCGGGCTCGACGCGAGCGAGTGAACCTTTCTTTTGCTGACCGTCGACGATCACCATTTCATTGACCAGCGTCGGGTTAGCAAAGGTCGCGCGCTGTGCCGTCAAATGGTCACCACGGTGCGTGGCGTAGGAATTGAAGTCTTCTTCCGGCAAGCCCATCTTATGCAGATACTCACCTGCAGCAGAGTCCATCAGAATCGCATTCGATGGCGATAGATGGTCGGTGGTGATGTTATCCGGCAGTAGTGCTAATGGCCGCATACCTTTCAGCGTGCGCTCGCCTGCGAGTGCGCCTTCCCAATAAGGCGGACGACGGATATAAGTGGATTGCGGCCGCCAGTCATACAGCGGCGTGACCTGCGTACCACTATCGGCGCGAATCGCAAACATCGGCTCATACACTTTACGGAAATGCTCCGGCTTGACCGAAGCTTTCATGATCGCATCGATCTCTTCATCGCTCGGCCAGATATCCTTCAATCGGATTTCCTTACCGTTCGCGACCGTCAGCACATCTTTCTCAATATCGAAGCGAATCGTGCCGGCAATCGCGTACGCCACCACCAGCGGCGGCGATGCCAGGAAAGCCTGTTTGGCGTACGGATGAATACGTCCATCAAAATTTCGATTACCTGATAACACTGCAGTCGCATACAGATCACGATCAATAATCTCTTGCTGAATCTTGGGGTCGAGCGCACCCGACATACCATTGCAAGAAGTGCAGGCATAGGCAACAACGCCGAAGCCGAGCTTCTCGAGTTCAGGCAGCAAGCCCGCCTCTTCCAAGTACATCGTTACTGCTTTTGAGCCCGGCGCTAATGAGGTTTTAACCCAAGGCTTGCGTAATAAACCAAACTTGTTCGCATTGCGCGCCAATAGACCCGCAGCGATCACGTTACGTGGATTCGAGGTGTTGGTACAACTGGTGATCGCAGCGATGATGACTGCACCAT
>VERA01000093.1 GCA_018882935.1 Burkholderiaceae bacterium | reverse complement strand
TCGAAAAGACCTGTATGCGTAAGCGAGAACGGGCGGAACGGGCCGCTGCCGCAGCCTTTGATCTGCTGGTTCCAAACTCAGCCGTGCCGCCGAGCCACTGGCCTGAGGAGTTGAGTCGGGTGCTGGCTCAGAACGCACCAGTGGCAACTCTTGTATCACTCGCAGCGCTGATTGGGGAAGACCCGATATCCCTTCATCGAATGGATCCTAGCGATGCGAGTGGTAGAGCGTCAGACAAGACGAGCTAAGCGTACTTGATTGCGCAGGGAAGCGGTATAAACCAGTTCACCACGAAAAATAAGGCGCCTTCGGGCGCCTTCTTATTTGTCGCGGCAAAACAATCCTCGGCCGGATAACGTACTGGGATCATCCCCGTAGGAACAGGCTGATCTAACTATTCACCTATCGGAGAGTGCTGCTGTGCACTGCAGGTTCCGATCTTTTTTCCGATATCCATTCGAGGTAATCAATATGAGACCAGTAAACAGGACTAACAGTAACTCTGAAAAGCAGCCGGGTGATACCTATAAGAAGGGTCCAAAACGAGAGGCTGAGAAGAGCCGAAAGACTCACCACGATATTGATTCTTCCGATGAAGGTAGCGCGGAGGAAAGTTGTAGAGAGGGTGACAAGAAAGTCCCGAAAATCAACTCGAAGCGACCGCAAAAGAATAAAGATAAGGAGGTTCGTGTCGCACCGAACAGCACGACCTACAGCCCGCCATCCAGCACAGATCCGCGGGTTCGACCTTCCAGTAAACGCGACGCCTTTCAAGTCCAGGTGAAGCGCGAGCAGAAAATCGGCAAGCAGCATCCGCACCGAAGACGCGAAAGTAATCTGAAAGAAAATCATCCTGAATTATCAAAAATTTCGAATTCGGGTCAGCAGAAGAAAGAACTGGTAGATCGATCAAAAGCAGCAGGTGGTCAACTAAAAGTTGAACTCAAAAATAAAGCAGATATTGATCTACTAGTCGCCGTACTAAATGAAAATTCATCAATCAGATCGCTCAAGCTAGTATGCGATTTCGGTGGAAAGTCTGGCGATGATGATCACTTTGAGAGAAATTCCAACCAGGTAGATTTCGCTAAATCGTTCCGGAAAGTTCTGCAAGATCAAGGATCGCTAGCAAGCATCTTAAGCGCGTGCAAGACCATAAATGCCTTAGATCTCAGGGGGTGCCGGCTTAACGAGGCATCTTGGATGGAGCTAGCCGATCACCTAGTCGGCAACTCCTCGATATCGTGCCTAACGCTTGGCGGCAACGATTACCTATCCAATAGTTCATCTGATAGGCTTTCTGTTGCACTTAAGTATGGATCATTATCGCTTAAAGAACTAATTATCGATGATATGGCCATGGATGTTTTTTCTTTCAATAGTCTGATTGCGGGAATGATGGAACATAAGAAATTGTCTTTAATTAGATTGGAAAAAATTCAAAATAGCCTGGCAACTTATCTTGGTATGGAACTCGATTCTTTATTTCGCTTATGCGCAGATAATCTAAATTTACAGTATTTGTCATTGTCCGGGACAAAATTCAGACAATTCCTGCCGAACAACAACTATTTTGAGCGTGGTATAGGGTTTGATCCGATTCCATCTGATCATGCATTGGCTTTCAAAGGTCATGAGTGTCTTCAAGTACTCGATCTTACTAATTGTGAGATGAGCCACGTAGAGGTGGACGAGATCATGCTGGCTATCCAGGGTCATAAGTCTCTTATTGAGATTAGAACTGATGGAAACAACATATCGAATATACAGCGCACCAGCTTGAATAAACTTGAAGATGAAAATCGTAAATTACTTGAAGAACGAGCAGCCGCAGCAATAGATTTGCTGGTCCGCCATAGTTCTAAGGATATCGACACCTGGCCTCGCGAATTGAGTAATGTGATGGCAAAAAACACACCGGCAATGGTGTTGAATACTATTGCTAGCCTTATCGGTAAAGATGCTAAAGCCGAACCTGATAAGGGTGATCCCGATACTTTGAAATCAAGCGAGTCCGATACTTAGGCTTGCTCTTGTGAAGAGCGCGAACTTTGAATCTACGGCGCCTTCGGGCGCCTTTTTTTCATGGTGAAGTCATTGATCGCTAAGGTCAGATGTGGCGGATAAAACGCCAGCTGGAACCGCCAGGATTCACTAGTCACCGATCGGCAGCTGCGGCCAATATCAATGGCTATGCTATCTGATCAATCGACAACTAATAGAGGTGAAATAGATGAGCCGAGTCAATGGAAGTGGCCGACCACGCGGGCCGAATACCAATGATGAAAAAAAACGATTACAAAAGCAGGAAAAGAAAAAGGCGATGGAGCGTGATTCCTCCGAAGAGAGTCAGTCAACGGAAAGTTCGGGAGAGGGTCGTAAATCTGGCGCGGTCATGAAGCCGAAGCAGCCACCGAAGGAAAAGGAGGTGCGTATCGCACCGAACAGCACAAGCTACAAAATGGAGGAGAGCACGGATCCGGACCTTCGTCCATCCACCAAGCGCGAGGCTTTCCAGCGAAAAGTGAAACACGGAACCGAAACCGCCAGCCATAACCGACATCGTCAGCGCGAAATCGACTTCAAACGTAATTACCCGGAGCTGACTGCTATGCAGAAAGCTCAGCGCAAAAAGGACGTTGAGAATAAGCCGGCAAGCCTAGATCCTGTAAAGCTCGTTGAACAGGCAGAGTCTGCGCGCGGCCATCTTCGCGTACAGGTCAATGACAAGAAAGATGTCAAGGTACTCGCCGATGTCTTGAGTGCGAATCCTTCTATACGATCGCTCGATCTCGTCGGTGATTTTGGCGGCAGATCTACCAATCCCGGCGATATGACTCGCTCTCAACGTCAATCGTGGGTCATCCCTCAAGAAGCAATGACGGTTCAATCTGACTGGCCGGATACAGATTCGTTTCGCAGCATCCTCGATGCCTGTAAAAATGTAGAGGCGTTGAACCTGAAGGAATGTCGCCTTACCGGAAAGGACTGCTACTCACTGGCAGAGCGATTGCAAGGTGCTTCGAAACTCAGGCGACTGGAATTCGGTGGCAAAATCGAAATATCCGAGTCTGGATTGGAAAGCATTATTTCAGCTATTGCATCGAGGGATTCATCGCTTCGAGAACTTGTTATCGACGATTTATCTATGAATCAATTTTCCTTCGACAAGTTATCGAAAGCAATAAAAAAACACGGAAATTTCTCGCTTATAAAATTGCAGAATATTTACCCAAAAGTAGTGATTGGTAATTTTGCAGATATCGATTTGATGTTTGATCTTTGTACAAGCAATCCGAAACTGCAGTACTTTTCATTGGCAGGTACTGTACTCCAGCCATTGGCCGCAGCTAATGATTTCGACTTCTCGCAAAATTTCATGGAGCCAGAAGTCTCGGTGAATGCATTAAATTTCAGGAAACATGCGTGCTTACGGATATTCGATCTGAGCAGCTGTGGCCTAGGCGAGGCGGGTATGGCTGAGATCGCAGCGGCCTGCGACGGACATGCTGCACTCATTGAGGTCAGAGTAGAGGGAAACAAGATTTCGGATAGCGATCTTGCCAAGCTCGATGCGACCACAACACCCAATCGTCGACGTCTGAAAGCGCAAGCAACTGCTGCTTATGATTTGCTCGTCACGCATGCTTCGGAAAAGATTGATGTCTGGCCCGAAGAACTGAGCAGGATGCTGGTAAAGAATACACCCGTAGAAATTCTACCGAACATCGCCGCAGTGGTGGCTCCCGGATCTGGCACATCTGTTCAATCTTCTGCTCCAGCCAATATCCGGAACCCGAAAAATTCCACGAGGTGGCCAACCACTGATAAACCCTCGAAGAACCAGTAATTGCACCCCTTGCTGTTTCAGACGGCCTGAAATCGGCGCCTTGCGGCGCCGATTTTCATTACGGAACCCGCTGGTCACCAAGCCGTTACAATGCCGCCTGTTTCACTCGTACTGAAAGCCGTGACCAATAAAGCAAGCCTGCCACCACGCCGCGTTTCGGTAGCGCCGATGATGGACTGGACCGACCGTCACTGCCGGTATTTTCATCGGCAGATCACCCGCCACACATGGCTGTATACCGAGATGGTCACCACCGGTTCGGTGATTTATGGTGATGCGGCGCGTCATCTTGATTTCAATCGTGAGGAGCATCCTGTAGCGCTTCAGCTCGGGGGCAGCGAGCCGAGCGACTTGGCAACGTGCGCAAAGCTTGGGCAACAATGGGGCTACGACGAAATCAACCTCAATTGCGGTTGCCCTTCAGAGCGTGTGGTACGCGGTGCGTTTGGTGCGTGCTTGATGGCAGAGCCCAAGCTGGTGGCAGATTGTGTGAAGGCGATGTGTGATGCGGTCGATATTGACGTCAGCGTAAAACACCGCATCGGTATTGATGATGTCGATACCTACAGCTTCGTACGTGACTTCGTCGGCACAGTAGCCGATGCAGGCTGTAACATTTTCATCGTACACGCCAGAAATGCCATCCTCAAAGGCCTATCGCCAAAAGAGAATCGTGAAATCCCACCACTGAAATACGACTTCGTTTACCAGCTGAAGCGAGATTTCCCTCAGCTTCAGATCATCATTAACGGCGGCATTCGTACTTTGAAAGACATCGACGCGCATCTGAAACATCTCGATGGTGTCATGATTGGCCGAGAGGCTTACCATAACCCCTGGCTTCTCTCGACGTTTGACGAGCGTTATTACGGCGATGCCCGCCAGCCCAAGTCTCGTATGCAAGTCGTTGAAGCAATGCTTCCCTACATTCAGGCACAAGTGGCCACGGGTGGGCCACGCATGAACTCGATTGTGCGTCATATGTTGGGCCTGATGAGCGGCCTACGTGGTGCGCGTCTGTTTCGGCAGCAGATGTCTGATGCGAAGGCACTGGCTTGCGGTGATTCTGCATTGTTGTTGCAAGCTGCAAAGGCTGTAGAGACCGCAGACATCTTCTGAGGCGGGTAGGGGCATCTGCTTGATGCCCGCCAAATCCCTGCGAGGATTTCGAATTTACGTACTCCAAGCGGTCACGTCATGACAGCCAGGAGAACTTCCCATGAGCACAATCCATATTGATACTGCCAGATCAGCGAGTACGCGGAGCGCGACATCGGCCGAAACCCAGTTCAAGCGACCGTTGTTGTCGTCGATTCGATGGAGCGCAGTAATTGCGGGTGTGGCGGTTGGTATCTCGGTGCAGTTACTGCTGACATTGCTCGGAATCGCGAGCGGCTTGTCGATGACCGGCATGCAGGAGGGCGAGGTTCCCAGTACCAGCACGCTGCTGTGGGCCGGTATTGCGCTGCTGTTATCTGGATTTGCCGGTGCCTACGTGACGGGCTATCTGTGCGGACTCAAACGCAGGACCGATGGCATGGTTCATGGGGTGGTGTCGTGGGCAGTGACGACCTTATTGTTTGTCATTCTGGCGACCTCCGCAGGCGGGTCGCTGCTGTCGGGCATGTTCTCGGAGGTTAATGCGGCAGAAAATGCCAGTCTCGCTGCGTGGCTGGTTTTCGTAGCCGCTGTGTTGTCTCTTGCACTGTCAGCCGTCGGTGGCGCCTTAGGCACCATCACCGCCAAGCGCGCTGTTTGGAGTGACGAGGGTGGTACCAGCCATGGCGGGGTATTGGTTGAATCCGGCGGGGTGTAGGTTGGCGTAGCTTTTCCGTAGGACAATAGCCTCGTGCTAAGATCAGGCGTCAGAATTATCCTATTACAAAAAAATACAAGGAGACGCCATTGAAGATTCGGAAGCTTTCGCTTGCTATTGCGCTTGCCTACACAATTACGCCAACTGCTTTCGCGCAGATATCGAACGACACGGTGAAGATCGGTTTCATTACCGACATGTCCGGTATTTACGCTGATGTTGACGGACCCTCGGGTGCCGATGCCATCAAGATGGCGATCGCTGATTTTGGTGGTACGGTCAACGGCAAGAAAATCGAGCTGGTCACCGCCGATCATCAAAACAAAGCCGATATTGCGGCCTCACGTGCCCGCGAGTGGTTTGATCAGCAAGGCCTGGATATGCTGATTGGCGGATCCAACTCGGCAACCAATTTGGCGATGGCCAAGGTAGCCGCTGAAAAGAAAAAACCTTTTATCTCAATTGGCGCAGGTACCTCGCGCCTGACCAACGAGGAATGCACTCCCTACACCATCCACTATGCCTACGATACGGCGTCGATGGCGCGTGGTACTGCGGCAGCGCTGACCAAAGAAGGCCACAAAGATTGGTTCTTTTTGACGGCAGATTATGTATTCGGTATGTCGCTCGAGGGTGACGCAACACAAGTCGTCAAGGCCAATGGTGGGCGCGTGGTGGGCTCGGTGCGGCACCCGCTGGCAGTATCAGATTTCTCGTCGTTCTTGTTACAAGCGCAGACTTCAAAAGCACAAGTACTTGGATTGGCCAATGCCGGTGGCGATACAGTCAATTCGATCAAGGCCGCCAACGAGTTTGGTATCAACAAGAAGATGAAGATCACCGGCTTGTTGACCTTCGTGAATGATGTGCATGCCATTGGTTTGGAAATCGCGCAGGGGATGTACCTGACCGATGGCTGGTACTGGGACACCAACGATGAAACCCGTGCCTGGGCCAAGAAATTTATGGCGCGGAACAAGAAAGCGCCGTCCATGCTGCATGCAGCCGACTACTCGGCGACCATGTTTTACTTGAACGCCGTGAAGGCTTTAGCCAGTGATGATGGCGACAAGGTCATGGCAAAAATGAAGTCCACTAAAATTAACGACATGTTTGCCAAGAACGGAGAGGTACGACCGGACGGCCGCATGGTGCATGACATGAAGCTGATGCAGGTGAAAACGCCCGCCGAGTCAAAGTATCCTTGGGATTATTACAAGGTGCTGCAGATCATTCCGCGTGACCAGGCATTTATCCCCAAAGCTGAGTCCAAGTGCGCGCTTTGGAAATAGAACTGTTTCCCTGAGGTAATCAACGGCGCGGTCTCCGCGCCGTTTTTTTATACGGCTGATAGGCATCTTGGCCTATGTCCCGGCACCGTCACTGGCGCTTACTCTGGCTCAAACTCCGGCCCGTACTGCGGCCCTTACTGCTGCCCTTACTGCGGCTCATCCCAGCCTGTCTCGCGGCTCGAACCTGCACGCTCTGACGCCGGCGCTGACGTCTGATTATGTTTCCCTGTGGCAACTTTGAAATTGATCGACTTCCTTGCATAATGGAAACAATCCATAGAAGCAAAAGCCGATTATCGCCAAATTCAATTTTGGTTCGGCTGCGCAAGCAGCATTTATCGCCCTATGCAAACCTGGCTGCGCCATGCAGAGAAGTTAACGCGCAAGACCTATCTCAGTATCGGATTGGTCTGGGCGAGCGTCTGCCTGTTGCTGATTGCTTTGGTGTGGTTTGCGGCCTCCGTCAAGATCGATCGCGATGAGCAGCAGCTGATCGAGAAGCTCCGACTTGATACCGAGCAACGCGCCCGTAACCACGCGGAGCAGCTGCTGCGCACAGTTTCGCAGATTGATCAGCTCTCGATTTCTATCAAGTATCAATGGGAACAGTACGGCGTGCCGAATGATCTCGAAGAGCAGTTCCGACGCGGCTTGTACCAAGAATCGATGTTTCCGGTCGCGATTGATGCTAATGGTTATGCGCTCACGAATACGCGTAACCTGAAGCGCGGCACCTACATGGGTGATATCGACTTTTTCCAGCGCACACGTGATAGCGATGGCGGCTACATGCTGATCGCGCAACCGTCAGAGGGCCGTGGCGGGCTCAAAGGCAAGCAGATTGTTCGGTTCACTCGACGTATTGACAAATCCGACGGAAGTTTTGGTGGTGTGGTCTTGATCGCAGTCGAGGTCAATTATTTACTGGCATTCCCCGACGTGGCTAATTTGCCCGAAGGCGATTTCGTCTCTGCCAGGTTCGCCGGTGGTGGCGTGATGGGCACGCGTGGTGGTGAGGATCGCCGAACTACTTCCTACGCGAGGCCGGTACAGTTCAATGATCAGATCGGATCGCGGATCGAAGCCGCCGATATGTTTATTGATCAGCAGGCGCGCGTAGTTGGCTGGGCCCATATCGAGGGTTATCCGCTGCTGCTGGTCGCGGCATCTAGTCTTGAGCGCGCATTCTCGGGCTATGAATCAACCCGGTATTCGTATCAGACGATTGCGGCTGGCGTGAGTGGCTTGCTGTTGTTGGTATCGATATTCGGTGCCAGTGTGCAAATCCGCAGCTCGGCCCAACGCCATCGGCAAGCCGAGGTACAAGCAACCTTTCGCTTGGCAGTTGATGCCGCGCGTGAAGCGTTTTATATGTTAAGCCCTGCAGCATCTGGTCATTCAAGCTGGATCATTGAGGATTGCAATGAACGCGCCGCAGAGATGCAGTATCGACCTCGCTCGGAAATGATTGGGCGTCCGATCGAACAACTGTTTGAAGGCCGTGAGCTGGAAGAGCTCGCTATTTACTGTGATCGGGTATTGGCTGAGGGTTTTTGCGAGGATGAGTTTCATGTGCCGCAAGAACGGCAACATGCTGCTGGTTGGTTTCAACGTCGTGGGGTACGCTCAGGGCGAGGGATTGCAGTCACGGTGCGTGATGTGTCAGATGCTCGCCAACAAGCCGAGACGCTGGCGCGTATGGCGCGTACCGATTCCCTCACTAATCTGCCTAACCGTCACTGGCTGAATCAGCATCTACCGCGTGTGCTGGAAGACGCTTCGCGCACCCACAGCAAGGTTGCTCTGCTCTATCTTGACCTGGATAACTTCAAACATATCAATGACGCGCTGGGTCATCGCACTGGTGACGATGTTTTAGTGGCGGTCGCCCGTACACTCGCCGAGGCAACGGGTGGCAAGGCTGCGC
>VERA01000151.1 GCA_018882935.1 Burkholderiaceae bacterium | reverse complement strand
TTGAGCCAATTGATATGACACAGGAACCATGGAATTTGCCGAAACTGGCTACTGATGCCCCCGGTCAGGACTTTTCCGAATTACATCGCCGTCTCGAGCGTGAGTTGCTTGACAGCTACGACGAAGAGCTCGAGATGGAGCTGGATGATCAGCGCTTCGACGAGGTGTTGAGCCGCACGCCGGAAGAAAAGCGGGCCGCGGTGATCCAGCGTCGCCATTATTTCCGTGAGTTGCTGCGTCTGCAGGGGGAGTTGATCAAGTTGCAGGATTGGGTGTCGCATACCGGGCACCGCATGATTATTATTTTTGAAGGACGTGACGCCGCAGGCAAGGGCGGGGTCATCAAACGCATCACGCAACGGTTAAACCCGCGTGTCGTTCGGACCGTGGCGCTGCCGGCGCCAAGCGACCGGGAAAAGACCCAGTGGTATTTCCAGCGCTACGTGCCGCATTTTCCGGCGGCCGGCGAGATCGTGCTGTTTGATCGTAGCTGGTACAACCGGGCAGGGGTGGAACGGGTCATGGGCTTTTGTACCGAGGCGGAATGTGAAGAGTTTTTCCGTTCGGTGCCTGAGTTCGAACGTATGCTCGTGCGTTCGGGTATTCAGATCGTGAAATACTGGTTCTCGATTAACGATGAAGAGCAGCATGTACGCTTCCTGAGCCGCATCAACGATCCGCTCAAGCAGTGGAAGCTGAGCCCGATGGATCTGGAGTCGCGCGCCCGCTGGGAAGACTACACCCGCACCAAGGAAGATATGTTGGATCGGACCAATATTCCGGAGGCGCCCTGGTGGGTGGTACCGGGCAACGACAAGAAGCTCGCGCGGCTGAACTGTATCCGTCATCTGCTGTCGCAAGTACCGTATACCGATATCAGCCATGAATCGGTGGCCTTGCCCGAACGACGCCATAACCCGGATTACGTGCGCCACCCGGTGCCGGAATCGATGATTGTTCCGGATTACTACGCGGAGCGCTGATCTTTCATGCAATACGAATCGATTGCTGCGGTTGACCTTGGGTCGAATAGCTTCCGTCTGGAAGTCGGTCGTGTTGTCGACGATCAGATTTACACCCTGGATTCGCTCAAGGAGTCAGTGCGTCTCGCCTCGGGTCTGCAGCCCGATAAGAGCCTCGATCGCGCGTCGCAGGAGCGGGCGCTGGATGCACTCTCGCGCTTTGGTGAGCGCATACGTGGTTTACCGCCCGAAGCCGTGCGTGCCGTTGCCACCAATGCACTGCGAGTTGCCAAGAACGCCACGCCGTTTTTGCGCGAAGCAGAAGCGGCCTTGGGGTTTCCGATTGAAATTATTGCCGGGCGCGAAGAGGCACGTTTGATTTACATCGGCGCCGTACATTCTTTGCCGGCATCCGACGCGCAGCGCCTGGTCTTTGACATTGGTGGCGGGTCGACCGAGTTCATCATCGGTGACGGCATGAAGCCGCTGTGCCTGGAATCGCTGTTTATGGGTTGCGTGAGTTACTCACTGCGCTATTTCCCCGATGGACATATTGATCGCAAGCGCATGAACGAAGCGCAGATGGCAGCGGCAAAAGAGGTGTCCCTGATTGCGCACACGTATCAGAAAACCGGATGGAGAGAGGCGATTGGTTCATCGGGAACCGCCAAGGCCATTGCCGAAATTCTCGAACAGAATGATCTGAATCCGAATGGTTCGCCCGGCATTACCCGTCGCGGGCTGGATCAGCTTTGTGCGTTGATGATCCGCTACAAGCGCATGGATGCGTTGCCGTTGAACGGTGTTAAATCAGATCGTATACCCGTCCTGCCAGGCGGCGTCGCGATCATGTCGGCGATTCTCGATACGCTGAACATTGACGATGTCACCTATGCCGATGGCGCGCTCCGCTTGGGCGTGCTTTACGATCTGCTTGGCCGTTTTCATCACCATGATATGCGTGCTGCAACGGTGAAACAGTTTCAGCGACGCTATCAGGTCGAGTCCGAACAGGCCGATCGGGTGTCAGAAACTGCCCTGAAGATTTTTACAGACCTCATGGATCTCAAACTGCGCAAGCCTGAAGAG
>VERA01000150.1 GCA_018882935.1 Burkholderiaceae bacterium | reverse complement strand
CGCCGAGCACGATATACACGCAGATCACCGCCGCCAAAATCAACCACAGCTGGTTCTCTAGTGCGGCATCAAACGCACCCGCTGCACCCAGGAAATTCAGCGTCACGGCGGCGGGCATGCCAATCTCTTGTGCTGCTAAACGAATCGTACTCACTGCATCTTCCAGCGCAACACCGGGTGCCGTATCAAACCCGATCGTGGTCGCAGGGAACTGACCTACTCTTGTAATTTGCAGTGGTGATGTTTGCTCATGCACCGTCGCAATCGCACCCAGCGTAGTGGCCTTGCCGGAACCCGTTTTTATCGGAATATCAGAGAGTGTTTGCGCCGAGCGCGCGGTACCCGGTGCTGCCTCGAGTACCACGCGGAATTGATTGGTCTCGGTGAAAATCGTCGACACAATCCGTTGGCCAAAGGCGTTGTACAAGGCATCATCGATCGCTGCTGCGCTCACCGCCAAGCGCGAAGCACTATCGCGATCCACGCTCACCATGAGCGACGGTGCGCTGACACCCACATCCGAGCTGACATGCCGCAGCGCCGGATCATTCGCGAGCTGCTGCACCAGCAGCTCTGTCCAGCGCTGCACGGTTGCGCTATCGGCACCCTCAAGCGCGACGCGGTATTGGGTGGGGCCGGTCTCTGCGTCAATCGTCAGATCTTGCATCGGCTGCACGTACAAATTTGCACCGGGTACGTGCGCTGCACGTGCGCGCAAGCGGTCCATGATCTGTTGTTGAGTGCCGCTGCGTTCGGTACGCAGATTAATCAGCATGCTGCCGGTATGCAGCATGGGGTTGCCATTACCGACACCCACTTGCGAACTGAGCGAGGCCACATCCGGGTCCTGCAGTAGCTCACGCGCTACCGCCTGCTGCAGGCTTGCCATGGCATGAAACGAGATACCTTCTTGCGCCTCTACGCGTGCCTGTAGCCGACCGGTATCCTGCTGCGGGAATAAACCTTTGGGTATGTGGATGTAAAGCAGTACCGTCAGCACCAGCGTACCGATTGCCACCAGCAAGGTCAGCGCTTGATGCTCGAGTACCCAAGTTAGCATCTGACGGTAGCCATTCAGCAAGCGATCAAATCCGGCTTGCAGCGAACGCGCGAGGGCGGGTGCATCAGTATCCTCATTAGCACGCAGCATGCGTGCCGCCATCATCGGTACCAGTGTCAATGACACCAGCGCAGAGATCACAATCGTTATCGCCAGCGTGACGGCAAATTCGCGAAACAAACGTCCCACTACATCCGACATGAACAAGAGCGGAATCAACACCGCAAGCAGCGACACCGTGAGCGAGATAATCGTGAAGCCGATTTCACCGGCGCCTTTCAGTGCGGCTTGCATCGGTGGTTCGCCACGCTCGATATAACGCGAGATATTCTCTTGCGCTACGATCGCATCATCCACCACGAAGCCGGTGGCAATCGTCAAGGCCATCAGCGTTAAATTGTTCAGGCTATAGCCGAGCAAGAACATGGCACCGCAGGTACCTAGCAGTGAAATCGGCACCGCAAGGCTGGCGATTACCGTCGCGCGCCAGCTACGTAGGAACAGCAAGATCACCAGCACCACCAGCGCTACCGCAACGAACAACTCGACGGTGACATGGTGGATCGATGCGCGAATGGTGCCAGTGCGATCGGACAGTACGGTCACTTTGATCGAAGCAGGAAGGCTCTCGGTTAATTCAGGCAGTCGCTGCTGAATCGCATCCACGGTTTGAATGACGTTGGCACCGGGTTGTCGCTGCACATTCAAAATAATCGCCGGCTGCAAATCAGCCCAGGCCGCGAGTCGTACGTTTTCTTGCGCTTGCACCACGCGCGCAACGTCGGATAAACGTACCGGCGCGCCGTTTTTCCAGGCAACGATCAGGTTGGCGTAGTCCTGCGCTGACTTCAGCTGATCATTGGCATTGATCGAGTAGAAGCGCGTGGCGCTATCGATATTGCCCTTGGCGGTATTGGCATTGGCTTGTGTGATGGCGGTGCGTAGGCTATCCAGCCCAAGACCGGCAGCCGCCAGCGCGCGTATGTCTGCCTGAATCCGAATCGCCGGTTTATGGCCGCCCGACAGCGTGACTAATCCCACCCCACTGACC
>VERA01000149.1 GCA_018882935.1 Burkholderiaceae bacterium | reverse complement strand
TCACGCAACTCGTTACCTGCATCCTGCATCGAGTTCAGCTTGTCTTTCAGCGTCTCGCCGGTAGCAAACGTCTCGTCGATGATCTTGCGGGTTTCGATCGCGCTGTTCTTGATGCTGCGAACAACTTCTTCGATTTCGTTAACACGCGACTCATTGCCGTGGTGTGATGCCTGACCCATCATCTGCTTGAGCTCGCCATCCATCCACTGACCATTCGAGTCAGCGATTTCGTCGATGTAATTCACCATCTCTTCATTCAACTCGTAGAAGGTCTGGCTGACATCACCCAGCGCGCGAATGGCCTCGGCCATTTTTAGCGCGATGCTCGCCATTTTGCGGTTGATTTTCGAGCGATGCTCGAGGTATTCCACCTTGACGCGGTTGGCCATCGACAGCTGGAAGGCTTCTTCGTCGTTGTTGGTGGGTGTCAGGCCTTCGATCATCATCAGACGATTACGGAACACATCGTCTGTGGTGCGCATGATCAGCTCGCGGTTACCCGCTGCGTTAATCAGATAGCTCTGCTGGGCGTCGGTAATGTTTTCCTCGATCGTGCTTCGCGCGACCTGGATTTGCCCGACGTTGAACTGGACCAGCGCCTCGACGTCGAAAATCGCGCGCTTGTTACGCTGGATCATGTTCTTGATAACGTCACTCATGGATCTCTCCTGTATTAGGTGTTGTTGTGTGCGTGGCGATCAGGCTGCGTCTTCCATACCAGGCGGCAGCGCGACTCGGGAAGAGCGTGACAAACGGTTCACGTAAATCATGCCCTTGCCCTGATGCTTCATATCGCATTCTTCATAAAGCATCGCGTACACGTAATCGGCCTGGTCAGCGGACACCACCAGATGAACGATCTCGGTTTTCGGGATCTCTGGCAGGCCACCGGCCAATGAAGCGCGACCAATCGGATTGCCTCGCACCGAGTACATATGGCACTCGTTCAGGCCCTTATGGTGCAGCAATTCCATAACGCGGCTGCCACCACCCTCGTACAGAATGCAGGTGATAAGTCGCGTGTAATCGATATACGGGATATCGACTTTATCGTTTTGGCTCATGTTGATCTCCTGGCGTCCTGATCAGTCTTGCATCAGGCTGGGCGGGATGTAGGTCGCAGCCTGCATCAGCGGGGTCACATAGATGTAACCCATGCCCGGTGTGTCAAGGCGACCTGCCAGGAACATGCGCTCGAAGATACGGTCGGTTTGATCTTGCGGCACCATCACGCTGATGATCTCGCGCTCAACGTCAACCGCAACACCCAGAATACCGAGACGCTCACGCACCCCGGTGCCCACACCCATGTGCACCGTCGAACCTTGCACGCCCACTTCCAGTAGCGAAGTATTGATGGTGTCGGCCAGACCTTTCTGCACCACACAGGTAATGAGTGCAACCTCGGTCAGGTTGGTAACTTTACGCTTAGCCATGTGAATATCCTTTTCTATACTTGTTCGTTGATCTGTAGGCTTATGCGCCTT
This sequence comes from Burkholderiaceae bacterium, assembly GCA_018882935.1. Taxonomy (GTDB): domain Bacteria; phylum Pseudomonadota; class Gammaproteobacteria; order Burkholderiales; family Burkholderiaceae_D; genus Pernthalerella. Next base: position 647 of record VERA01000149.1, on the reverse strand, counting down.
CGGCTTCTGCGGCTTTCATCTCTTTCTTGACTTTCCACTGGACGTACACGCCCAAGCCAAGCACCGCGACGATAGGTGCAATCGATGCAGCAGCCAGAATGCCGAAGCCTTCTACCGCTTTCACCGCGCCACTGAAACCAAGACCCATCGCCAGCACCAGCGGTACCGTTACCGGACCTGTGGTCACACCTGCAGAATCCCAACCGATATTGACGAATTCTTCAGTGGAGAGCGCAGTCAGAATGACCGCGAGGATGTAGCCGGGGACCAAGATGTAGAGCAGGTTGAAGTCGAAGATCAGCTTGGCCACACCAAGCGCGATACCGGTAGATACACCACCTGCAACTGCGTACATGAGCATCGACTTTTTGAACGAGCCGTTGGTCATGTTTTGTACTGTCAAGCCCAAGGCGTTCAATGCAGGTTCAGCCATGGTTGCACCGAAGCCCAATACCCAAGCAAAGATCAGCGCAATCACAGCGCCCCATACCGGGCCGTACAAGTTACCGTAGGTAGCGTTTTCACCTGGCGATAGAAGGCGCTCAGGGATGGCGATCTCCTGGAAGGTGCCCGGGATCAGGCTACCGGCTTGGTCCCCCAGTGCCGACAGACCGTACAGCAGGCCGATGTTGAACAGACACATACCC
>VERA01000092.1 GCA_018882935.1 Burkholderiaceae bacterium | reverse complement strand
CGCTACGCTTGGTCGTGCCGGGCCTGCAAGGCGTGTGCTGGGTCACGTGGCTGCGCCGCATTGAAGTGGGCGATGCGCCTTTTGCGACGCGCGAAGAATCGACACAATATCTTGATCTGATGCCGGACGGGCTACAGCGTCAGTACACTGTCATTCAAGAATGTAAATCGGTGATTACGTCGCCATCGGGCGGGCAGCGCTTGCTTGATAAAGGGTTTTTCAATATCACCGGTTTGGCGTGGTCGGGACGCGGCAAAATCGTCCGGGTCGATGTGTCTGTCGATGCAGGAAAAAACTGGAAAAGCGCGCGGCTAGAATCGCCAGTGCTACCAAAATGCCTGACGCGTTTTAATCTTGATTGGGAGTGGGACGGCAAGCCCTATATCTTGCAGTCGCGCGCGATTGATGAGAGCGGCCACGTGCAGCCCAAGATTGCCGAGTTACGTGCAGTGCGCGGCAAGCGATCCGTCTACCATAACAACGCAATTCAATCATGGCAGGTATCGGCAGCAGGCGAGGTGATGAATGTACAAATCTCCTGAACCACGCTCGCTAGTTCGCACATGGCTGTTGGGTGTCTTGATGCTGCTGGCTGCTTGCCCTGGCGCGCGCGCAGAAAAATTTGCAGGTATCGGCCGCGCAGCGACACCGAGCGAAATTGCTGCTTGGGATATTGATGTGCGGGCTGATTTTCAGGGTTTACCACGCGGCGCCGGCAGCGTGACCCAAGGTGAAAAAATCTGGGTCGCAAAATGCGCCAGCTGTCATGGCGATTTTGCTGAATCGCCGGGCGTATTTCCGCCACTTGTGGGCGGTACCACGCGCGCCGATAGTGAGCGAGGCCGGGTTGCCGGCTTATCGGCAGCGAGTGAAAACTCCAAGACCACCATGATGAAGCTGGCCACGCTGTCGACACTGTTTGATTACATTCGTCGCGCAATGCCGTTCGATGCGCCCAAGAGCCTGAAGGTGGACGAGGTGTACGCAGTGACTGCGTTCATGCTTAACCTGGCTGATTTGGTACCGGCAGATTACGTGCTCAACGACAAAAATATTGCCGAGGTACAGCGGCGCCTACCTAACCGCGATGGCAACACCACCGCGCACGGCATGCTCGATATAAAAGGCAAGCCCGATGTCAGCGGCAAAGAGTGCATGCGCGACTGCCCGGTTGATATTAATAGCCTGCTGCTACTGCCATCCACCGTAAACGGCTTGAACGGTAATCTCGCGGATCAAAACCGTCCTTACGGATCTATAAGAGGCATCGAAACCCGCCGCGCTCCTTAGAGCGCGTGTTTCGTCCCGGTGGCACAATGGTGCTTCAACCTCACTTCCTTTGATCTGGAGAGCAGCTTGGATTCCCGCAGGCGTGACCTGATACGCGTGACGAGCGCTTTGTCGTTAGCATTTGGCAGTGGTCTGCTAACGCCAGCGCAGGTGTTTGGTGCGTCGCGCTGGGGCAGTGACTGGAATGGCGCGGTGTACAGCGCGCGTAGCCTGGAGGCATTTGTGCGCGCCATGCAAGGCGATACGACGACGCCGAACGAGCCGCGCACCGTTACCCGCTCAGAGCGTGGCAAAGTGGCTGGGCTATCTGAGGCGGTGGATGGGCAGTTGCTGATTGATGCGCCTGAGCTGGCTGAGAATGGTACTAACGTGCCGGTAACTGTCCGCAGCAATATCCCGCAAACAGATTTCATTGCACTCATTGCCGATCTCAACCCGTATCCGGTGTGCGTCGGGTTTAATGTGCTGCCGGAGAATGATCCGAGCTTCTCGGTTCGGATCAAAGTGGCTAAAAGCTCGAATCTGGTCGCGGTATCGCGCGCCAATGATCGCTTTTACTACGCATTGAGAGATATCACCGTCATGATCGGCGGCTGTCTAGGTTAGGAGCAGCGATGGGCGAGCCGATGCGCGTACGTGCGGTAATCAATGGTGACTGGACCGAGGTGCGCGTGCTGATGAAGCACGTGATGCTTTCGCGCCTGATCTGGGACAAGACCGGCAAACTGATCAAGCCCCACTTTATTCAAACCGTGCGCGGCACCTGTAACGGCAGAGAAGTGTTGCACGTGAATTTCGGCGGCTCGGTTGCGCGCGATCCTTATTTTTCATTCAAGTTCAGTGGCGGTAAAGCGGGCGACAAGATCGTGATTACTTGGGTCGACACGGAGGGGGATCAGCGCACCGACGAGGCCATCGTCACTTGAGAGAGCTTTGCCCTGCTGCGTTATCGGTGGGCTAGCACTAATGCTTTTTAGGTAACTTTATTGTGGAGAAAATAGCTCTACAAACGCGCGTCTGCCGCCTGTACATAATGAAAATATTTCGCCGGCTTGCGGCTGTTGATGATCAGTTTTATTTGGTCTTATGCGCTTTCTTGATTTTGACAAATAACGGTGTTATATACTCCAGTGGTGAGGCATAAGGCGTGGAAAACCCGACTTTTTCAAGCCGAAGCGTTTCATAAATACAAAGTCGGAATTTATAAAAGCGTAACGGCATGCCGGGGCGTGTCAGATTGCGAAGAGGTTGCCGGCCGCGCCGGTATTTGAAAATAATCTGATGAGAAATCATTGGCTTAAGTTGTAGTAAAACCAGAAAGAGGAGAGTAAAACCATGGCAATCAGTTTCAACCTGAACGGCTCGGCGGTCTCCGTCCAGTCGGAGCCGGATACCCCCCTGCTGTGGGTAATCCGTGATGAGATCGGCCTGACGGGCACCAAGTTCGGTTGCGGCAAGGCGCAGTGCGGTTCGTGCACAGTGCACGTCAACGGCTCGGCAGTGCGCGCATGCCAAACCCCGGTGTCTTCGGTCTCCGGCAAAAAAGTCGCCACTGTAGAGTCGCTCTCCGCAGACAACTCGCATCCGCTGCAGAAGGCCTGGATCAAGCACCAAGTGCCCCAGTGCGGCTACTGCCAGTCGGGCCAGTTGATGAGCGCCGCCGCGCTGCTGGCAAAGAACAAGAACCCCAACGACAGCGAGATCGACGCTGCGATGGCCGGCAACCTGTGCCGCTGCGGTACCTACAACCGCCTGCGTGCTGCTATCAAAGACGCAGCGGCTGAAATGCGCCGGGCTTAACAGGTAAGAGGAGAGAAAAGAAATGACAACCACTCGTCGTGAATTCCTAAAGACGTCCACGTCTGCCGCGGGCGTTGCCGTACTTGGCATGTATGTGCCTGGTTTCGGTGGCAAAGAGGCGAACGCAGCAGGCTCGCTGCACACCCCGAACGTCTGGGTGCACATCGCCGACAACAATGAAATTACCCTGATCTCGCACATGTCGGAGATGGGCCAGGGCGTGCACACCTCGCTGCCTGCGCTGATCGCTGAAGAGTTGAATGTCGACATCACCAAGGTCAAAGTAGCAACTGCTGCTGCTGATCCTGCTTACGTGAACGGCCTGCTCGGCGCGCAAATCACCGGTGGCTCAACCGCTATCCGTGATGCATGGGAAAAGCTGCGCATAGGTGGCGCACAAGTGCGCACTATGCTGGTTGAGGCTGCTGCCAATAAGTGGGGCGTCGCTGCTTCTTCGCTGAAGGCTGAGAACGGTGTTGTGTCGGGTGGCGGCAAGTCCGCAACCTACGGCGAACTCGCTTCCGCTGCTGCATCGGTACCAGTACCTAAAGAAGTCAAGCTGAAAGACCCAAGCCAGTTCAACATCGTTGGCAAGGCAATCCCACGTCTGGACACTCCGGCAAAAGTCAACGGTACTGCTGAATTCGGTATCGACGTCAAAGTGCCTGGCATGGTCTACGCATCGGTCGAGATGTCGCCGGTGATCGGTGGTCAAGCCAAGAGCTTCGATGACTCCGCAGTTCGTGGCATGCCCGGTATCGTCGGCGTGTACAAGATCAACGGCGGTGTTGGTATCGTTGCTGACAGCTACTGGCGTGCATACAAAGCGCGTAAAGCGCTGAAGGTTGACTGGGACCTCGGCCCAGGCGCAAACCTGAGCACCAAGGGCATGTGGGATGGCACCAAGGCTGCTGAGAAATCAGTCGCCCCGATCAAGGTACGTCCTGACGTCGGCAACGCGAACGATGCACTGCAAGGTGCGGCAAAAGTTCTGAAGGCTGAGTACTACACCCAGCACATGGCTCACCAGCCGCTCGAGCCAATGAACATGGTCGCGATCGTGTCCGGCGACAAGTGCGAACTGATCGGCCCAACCCAGTTCCAGCAAGGCGCACAAGGCTTCGCTGCAGCTGCGATTGGCCTGAAGCCAGAGAACGTCTCTGTTCGCACCACCTACCTCGGCGGCGGCTTTGGTCGCCGTATCGTGACTGACTTCGTGGTTCAGGCTGCTGAGCTGTCGAAGGCATCGGGCCGTCCGGTCAAGGTGCTGTGGTCGCGTGAAGACGACATGAAGAACGACTGGTACCGTCCGCAGAGCTTGAACCGTATGGAAGGTGGTCTGGACGCATCCGGCAAGCCGGTCGCGATCAAGCACCAGATTAGCTCGCAGTCGATCACCCAGGTGCTGTTCGGTCTGCCGAAAAACACGCTGGATCCGTTCATGGTTGAGGCAGCAGTTGCGCCTTACGATGTGCCAAACACATCGCACGACCTGATCATCCACGACACCGGCATCCGTGTCGGTTACCTGCGCGCTGTGTCGCACACCATGAACTGCTTCGCTAACGAATCGTTCATGGACGAGCTGGCACATGCCGCTGGCAAAGATCCGGTCAAGTACCGCATGGAGCTGCTCTCCAAAGAGCCGCGCTTTGCAAACGTGCTGAAGATCGCTGCTGACAAAGCAGGCTGGGGCAAGAAACTGCCAGCAGGCCGTGCAATGGGCGTCGCGCTGATGGAAGGCTATGGTACCTACATGGCTCAAATCGCCGAAGTCTCGGTCAGCGGTGGTGATATCAAGGTGCACAAAGTCACCGTGGCTTGCGATTGCGGCCGCATGGTGAACCCAGGCATCGTTCGCCAGCAGCTCGAGTCCGGTATCGTCTACGGTCTGTCGCATGCGCTGTACAGCGACATCACCGTGACCAACGGCCGTGTTGATCAGAACAACTTCAATGATTTCCGTATCCTGCGTACCAATGAGACGCCGGTGATGGACATCACTCTGGTTGACAGCAACGAGAAGCCAGGTGGTACGGGTGAGCCGTCCACATCGCTGATCGCACCTGCAGTGGCGAACGCGGTCTTTACTGCAACAGGCAAGCGCCTGCGCAGCATGCCGTTCGCGAAGGCACTGAAGTCCGCTTAATCGGACTCCCTGCCTGAAGGGCTGAATGCCCTCCCTTGCTTGCAAGGGAGGGCATTTTTACTCTCGCTAGTCGTAAGTTGTTGGAAAGAAGAGCTTAGGCAAAGATGGATAGCATTGACCTTGAAGTACTGAAAACCTGCAGCGAATGGATTGCAGCGGGTAAGCAATGTGAACTGGTAACCGTGATCCGCACCTGGGGTTCCAGCCCGCGCCCTGAGGGGGCAACGCTGGGTATCTGCGAAGATGGTCGAGTCGTGGGATCGGTATCCGGTGGTTGCATCGAAGATGACCTGATTGCGCGCGCGCATGAGAGCGGCATTACCCGCACCCGGCCAGAGATCGTCACCTATGGCATCACCGCGGACGAGGCCCATCGTTTTGGCCTGCCCTGTGGCGGCACCATACAACTGGCGATCGAGCCGCTGTCTGCGCACAGCCGCATCGACGAATTGATTACGAAACTAGGCCAGGGCGAGCTGGTAGCGCGCCGGGTTGATCTTCAGAGCGGCGAAGTCACCCTGGGCCCGGCCAAGGCGGGCATGAGCCTGCAGGTCTCGGAAGCCGCACTGACCACGATTCACGGGCCGCGCTGGCGCTTGCTGATTATTGGCGCCGGGCAGTTATCGCGCTTTTTGGCGCAAATTGCGGTTGGTATGGACTACGCTGTTACCGTGTGTGACCCGCGTGAAGAGTACCGCGATGGCTGGTCGGTCGAGGGCGTGCAGGTGGTGCACGCGATGCCGGATGATCTGGTAATGGAAATGCGCCTGGATAGCCGCTGCGCAGTGGTCGCGCTGACGCATGACCCGAAGCTTGATGACTTGGCGCTGATGGAAGCGCTGAAGTCGGATGCGTTTTATGTGGGCGCGATTGGCTCGCGTTCGAATGACGAGAAACGTCGCGAGCGTCTGCTGGAGTTTGATTTAACGCCCGCACAATTGAGCAAATTGCACGGCCCGATCGGAATCTACATCGGCAGCAAGACGCCCTCTGAAATTGCGATCTCTATTTTGGCCGAGTTAACCGCGGTGAAGAATGGGGTGCAGCTGCCGGAGATCATGCAAGTTCGCACCGCCAAAGAAGCAGCACATACTGAAGCCAGCCCCGATGTATGCTTGCTCGACCAGGGCGCCAAAGTAGTCTAATCAGTCCTATCGCCACGCCCAAGCCTCGACTACCGGGGTTATTGGGCGTTGTCGTATCGGCAATCACGTACTGCTCATGACCACACCGCCTGAACGTCCGGATACCCCCTGCGTCGCTATCTGCTCGACCACGTTCGATGATATTTGTCGGGGTTGCGGTCGCACCGTTGGCGAGGTGGCGGACTGGGTGTTCATGACTGCCGAAGAAAAAGAAACTGTCTGGCAGCGTATTCTTGCGCAGGGCTACCCTCGCCGTTAGTCCTTACTTTCCGAAAAACACCGCAATTATCTGCCTTGCTGATGCCGGTCATCATGGCAGCAGGCGCCACTGCCCGCGCGCTGCTTTGCCAGCGGAGCGCCTTGGTCACACTACTGTCATACAGACTGGCTAAGCTCTGCAGGTTTTTCTTCTTGCCCAACCGGGCATCAACCACCCGAAAGCGCATCAAAAGGCCATGCCAACCATGAGCGTACCCATTACGGATGTGGAGCCAACCTCGGTCGCGCGGCCGTCTGTGCCGCCGCCCGTCACCTCCGGCGCCCAGAAGTGGCAGGACTTCCTGTTTCACAAGCTGACCATGGCGTTTGCCGCGCTGGTGCTGCTGATATTGGTTGGCATCATCGCCTCGTTGGTCGTCGGCGCCTGGCCGGCGCTGAAGCACTTCGGCCCGGGTTTCATTACGCGCATCGAGTGGGACCCGGTCAATGATGAATACGGGGCATTAATCGCGATTGCAGGCACTGTTGTCACCTCGCTTATTGCACTGTTGATCGCGTTCCCGGTGAGTTTTGGTATTGCCTTGTTTTTGACCGAGATCTGTCCGGTGTGGCTGAAGCGCCCGCTCGGTACAGCTGTTGAGTTGCTGGCGGGCGTGCCCAGCATTATTTACGGCATGTGGGGCTTGTTCGTATTTGCGCCGCTATTTGCCGATTATGCGCAGCCATTTCTCGCGGCTACCCTGGGCCAGTTGCCCGTGATCGGCGTGCTGTTCAACGGACCGATGATGGGTATCGGTATCTTGACCGCAGGTTTGATTTTGTCGGTCATGATTATTCCCTTCATTGCCTCGGTCATGCGCGATGTGTTTGATACCTGCCCTGGGGTATTGAAAGAATCTGCCTATGCGATTGGCTGCACGCGTTGGGAAGTGGTGCGTCATATCGTGCTGCCCTACACCCGTATTGGTGTGGTGGGTGGTGTCATGCTGGGCCTTGGTCGCGCACTCGGCGAGACGATGGCAGTGACTTTTGTGATTGGTAATGCGCACAAGCTATCTTGGTCTTTGTTCGCGCCAGGTAACAGTATTGCGTCGACCTTGGCCAATGAATTTGCCGAGGCCGAGGCTGGTATGCACATGTCGTCGTTGTTCGCGCTCGGATTAATTTTGTTCGTGATTACCTTTATCGTGCTGGCCGCAGCCAAGCTTCTGCTGATCTCGCTGGAGAGCAAGGAGGGCTCGAAATGAGTGCCGCGACCGATCCGTTTTTCTCAGATAACCCGATTTACCGGCGGCGTTTGCTACGCCACCGCATCGGCATCTCGCTGTCGGTGTGTGCGATGGCGTTCGGTATTGGCTTTCTACTTTGGATCTTGTCAGTGTTGCTGATCAATGGTCTGGGCGCAATCGATGTCGAGTTTTTCACGCGTACCACGCCCGCGCCGGGTAGTGAAGGCGGTGGTTTGCTGAACCCGATTGTGGGTAGTCTGTTGATGGTGGGCACAGCAACCATGATCAGCACGCCTATCGGTATTTTTGCCGGCGTGTATTTGGCGGAGTACGGTCAAGAGAGCAAGTTTGCCCAAATCACGCGCTTCGTCACTGACATCATGTTGTCAGCACCATCGATTGTTATCGGCCTGTTTGTGTATGCAGTGGTGGTCGCTAACGTCAAACATTTTTCGGGGTGGGCTGGCAGCATCGCGATAGCATTAATTGCCATACCGGTAGTGGTTCGTACCACTGACAATATGCTTCAACTTGTGCCGACTAGTCTGCGAGAGGCGGCATTTGCACTAGGCGCACCGCGCTGGAAGGTAGCAACTTTTATTCGCTTGCGTGCGGTGAAAGCGGGTGTTGTCACCGGTGTGCTACTGGCGGTAGCACGTATTTCAGGCGAAACAGCGCCATTGCTATTTACTGCGCTGTCGAATCAGTTTTTCAGTACTGACATGAACCGGCCAATGTCGAATTTACCGGTGGTGATTTTCCAGTTTGCGATGAGCCCGTACGAAAACTGGAAGTCGCTGGCATGGGGCGGAGCGCTGCTGATCACCGTCAGCGTACTTGGCTTGAATATCTTGTCGCGATCGCTGATCCGACAGACCAAGACTTCTTGAGGTAAAGCATGATAAATATCGCCACCCTGACTGAGTCCGCGCCGGCCGACGTCGCTGATCTGACCCCGGTGATTCACGTCAAGGGTCTGGATTTTTATTACGGTAGCTTTCAAGGGCTCAAACAGATCAACCTCGATATTTTCGAGCGCAAGGTCACTGCATTTATCGGCCCTTCCGGCTGTGGTAAGTCAACCTTGCTGCGCACATTTAATCGCATGTACGACCTGTACCCCGGCCAGCGCGCGACCGGGCAAATCGTATTCAACGGTCGGAATATCCTCGACAAGGATGTGGACGTTAACGTGCTACGTGCCAAAGTGGGTATGGTGTTCCAAAAGCCGACGCCGTTTCCCATGTCGATTTATGAAAACATCGCATTTGGTGTGCGGCTGTATGAAAACCTTTCCAAGGGCGAGATGGATGAGCGCGTTGAGTGGGCGCTCAACAAGGCCGCTTTGTGGGGTGAGGTAAAAGACAAACTTGGCAAGAGCGGTTTGTCGCTCTCCGGTGGCCAGCAGCAGCGTTTGTGTATTGCGCGCGGCGTGGCTG
>VERA01000091.1 GCA_018882935.1 Burkholderiaceae bacterium | reverse complement strand
ACATCTCGGATGCCACCTGTGAATGGATCAAGAAGGTGCCGAAATTGAGAGTCGGTGGGTAGTAGACGCTCGAATTGGCTGCTTGGCCGATTTCCTTTCAGTGCTTTATAGGCTTCGGTACTACTAAGGTCGCCGGTTTTTCCGGTACGCTGAAGCTCATTACGTTGCTGGCGAAATGAATCAAGCGTTTTGGCGCTCGCTGATTTGTTTGCGCCTTTCTGATCCTGCGCCGATGATCTGATGGCATCACGTTTACCATAAGCGACATCGACATCGTGCTCAACTTTTTGCAGAAGATTGAATAAAGGCTTGGTAGTCTCAATCAGCGCTGTCTTCGTTAAATGTGGCTGATTACTTTCATTGGTTTGTCCGATTAAAGCGCTCGCCGCTTGGTCAGTCTTTAGCGCTTGGGTAGTGTCAGACAGTAGGGATCGGGTCGGTGGCGTTTGTTGCGGATGCACCGTTGTCGTTAGCGGCAATACGCTAGTTGCTGTTGTCTTGACAGATGTTCCCGTGTGAATTTGGGTCTCAGCTGCTTTGGCTGACGGCGTACCTTGTACTGGCTTTATTGGGGTGTGGTATTCAACCCGATGGCTGCTAACGGTAATAGGGCGCATGTCTATCGACCCTGGAGTCAGGCCAGTAACTGTTCTCTTGCGCGCTCGAGCGACAGAAAAAAGTTGTCGAGCGTATTATTGAAAGAGACTTGCTCAGTACTCGGAATATGCAAGTTATGGCATAGCATGAATACTTCCAGCTCTGGATTCCACGCCAGCCAGCAACTACCGAGAGGTCGCCCGAACTGATTCATTTCGAGCGCGGTGAATAGCGCTACTTCTCTCGGTACGTGCTCGGGCAGGGGTGCGACCGGTGCGCTCAGGTGACACACATCGCTATCTTCGGGGATTTCAATCACGACGGGGCTCTCTGGCTCACGCTGCAAGATAACCGTACCGTCGTTATCCAGACGACACTCTGGCACGCGATCATGTAGCCAGCGCTCGACAATCAGTCGTATATCCATAGAGATGTTGGTCTCGCATGCCTGGTCTCGCATGCCCGGAGTTTGGCGTGTACGGTACGCCCGCAGACCGATTGTATTCAGAGTTTAGCGGGCTGAGGGTGGGCGATATAGCCTATCAGTGCACTATATCGAGTGGGTTTTTATGGTGCGGGTTCGGCAAATTCCACCATTAATTGCACCGTGGTTCTGCCGTTGTAGTCGTTAGCGTCGAGTTTATATGCGGCGACCACACGCTCGGGTAGTCCATCGGCATGGTTGAACCATATTGCATCAAACTTGCGGTTATCACGCTGCAGTTGCAGTTTCAGATGTTTGTCTTTCAGTATGCGCTGGCTGAGTACCTGAAACTCGTCACAAAACACCGGCGCCGGAAAGCCTTGCCCCCACACTTGTTGTTCCAGCTGACTGATAAATTCTAGCGAGTAGTATGCGGGTGGTAGCGAGCCATCATGCTCCAGCACATGCTCAAGATCGGCGGCTGTTAACCATTCGCGTGCCACTTGTTCAAACGCCGCTGAAAACTGCGCAAAGTTGTCTTCGCGTAGCGATAGACCTGCGGCCATGGCATGTCCCCCAAATTTATCAATCAGCTGTGGGTGACGTTTGTAAACAAGGTCCAGCGCATCGCGCAAATGAAATCCGGGAATCGATCTACCCGAGCCCCGGATCATGCCGTCACCTGCCGGCGCAAAAGTGATGGTAGGGCGGAAGAATTTCTCTTTCAGGCGCGACGCCACAATACCGATCACACCTTGATGCCAGCTATTGTCAAACAGCGTGAGTGCGGCTTTGTCGGTCGGATCTATGTTATCGAGTGACGCGAGCGCAGCTTCCTGAATACCGGCTTCGATTTCTCGCCGCTCGCGGTTAATGGCATCGAGCTGATGCGCAATGTCCCAGGCGCGCTGGTTATCATCCGTCAGCAAGCATTCGATACCGAGCGACATATCGGCTAATCGCCCGGCGGCGTTGAGTCGTGGGCCCGCAGTGAAGCCGAGGTCGGTCGCGCTCGCTTTGCGAACCTCGCGCCCGGCGACCGAGAACAAGGCCGCGATACCGGGGTGCGCGCGGCCAGCGCGAATGCGTTTCAAGCCTTGCGCGACCAGAATACGGTTATTGCTATCGAGTTTGACCACATCCGCGACGGTTCCCAAGGCGACTAAATCCAATAGATGATCCAGACGCGGCTGCGAGCCGCTATCAAACCGACCACGCTGACGTAACTCAGCACGTAAGGCTAGCAGTGTATAAAACATCACACCCACACCCGCGAGGTGTTTACTCGGGAAGCCGCAGCCGGGTTGATTCGGGTTGACGATCACTGCCGCTGCCGGCAGCGCTGCACCCGGCAAATGATGATCGGTGACGATAACAGGAATACCACGTCGGTTCGCTTCATCAACACCGTCAATACTGGCAATGCCGTTATCGACGGTGATGATGATGTCAGGTGATTTTTCTTGAACGGCGAGCGCAACAATCTCTGGCGTTAAACCGTAGCCGTACTCGAAGCGGTTCGGCACGATGTAATCTACCTTGGCACCCATGGCGCGCAGGCCACGCACGCCCACGGCGCAGGCGGTAGCGCCGTCGCAGTCATAATCCGCCACAATCACCATGCGACGATGAGCATCAATCGCATCGGCTAACAATTTTGCAGCGCGATCAACATGCGTCAGTGACTCAGGCTTGATCAACGAGTCTAGTTCGGTGGCGAGTTCGCGTGGTGTTTGTAAACCACGCGCTGCCATCACACACGCGATGACGGGGTGCATACCTTGCTGCGCCAAGTACTCGGCGTCGCGAATCGCATAAGGGCGGGCAGAGAGGCGCGTCATGATGCGCGTACAAGGGTAGCGAGCGAGGGCGCGCGCCAGAACTTCAGCAGATTAAGGCGGCTGACTTGCCACTGTCTGACATTATTTGCATCAGTCAATTGCAGTGTCAGGGTATCGATGGTTTTGCTGCGCAATTGCTGAAGCAGTGGTGCCAGTTGTTTACGCTCGAGATCCTGCATCACCTCCAGCCAGCGTCCCCAGTCATCGGCGATGGCGTGGGGGATCAGCGATTCATCCATCATCAATGTCTCTGGCGGTGAAGTGTGTTGATCGGGGTGCGCGCCACCCCACAGCCACAGCGCATTGATACGCGGCAGGCCTTGGGCCTCGCGCGTCTCATTCACCGGGTGGGTATGCCAGAGCATTTGAATTTCATTATGCAACCTGCGCCAAGCGCGCGCATGTTCACCGCTGGGCAACCAAACATCCACATTGTGGCCAGTCGCTGCATCTGGCGTGGTGGTGCGTAAACTGTGCCAGCTATCCGCCCGTATAAACCAGTGATGCGCATCGCCAAACTGCAGTTCATGCCCAAGCTCCAAAAACAAGGGGGATGCGGCATCGAACAGCGCGCGCGAGGTCGCCTCATCGATGTGCAGCTGGCGTAGATCGGTCAACACCAGATGATCGCGTGCGACATGGAAGTGCACCGGTTGCAGCAGAAACCAATAGCCCGATTGCGACGGTAGGCCCAGCTGCTGCATATGCTGGTGTGCGAGCGGCGGGCTGTTGTCCGGGCCGCAGCCATAGCGCAGTATTTCATGGGGTAGTGCGGCGGCAAACGCATCAAAGCGCTGCTCGGGCAATTGGGATCCGCGCGCAAGACACAGCGCAAGCGCGGGTGCTTTCAGCGCGTTAATCAGGTCTTTCGCATGTTGCGCGGGTGGCAGGGCGAATGGCAGCAGCAAAGTGGGGTCGCGCATAGGGGTGCATTATGGCAAACTCCGGCCTTGAAAAAAAATCGCCGGAGTCCTGCTTGGCCTTGTTCAGCAATCCCCCGTTCGAGTGGACCATCGGCCTGCGCTACACCCGCGCCGGGCGGCGCAGCGCCCGCAACAGCTTTATCTCGTTTATCTCGCTGATCTCGATGGCCGGTATTGCGCTCGGCGTTGCCGCGCTGATCGTGGTGCTATCAGTGATGAACGGGTTTCAGAAAGAAGTGCGCGACCGCATGCTGTCGGTGCTATCGCATGTCGAGATCTTTGATGGTTCCGGTAGCTTGCCGGACTGGGCTACGCTGGCCAGCGAGGCAGTAAAACACCCTGAGGTGAGGGGCGCCGCACCGTTCGTCGATGGACAAGCGATGGTGGTGCGCGACGATGTGGTGCGTGGTGTGATGGTGCGCGGTGTGTTGCCGGACCAAGAGCCCAAGGTATCCGATGTCGCATCGCAAATGCTGCGTGGCAGCCTCGGTGCGCTGCAGCCGGGCGAATTCAACATCGTGATCGGAAGCGCGCTGGCGCGTGGCTTTGGTTTGCGCGTCGGTGACAAGCTGACCCTGATCGCACCGCAAGGTCAGCTCACGCCGGCCGGTGTGCTGCCGCGGCTGAAGCAGTTCAATGTGGTGGGTGTGTTCGAGGCCGGGCATTATGAGTTTGATTCATCGCTGGTGTTCATCCACATGGAAGATGCGCAGCGCTTGTTTCGTTTATCCGGCCCCAGCGGCTTGCGCCTGAAAATCAACGACATGCAACGCGCGCCGGAAGTGGCCGCTGAATTGGGTGCGAGTTTGAAGGGTGATTTGGTGGTGCGAGACTGGTCGCAGCAGAACCGTAGCTGGTTCGCAGCCGTTCAAACCGAAAAGCGCATGATGTTCATCATCCTCACGCTGATCATCGCGGTTGCCGCATTTAATTTGGTATCAACGTTGGTCATGACCGTGACTGAGAAGCAGGCCGATATTGCGATCTTGCGAACGCTGGGTGCATCTCCGGGCTCGATCATGAAAATCTTCATTATCCAAGGCGCACTGGTGGGCTTTATTGGCACTGCGATTGGTGTGTCGCTCGGCGTACTGGTAGCTGTGAATATTGATGTGATCGTGCCGTTTATTGAAAGTGTTCTGGGTTTCCAGTTTCTACCGCGTGATATTTATCTGATTAGTGCCTTACCTTCTGATTTGCGCTGGCCTGATGTCGGGCGTATCGCCGGCATTGCGTTGCTGCTGGCTTTTTTAGCGACGCTGTACCCCAGTTGGCGCGCGGCGCGGGTGCGCCCGGCGGAGGCACTGCGCTATGAGTGAAGCCAATACCACTGTGCTGGCCTGTAGCGGGCTGAGCCGCAGCTTTGCGCAAGGGCGTGAGGCGCTCACGGTGCTGCGTGATATCAGTCTCAGCGTACAGCGCGGCGAGCGTGTCGCGATTGTGGGGGTTTCCGGTTCGGGCAAATCGACCTTGCTGCATTTGCTCGGTGGGCTTGATTTACCCGATGCGGGTCAGGTGCAGCTGCTCGGTAAAGATATGGCCACCTTGAATGAAGCCGAGCGTGGCGACTTGCGTAATAGTTCACTGGGTTTTGTGTACCAGTTTCATCACCTGCTACCGGAATTCAGTGCGCTGGATAACGTGGCGATGCCCTTGTTCATCCGGCGTATGCCCCGTGCGCAAGCGCGTGAAGCGGCTGCACAGATTTTGGATCGTGTTGGATTAAGCGCGCGGGTGTCGCACTTGCCCGGCGAGTTATCGGGGGGAGAGCGTCAACGCGTGGCACTGGCGCGTGCACTCGTCACCCAACCCGCCTGCGTGTTGGCGGATGAACCGACCGGCAACCTTGACCGCGGCACCGCGCAACAGGTGTTCGCCTTGATGCTCGAGTTGTCGCAGACGCTGGGTACCGCATTCGTTATCGTCACGCATGATGCTGATCTGGCGCAGCGCTGTGATCGGGTGCTTCATCTCACGGCGCAAGGGCTGGCTTGAGCGACTGCCATGCTGGTCGATAGTCATTGCCATCTTGATGCCGCTGAATTTGGTGATAGCGCTTCACACCTGGCGCAGCAAGCTGCCGAGCTGGATGTGCGCTGGATTGTCGTGCCGGCAGTCGAGGCCGCCAACTTCGCGGGCGTGGCGTATCTGGCCCATACCTTACCGAATTGTGTGTACGCGCTGGGCATACACCCGCTCTATGTGCCGCAGGCCGAAACGAATGATTTGATTCGCCTGCGGGCAGCGGTGGAACGCGCAATGGACGATGAGCGTTTCGTGGGTATCGGTGAAATTGGTCTGGATTTTTTTATGCCAGAGCTGACCACAGATGCGATGCGCGAGAAGCAGACGCACTTCTATGTCGAGCAGCTCAAGATAGCGCGTGATTTTAATTTGCCGGTGATTTTGCATGTACGTCGCTCGCAGGACACGCTGCTGAAACATCTGCGCCGCATCGCGGTGGCGGGTGGTATTGCGCATGCCTTCAACGGCAGCGAGCAACAAGCGCAGGCGTTTATATCGCTCGGCTTTGTGCTCGGGTTTGGGGGTGCCATGACCTTCACCCGTGCGCTACAGATTCGTCGCTTGGCCACCGCGTTACCGCTTGAAGCGGTGGTGCTTGAAACCGATGCACCGGATATTTCTCCTGCATGGCTGCACCCCGGCATGAACACGCCGGCACAGCTTCCTAAAATCGCTGCGGTGCTGGCCGAGTTGCGCGGTCAGCCCTTGGAACAGATCGCTGCGCAGACATCGCAGAATGTCGCGCGCGTGTTGCCCCGCCTTGGCAACCTGATGATGGCTTAGTGCGCGCGCTGGCGCTCGGCTGGTTAGCCGGCACGCTGTGGCTGCAGACGCGTGCGGATTTGCCGCCGTTATTGTTGTCTTCATCATTGATGGTGGTCGGTGCGCTTGCACTTGGCCTGCTTGCGCTCGATGTGCTCAATGTTTTAGCGAGCATGCGTGGCAAGGTTTACGTGCGCATCATGCTGTTGGTACTCGCTGGTGCCGCCCTGGGGGCAGGTTGGTCGGCGCTTGTAGCGCAACATCGTTTGGCAGAGGCCTTGCCTGCAGAGTTGGAAGGTAAAGACCTTCAGCTGACCGGCATTGTTGCCAGCTTGCCGAACCGTTTCGACGACGGGCAGCGCTTTGTATTCGAGGTAGAGAGCGCCTCTTTTGGTAGCCGAGCGGTGACCATCCCCAGCCGCATCGCTTTGGGCTGGTATGCCGCCGAGCAGTCACCCCCTGTATTGATCCCCGGGCAGCGCTGGCAGCTCACAGCACGCCTCAAGCAGCCGCATGGTCAGCGTAATCCTGATGGGTTTGATGCCGAGGCGTGGTGGTTGACCGAGGGCATACGCGCCAACGGCTATGTGCGTCAGAACCCGGCGGTGCTGCGGGATGAATTTGTGATTAGCGTTCGCGATCTGGTGGGTCGAGCGCGTCATGTTCTGAGAGAGCGCATACAGCACGCACTTGCCGATGCGCGTTTTGCGGGCGTGATTGTTGCGCTGGTGATTGGTGATCAGCGCGGTATCGAGGCAGATGACTGGGATGTGTTTACACGCACCGGCGTCGGCCATTTGATTTCGATTTCCGGGTTGCATATCACCATGATCGCAGCGCTGTTCTCGGGGCTGGCGCACTTCATCTGGCGTCATTCTTTTTTTATCGGCACGCAGCTACCGTTATGGCTACCAGCGCGTAAAGCGGCGGCGGTTGCCGGTCTGCTGTCGGCGATTGCCTATGTTGCGCTGGCGGGGTTTGGTATACCGGCGCAGCGCACGCTGCTGATGCTGGCAGTGGCTGTACTGGCCGTATGGTGCAATGCCTTGCTGAGCGCATCGCAGTTGCTGGCGTGCGCGTTGCAGGTGGTGCTGATGTTTGATCCATGGGCGGTGCTGTGGCCGGGCTTTTGGTTATCGTTCGGCGCGATTGCGTGTTTGCTGTTTGCCTCCAGCGGCCGTATGACCAACGCCGGCGGCTGGCGCAACGCCTTGCGCTCGGCGACCCATACGCAATGGGCGGTGACAGCAGGCCTGCTTCCTCTCACTTTGCTGCTGTTTGCGCAGGTGTCACTGATCAGCCCGCTGGCGAATGCGGTAGCGATTCCGGTGGTGAGCGCGGTGGTGACACCGTTGGCGCTGCTGGGTGTGGTGCTTCCCGCGCCGCTGTGTGGTTGGGTGCTGCAGCTGGCGCATGGCAGCTTGGCGTTATTGGCCCAGGGGCTGCAGTGGTTCGCTGCGCTGCCGCTGGCAGTATGGCAGGCGCCCACACCGGGGTGGTTTGAAACTGTGCTGGCGCTCGCCGGCACCGCGTGGTTGCTTTGCCCGCGCGGCTGGCCTTTGCGTTGGGTCGGTCTATTTGCTTGGTTGCCGTTGCTGATGGCACAACCCAGCGCGCCGGGCCGTGGCTTCTGGGTGACCGCCTTCGATATCGGGCAGGGTAATGCCTTGCTGATTGAGACGCCGAGTTTCCGGCTGCTGTATGACACCGGGCCTGCGTACTCGGCAGCGGCGGATGGCGGAAGCCGGGTGATTCTGCCTTACCTGCGGGCGCGCGGTATCGACACGCTGGAAGCGCTGGTGATTTCGCATAGCGATATCGATCATGCTGGCGGCGCACGTAGCCTGATGAAGGCGATGGATATTGGCTGGGTTGCTTCATCGCTGCCGGCAGGCCATGCACTGCGCGATGCGCGGCATGTGGATTGTGTTGCGGGCCAGCGTTGGCGTCGCGATGGCGTGCAGTTCGAATTTTTGCATCCCCTGGTGAGCGATAGCGATGTCGCCAAACCGAATGCACGCAGCTGCACCCTGAAAATCAGCGCCGGTAACTACGCTGTGCTGCTGACCGGTGACATCGAGGCACCTCAAGAGCGCGCGCTGTTGCAGCGTGCTGCCGAGCAGCTACGTGCCGATGTTTTACTGGCACCGCATCACGGTAGCGGCACGTCATCCACCCCGGCGTTTTTGGATGCCGTTGCGCCAAAGATCGCGCTATTTCAGGTGGGCTACCGCAATCGCTACCGGCACCCCAAAGCCGAGGTGGTTGAGCGTTACCATCAACGCGGTATTGCTGTGCTGCGTACTGACCGTAGCGGCGCTGTCAGCCTTCAGATTGACCACTCGGGAATCAAGCTAACGCAGGCATGCGAGACACCGCGCTACTGGTCGAGCCAGCGCTGCCATTAAATCAAGCCGAACTAAGCCGTTTAATCAGATGATCGCTCTGCGTCGTGGTTATCAAAATGCTTTGCGGTATAATTCGAATTTCCCGCAAGTGCCATTCGGCACATCGTGCAATGACCAAGTTTGTATTCGTCACTGGCGGTGTTGTGTCCTCGCTAGGCAAGGGGATCGCAGCAGCATCTCTTGCCGCTATTCTTGAATCTCGTGGCCTCAAAGTCACGCTGCTCAAACTAGACCCGTATATCAACGTTGACCCTGGAACGATGAGCCCGTTCCAGCACGGTGAGGTGTTCGTCACCGAGGATGGTGCCGAGACCGATCTCGATCTCGGTCACTATGAGCG
>VERA01000148.1 GCA_018882935.1 Burkholderiaceae bacterium | reverse complement strand
GGCTCAACCGATCAAGCTGAGTTTCGTTCTCTGTACGGTAATACTCCTACCGTTGCAGCATTCACCAGCGCGGTTTATCAAAACCTGTTCGGGCGCCCCGCCGAAAGCGCAGGTATCAGCTACTGGCAAAGCCGCTATGACGCGGGTATCCGCTCTGGCTACAGCGCGGATGAAGTTCGCGCCATTATGATTGTGTGGATTATTGATGGTGCTCAGGGTACTGACGCGGTAGCTGTAATGAACAAGGCCAACCTGGCTGCCGAGTACTCACGCCAACTCGCAGCACGTAGTATCGGTATCAATAACGACGACTTACCGGCGATGAAGACGCTGTTCGCCGGCACTGGCAGTGATGCTTGGTACGCCGCATCAGCACCGCGTGTCACGGAGTTTGTGACCCTTGCCAGCCAAAATGACACTATGCAGGACAAGCTGAATGCGCTGTCGGCTTCAACCTTGCAACAACCCTCACCACTCAATCAACGCGCGTCACTCTCATATTCAAAAAACTTCGTGATGGAGTTTGAACGCAATAATGGCACCATTGTCGATAGCCTCACGATTACCCTCAATGGCGACACCTTCAAAGGGAGCTTCGGTGCAAAACTGGGTACGGTCACTGGTGTACCTGCCGGTCTGACTGCGCAACTTGTCAAAATATCTGATACGACCGCGCGTTTGACGTTTTCAGGTGCAGCGACAGCGCATACTGAAGCCGCCACTGTGAAGAACTTGAAAATCGTGTTCAGTGATGCAGACTTCAGCACCATACCTGCCGCTAACATCGAGAACGCGGTTAGAGATAACCTTGTAATCGGCTTTATTGACAGCTATTTGTATGAAAGTAGTGGAACTTTACGTTCTAGTATTTCGAGTTTCACTGCAAATATCAGTGTAGATCTGTCGACCGACAAAATGACCTTCGGTACCAGCGATGGCCGCCTGATTGCAGGTCAGGTGCGATCAATCACCGGCGCCGACTTAAGCGATGCGACGAATGGTGGCGCTACTGGCCCTGCAACAGCAACAGTCAGCTTCAAGGGTGATGATGCGGCTAATCGGTATGTCGCCTCGTATGTTGGGGATCGGATCGAGGGCGGTGCCGGCGACGACACGCTGGTGGGTGGCGGCGGTATCGACCGCTTTGTATTCTCCGGCACCGCGAGCACCAACGGTGTCGACCGTATTCAAAAATTCAAAGTCGGTGCTGGTGGCGATATTCTCGATTTTTCAGCATTTCTTACCAAAACTGGCACGGCCAATGTAAAAACATTGATTGCCAGTGCCCCCACCGCCACCGGCGCAAAATGGGCGAGCAGTGATGTTGTGGTGGTCGAAGGTGCAAACCTCAATACCGCCGCCTCTGTAGCGGCGCTGTTCGATACCGACGGCGCTGGCACAGCGACAGGCGTGCTGATTACCCCCACCACGGTGTCAAAAGCAGTGATGATCACCGCCGATGTGACCGGCGATGCTTATATTTGGTATATGGTAAAAAGCGGTAACATCAGCGCTACCATCAATGCAAATTCAGTAGTCGCTGCCGCTGATGTCACGCTGGTCGGTGTCTTGGAGGGTGTGAATAGCCTGGCGCTCGTACCTATGGTCGCAACCAATCTTGGCTAAAAAATTCCGCTATGTTCACCACAAATCTAGAAAAAGTCTCATCTGGCAATTGGCGCTTGACGGTCAGCGCCAATGCTGCGCAGTTTCCGGCTGGCGTATCTGCCTATGACATTGGGGTGCGCTTTGATGTGAGCAAAGCCCAACTGCTCAGCTCGAATATTACCTTGGCGAGTGAGCTCAAGGTCATCAATGACTCGCAGCTTTCAAGCGGTAGCGTTGTTGCCTCTGGTATCAGCAGCACGCCGATTATTGCCGGCACCCCGCTGGCCACATTTAACTTTTCTGGTGTGCTGAACGATCAAATCCTGGTGGGCATTAATCGTCTCGATTTAAACGGCACGAGTGCTGCCAGCAGCAAGAATATCGCCTACGTCAGCAGCCAACGTCCGGTCGGGCAACAAATTACGGGCGGCAGTAATGCTGATAGGCTGAGCTCAACTGCCGGTAACGATACGATCAACGGCGGCGCGGGTCGCGACACGGTTAGCTACGCTGGTACTACTAGCGGCTACGCGGTGTACAAC
>VERA01000147.1 GCA_018882935.1 Burkholderiaceae bacterium | reverse complement strand
GATACAGTCGGTGGAAATCTTACGCTGCGCTTGAAAGATGTTCCTTGGGACCAGGCGCTCGATATCGTGATGCAGGCACGCGGACTTGATCTGCGCAAGAGCGGTAATGTTCTGTGGATTGCACCCAAAGATGAGTTGTTAACTAAAGAGCGGCTCGAACTTGAGCAACGCGCGCAGATTAATGAATTGGAGCCCTTGGTTACCGAAACATTTCAGCTCAACTATCAAAAAGCAGAGGCATTTCAAAAAGTTTTCGGGCTAGATGGTCAGGCAGGTCGCGGCAGTATCTTGTCGCGTCGCGGTAGCGCTTCGGCTGAGCCACGCAGCAATAAACTATTTATCACCGATACGCCGGGCAAATTGGAAGAAGTGCGACGACTGATACAGATGACCGATGTACCGCAACGGCAAGTGATGATCGAGGCACGTATTGTCGAAGCGGACGATAGCTTCAATAAAAATCTTGGTGCGCGGCTGGGGTACGCCGACTACAACCGCGATGGCAAGGGGCCTGTCGGTATTAACTTACCCGGGAGTGCGCGGCTGGGCGTGACAGGAAATTATCTGGGTGTAGGTGAGCAAACCGGTCAGGCGGCTGTCACGGGGGGCAGCTACATGCCGAATACCCAGTTTGTCGATCTACCTGCGGGCAAAATTGGCACTGCGTCGCCGGGCAGTATCGGGTTCAGTTTGTTTTCAGCTGGAGCGAACCGTTTTCTCAATCTCGAATTGACCGCATTGCAGGCCGATGGCAAAGGTAAGATTATCTCCAGTCCGCGCGTGGTGACGGCCGACCAGCAACCCGCGATTATCGAGCAAGGCGAAGAGATTCCGTACCAGCAGGCGACATCGAGTGGTGCGACTTCGGTGCAGTTTAAAAAAGCCAATCTGAAGCTTGAGGTAACCCCTCAAATTACGCCAGATGGCAACATTATCCTTACGGTTGATGTGGCCAAGGATTCGCGCGGTATTGCCGTCGGCACGAGTTATGCGATTGATACCAAGCACGTAAAAACGAATGTGCAGGTAGAAAATGGCGGCACCGTGGTGCTCGGCGGTATTTTTACGCAGGAGGAGCGCAGTAACATTTACAAGGTGCCCTTCTTCGGTGACATTCCACTACTGGGGCAACTGTTCAGGCAAACCAGCCAACTCCGTAGCCAGAAAGAGCTACTGATTTTCATCACGCCACGTATCGTCGCTGACCTCGCCGCTGCGGGACACTACCCACTACGCTGAGCTACGCCGTCGCGTGGATCGGCTACACTGTTGCTTTTCAGGGGGAAACTTCCCTAGCAATAGTCACTATGTCGACTCCGCAAGCCAATATCTTTCTGGTTGGGCTGATGGGCTCGGGCAAGACAACGATAGGACGCGCGCTTGCCAAGCGGCTGAACATGCGGTTTGTCGATGCCGATCAAGAAATCGAGTCCCGGACCGGCGCCTCGATCACCCTGATTTTCGAGATCGAGGGTGAGGCCAGCTTTCGTCAGCGTGAGGCGGATGTTATTCGCGATCTCACGCAGCAGCAGGGTATTGTGCTTGCAACGGGTCTGGTCGTTGATGATGCCATTGTGATGATGGAGAACATCTTCAAGCGCATTGAGAACGGTGAGCACCCCCGCGCGGCCGGCGAGAAGGGGGCGAGTGAGATCACGTTTGCGATCATCTCCACAACGATCACGCTGGCAATGGTGTTTCTTCCGGTGATCTTTCTGCAGGGCATTACTGGACGTCTCTTCCGGGAGTTCGGTCTCGTGGTTGCCTCATCCGTTCTGGTATCGGCACTGGTATCGCTAACGCTGACCCCGATGATGAGCACAGCCATATTGCGTCACACTGTGCAGCAGAGCTGGCTGATGCGCGTCACCGAGCCATTCTTCGTCTGGCTCACGTCTGCCTACTCCCGAAGCGTCGAGAATATTGTGCGCCGCCCCCTTCGTGCAGCACTCGCAATGCTTGTGTCGGTTATTGCCCTGTTCGGCATTGGAGGTATGCTCAAGAGCGAGCTGGCCCCGCTCGAAGACCGCAGCGTGATGTCGATGAACCTCACGGCACCCGAAGGCACTACGTATGACCGTATGAACGTGATCATTGATTCGCTTCAGCAGCGCATTCAGCGCGCCGTGCCGGAGAAGAAACTGCTGATTAC
>VERA01000090.1 GCA_018882935.1 Burkholderiaceae bacterium | reverse complement strand
TGCTGACACTGCATGGCCGCACTCGGGCCGACGGCTACAAAGGTGAGGCCGAGTACGACACCATCGCCGCGGTGAAAGCCGCGGTACGCATACCCGTCGTTGCCAACGGCGATATTGATAGCCCGCACAAGGCAGCACAGGTGTTGCGCATCACCGGTGCAGATGCGGTCATGATCGGTCGCGCCGCGCAGGGCCGGCCCTGGATTTTTCGGGAGATTGATCATTACCTGCGCACCGGCGAGCTACTGGAATCACCCGCGATCAGTGAGGTGCGTGAGCGCATGGCGCAGCATCTACAAGCGCATTACGCGTTTTATGGCGACTATTTAGGAGTGCGTACCGCGCGAAAACATATTGGTTGGTATGTGCGTGATCTACACGGCGGTGAAGCATTCAGGCAACGCATGAACCTGATCGATGACTGTGTGACGCAACTCGCGGCAGTCGACGCGTTCTTTGAATCGCAGTTGGCCTTAGGTGACCGGTTACAATATGCGCCCGCTGCAGAGCCGTTAGCCGCCTAGCAACACCTCTCCGTACTGCGACATACCATGAGTAAAGACCATATCCAGGAAGTCGTTCGCAAAAGCCTTGAGAAATACTTTCGCGACCTGGGTGAGCAGGAGCCGCATCATGTGTATGACATGGTGGTGCTGACCGTCGAGCGACCGATGCTGGAAGTCGTGATGGCGCGCGCCGAGGGCAATCAGTCGCATGCTGCCGAGATGCTGGGTATTAATCGAAATACATTACGTAAAAAGCTACAGCAGCATGGCTTGCTCTGAGCCTTGGTTTTTCTGCCCTTGGTTTTTACGTCTCTCCTTTTCCACCAATCATGATCAAACAAGCGCTGATTTCAGTGTCGGATAAAACCGGCGTGCTTGAATTCGCCCGCGCATTATCGGCGATGAACATCAATTTATTATCCACCGGCGGCACCGCAAAACTGCTGGCGGATAACGGCTTGCCAGTCACCGAAGTAGCGGATTACACCGGGTTTCCTGAGATGCTGGATGGCCGTGTCAAAACCCTGCACCCGAAAGTGCATGGCGGTATCCTGGCGCGGCGCGATCTGCCGCAGCACATGGATGCACTATCGCAGCACGATATTCCAACCATCGACATGGTGGTGGTGAATTTATATCCCTTCCAGCAGACTGTGGCCAAAGACGATTGCCAGCTCGAAGATGCCATCGAGAATATTGATATCGGCGGGCCTGCGATGCTGCGCTCCTCTGCAAAAAATCACAAAGATGTGGTGGTGATTTGCGATCCTGCTGATTATCAGCGGGTGCTTGATGAAATGAAGGCAAATGCGGGCGAAGTGAGTAGGGATACCCGCTTCGATCTGGCGATTAAAGTGTTCGCGCATACGGCGAACTATGATGGTGCAATCACCAACTACCTCAGTGCGTTAGGGCCGGACCGTCAGCATCAGACACGCGCTGCGTACCCGAAGACGCTCAACCTGCAGTTTGTGAAGCTGCAAGACATGCGCTACGGTGAGAATCCGCACCAGTCAGCCGCGTTTTATCGTGATGCTTCTGCCGTGCAGGGTGCGCTGGCAAATTACAAGCAATTACAGGGCAAAGAACTTTCGTATAACAATATCGCCGATGCAGATGCGGCGTGGGAATGCGTGAAGTCGCTCGATGCGCCCGCTTGCGTCATCGTCAAGCACGCCAACCCGTGTGGTGTTGCGGTTGGCGCCGATGCCCATGAAGCCTACAGCAAGGCATTCAAAACGGATCCTACCTCGGCGTTTGGCGGCATCATCGCGTTCAACTGCGCGCTCGATGGTAAGGCGGCAGAAGTCGTCGCCCAGCAATTTGTCGAAGTATTGATTGCACCTGCTTTCAGCGACGCTGCGCGCAAAGTATTTGCCAGCAAGCAGAATGTTCGTCTGCTCGAAATACCGCTTGGGCAGGCGCAGAATCCTTATGATCTCAAGCGAGTCGGTGGTGGACTGCTGCTGCAGTCGGCAGATGCCAAAAATGTGGAAGCGAGCGAGCTGACCATCGTCAGCAAAAATCAGCCGACACCCGCACAACTGCACGACATGATGTTTGCGTGGCGCGTCGCCAAATTCGTTAAATCCAATGCGATTGTGTTTTGCGGTAATGGCATGACACTGGGTGTGGGTGCGGGGCAGATGAGCCGCATTGACTCCGCACGTATTGCGTCCATCAAAGCACACAATGCGGGCTTGTCATTAGCGGGTTCTGTCGTCGCCTCGGATGCCTTCTTTCCTTTCCGCGATGGGTTGGATGTGGTGGTGGCGGCCGGTGCGACTTGCGTTATTCAGCCGGGTGGGTCGATGCGTGATCAGGAAGTCATTGATGCCGCGGATGAGCAGGGTGTCGTTATGGCGTATACCGGGGTCCGGCACTTCAGGCACTGAGCGCTACTCTCGCCCGGCCGCTTGCTCGGTTGGCATGGCTTGCAAAGCACGCTCGAATTCACTACCCATACGCGCGTGATAAACAGCCGTCTGCTGTCATAATCTGCGCATGAAAATCCTTGGAATCGATCCCGGGCTCAGGGTCACGGGTTTTGGCGTGATCCACCAAGCTGGAGCGCGTCTGACCTACGTCGCCTCGGGTACGATCCAAATTCCTGATGGTGATTTGCCATCGCGGCTGAAAGTGATCCTTGAGGGTGTCGGTGAGCTGGTGACAAGCTATCAGCCTGACTGCGCGGCGATCGAGATTGTTTTTTCGAATGTGAATCCGCAATCCACCTTGCTGTTGGGCCAAGCACGCGGCGCTGCGATTTGCGGCTTGGTCGGTGCGAATCTTCCGGTGGCTGAATACACCGCCTTGCAAATGAAAAAATCAGTTGCTGGTCATGGTAAAGCGCAAAAGGCGCAAGTGCAGGCGATGGTGCAGCGACTGTTGAAACTTGATGCCTTGCCCGGCACCGACGCGGCAGATGCGCTTGGTATCGCAATTTGTCATGCGCATGCCGGTGCCGGACGTATAGCACTTGGTACGGTGGCGCCGGAGCTGGCACGGCGCGGTTTGCGCGTGCGTGGTGGTCGTTTAGTCGGTTAAATTCTTACTAGGACCCTCAATGATCGGTCGTTTATCTGGTCTTTTGCTCGACAAAAATCCTGCGCAACTTATCGTGGATTGCAATGGCGTTGGCTATGAGGTCAGCGTGCCGATGAGTACCTTCTATAATTTGCCGGCCACTGGCGAGCGCGTCACGCTCTTGACGCACATGGTGGTGCGCGAAGATGCTCAGCTGTTATACGGCTTTGGCACGTCGCAAGAGCGCGAGCTGTTTCGTCAGCTGATCAAGATTAGCGGCATCGGTGCCAGAACTGCGCTGGGGATTTTGTCGGGCATGTCGGTGAATGATCTGGCGCAGGCGGTCACGCTGCAAGAGGTAGGGCGCTTAACGCGTATCCCCGGCATCGGCAAAAAAACGGCCGAACGTTTGCTGCTTGAGCTCAAGGGCAAGCTCGGCGCTGAATTAGGTACCGCCCCCGGTACCGAGGGCGAAAGCAGCAACGATGTACTCAGCGCACTGCTGGCGCTGGGCTATTCAGAGAAAGAAGCGCTGCTGGCAATTAAACAAGTACCTGCGGGTAGCTCGGTTTCCGATGGCATACGCCAGGCGCTAAAGGCCTTGTCCAAGGCATGAAAGCCGATTGCGCGGCTACAATTCAGCGATGAGCATTCAGACCGACAATTTCAACGAGCGCCGCATTATCGACGCAGCCCCGGTATCACCCAATGAAGAAGCGATCGAGCGTGCGCTGCGCCCGCACAATCTGGATGAGTACATTGGGCAAACCAAAGCCCGCGAGCAGTTGGAGATTTTTATTGCCGCCGCCAGAAAACGCAGCGAGGCGCTCGATCACACGCTGCTGTTTGGCCCACCCGGTCTGGGCAAGACAACACTGGCGCACATTATTGCGCGTGAGATGGGTGTCAATTTACGGCAGACCTCCGGCCCGGTGCTTGAGCGACCGGGCGATTTAGCTGCGCTGCTGACTAATCTGGAAAAGAACGATGTGCTGTTCATCGATGAGATTCATCGCATGTCGCCGATCGTTGAAGAGATTCTCTACCCCGCGCTCGAGGATTACCAGATCGATATCATGATTGGTGAGGGCCCGGCCGCGCGATCGGTACGACTCGATTTGCAACCGTTCACCTTGGTTGGCGCAACCACACGTGCCGGCATGCTGACCAACCCGCTGCGCGACCGCTTCGGTATTGTGGCGCGGCTTGAGTTCTATACGCCAGAAGAACTCGCGCGTATTGTGACGCGCAGCGCTTCGCTACTCAACGCCATGATTGTGGATCAGGGTGCACTCGAGATCGCGCGCCGCAGTCGTGGCACGCCGCGTATTGCGAATCGCTTATTACGAAGAGTTCGCGACTATGCCGAAGTAAAAGGTGAGGGGCGAATTACGCGCGAGATTGCTGACGCTGCGCTCAAGATGCTTGATGTAGATCCGGTAGGGTTTGATCTGATGGACCGTAAGCTATTGGAAGCGGTGCTGTTTAAATTCAGCGGCGGGCCCGTCGGCCTGGACAACCTCGCCGCCGCGATTGGTGAAGAGCGCGACACGATCGAAGACGTGCTTGAGCCTTACCTGATACAGCAGGGTTACCTGCAACGTACGCCACGCGGCCGTATTGCCACGCCGTCGGCTTACCAGCATTTCGGCGTCACTGCGCCAAAAACCAACCCCAGTGGTGATTTGTGGCAGCAGTAGCGCCGTAGAGAGGTCCTTACTCTTCCCTTAGCCACACCTGTGTTCTTCCGAGAACAGCAACTCCAACGAAGCCGCGCACATTCAGTTTTTTACCGCCTTCTGCTGTCCACATCTTGCAGCGGTAAATCTTGCCGTTCGCCGGGTCGAGAATCTCGCCACCTTCGTATTCGCTGCCTGTCTTTTTCAAGCCAGTCATGATGGTCATGCCGAGCACAGGCTTGTTCTTTCTGTCGCCGGGGCACTTGTCGCAATTCGGATTTTGTTCTTCATGCGGCTCTCTGAATAATTTTTCGATGCTGGCTTTAAACTCGCCATTCACCTCGACTACACGAACCAATGATTTTTCTTTGCCGGTTTTGTCGTCAATCGTGCGCCATAAACCTACCGGAGAATCCGATGCTTGCGCGGTCAATAGAGCGCCCAGCAGGAGCGCAAAAAAAGTTATATATTTCATAATTTGTAGTCTCCTCTAGTTAGAGTTATTTTAACTGCACGAGTTGCTGCTGCACCTTCTGCAGCGTCGCTGAAAAATTCTCCAGTCGCTCCTTTTCCTGCGCTACTACGGCTTCAGGAGCCCGAGCAACGAAGCTCTCATTACTTAGCTTGGCGTTAGCCTTTTGAATTTCATTCTCAAGACGCGCTACTTCTTTGCCAAGCCGCTCGCGTTCCGCAGCAACATCAATCTCCACCTTCAGCATCAGCCGCGTGGTACCCACCACGGATACGGGTGCCGGTGAAGCCGGTAACTCAGCAACAATCTGAACTTCAGATAATTTGCACAGTGCTTGCAGATAAGGCGCAAAGCTTTCCAGGTTTGAAGTATCGGCACCCTCAAGAATCAAGGGTACTTTTTGTGCGGGTGAGAGCTGCATCTCACCGCGCAAATTACGGCAGGCATCCGTCAGCGATTTCAACGCATCCATCCAGCCTTCGGCTTTTTCATCGAGCTTTTTAAGATTCGGCTCGGGATACGCCTGCACCATAATCGAATCACCGCTCGGGTTCAGCTTGCGGCCCGATAAAGGCGCTACGGTCTGCCACAGCTGCTCGGTGATAAAAGGTGTGATCGGATGCGCCAGACGCAGC
Organism: Burkholderiaceae bacterium; assembly: GCA_018882935.1. Taxonomy (GTDB): domain Bacteria; phylum Pseudomonadota; class Gammaproteobacteria; order Burkholderiales; family Burkholderiaceae_D; genus Pernthalerella. The sequence goes on along the minus strand of VERA01000090.1, from coordinate 3,593 downwards.
ACGGTTTCCAAAACACGTAAAAGCGTTCTGCGTGTTGCACGCTGCTGCGCTTCAGTGCCATGTTGAATTTGTACTTTAGCGACTTCAAGATACCAGTCGCAGTACTCATCCCAAATAAATTTATAGATTGCTGATGCGATATTATCGAATCGGTACTCGGCAAAGCCTTTTTCAACCTCGGCCTCGGCGCGCTGAAGCAGCGACACAATCCAGCGGTCTGCCTGCGAAAAATCCAGGTAGCTACCTGTCGCGCAGGCCTCGGCGCTATGTTCTTCAAGTCCGCAGTCTTTGCCCTCGGTGTTCATCAACACGAAGCGCGTGGCATTCCACAGCTTGTTGCAGAAATTACGGTAGCCTTCACAGCGGCTTAAATCGAAATTAATATTCCGACCGAGCGAGGCATAGCTCGCCATGGTGAAGCGCAGCGCATCGGTGCCATAGGCGGCGATCCCATTCGGGAATTCCTTGCGCGTCGCTTTTTCAATCGCAGCCGCTTGCTTGGGGTTCATTAAGCCGCTGGTGCGCTTGCCAGCCAGCGTATCAATATCAATGCCATCGATCAGATCGATCGGGTCGAGCGTATTGCCTTTGGATTTGGACATTTTCTGTCCATGCGCATCGCGTACCAGACCATGGACGTACACGGTATTAAACGGTACCTTTCCGGTGAAGTGACAGGTCATCATCACCATGCGTGCTACCCAGAAGAAGATGATGTCAAAGCCAGTGACCAGCACCGAAGAAGGCAGGAACAGCTTGTAGTCGGTGGTGTCTTCCGGCCATCCGAGTGATGAGAAAGGTACCAGGGCAGAAGAGAACCAGGTATCGAGTACATCCGCATCGCGCGTAAGCACACCGCTATGGCCTGTTTTTACTGCTTGTGCTTTTGCATCTGCCTCATTGCGCGCCACATAGATATGGCCTGCCTCGTCATACCAGGCCGGAATCTGATGCCCCCACCACAGCTGGCGTGAGATACACCAGTCCTGAATATTATTCAGCCACTGGTTATAAGTCGTGGTCCAGTTTTCAGGCACGAATTTTATGTCGCCATTCGATACTTTTTCGAGCGCTACCTCGGCAATTGATTTACCGGGAAAGTGCGTGCCCTCGGGTGCCGGCTTGCTCATCGCTACAAACCATTGGTCGGTGAGCATCGGCTCGATCACGACGCCGGTACGGTCACCACGCGGCACCATTAATTTATGCGGCTTGACGGATTCCAGCAGACCCAAGGCATCAAGATCAGACACGATCTGCTTACGCGCTTCGAAGCGATCCATGCCGCGATACTTCTCGGGCGCGTTCTCATTGATCTTCGCCTCCAGCGTAAAGATAGAGATCTGCGGCATGTTGTGGCGCTGGCCCACCGCATAGTCATTGAAGTCATGCGCTGGCGTGATTTTTACGCAGCCGGTGCCGAATTCTTTATCGACATAGCTGTCGGCAATCACAGGAATTTCACGATCAGTCAGCGGCAACTTCAACAACTTACCTACCAAGTGCGTGTAGCGCTCGTCGGTGGGGTCAACCGCGACGGCGACGTCACCCAGCAATGTTTCGGGGCGTGTAGTCGCCACTGTCAGGTGTCCGGTACCATCAACCAATGGATAACGGATGTGCCACATACTGCCATCTTCTTCTTCCGACACTACCTCCAGATCAGAGACCGCAGTACCGAGCACTGGATCCCAATTTACCAAGCGCTTGCCGCGATAAATCAGGCCTTGTTCATATAAACGCACGAATACCTCGGTGACGGCTGTCGACATCTTGTCGTCCATCGTGAAGTATTCACGGCTCCAGTCGGTGGAGGCGCCCATGCGACGCATCTGGCCGGTGATGGTGGAGCCCGAATGCTCTTTCCATTGCCAGACTTTTTCGAGAAATTTCTCGCGACCGAGATCATGGCGCGAAATTTTCTGCGCATCGAGTTGTCGCTCAACGACGATTTGTGTGGCAATACCTGCGTGATCAGTACCGGGGATCCATGCAGTGTTATGACCACGCATACGGTAGTAGCGAGTCAGACCATCCATGATGGTCTGATTGAATGCATGACCCATGTGCAGCGTGCCGGTCACGTTTGGAGGCGGTAGCTGAATCGCAAACGAAGGCTTGCTGCTATCGAGCGTTGCCTTGAAGTAGTCGCGTTTTTCCCATTCGGTGCGCCAGAATTGTTCGATGTCTGCGGGTTCGTAGGCCTTGGCCAGTTCCATGATTTTCCAGAGAAAGCGTTGATTTTGCGAAGCTTCCGATTATAAGCGGGTAGGGAATGTCGAACGCTAGGGTTGCGCTTTCTACAGCGCTCATCCGACGCTTCAGGTCGTTTTCAAATCTGCAAGAACTTTTTGGATGTCGGGCTCACCCAGAGCAGTTCTTGTCTTGGCCATCATGAGGCAAAAACTCCACAAACTCACTCACATTTAATTGGGAGATTTCTGCCATGTTTCGGTTTACAAATACACCTCACCATTACGCTCCACTTCAGCAGAGTTCAGATGAGTCGCAACGTAAAGATAGCGATACATCGATATCGAGCACATCTAAACCGCCGGTCATTGGACCCCGCAACCCGCCGTCGTGGGTAGAGGTGGTTCCTTGGGACGTCAGATCTCTCGTACTCAAAGAACTGACGAGGCAGCCTGCATTCGAAGCGGTACAGGCGGATCTGGCCAGTTATGCTCGCACCTCAAAGGCTGCGTCTAATGATGTGAAAGCGTTTCATCACCAATGGCGCGATCCTCGTGCGTCACTACTGTCTAGTCGAAACCTCATTCAATGTGCGTGGGAGGTGGCGACAGCGCAGGGGTGGTTCGGTCGGGAGAAGGCTTTTGTATCGGCAATTAAATCTGCTGCCTCCGGTCTCAGCGCCATTATTCTCGATGGCAGGGCGGGCGTGGCGTATGAAGCTTACGTGCCAGCCGCGATATCTGCACTGCTGGAATCCGATATCGAACATCTGCATCTTCGACTTGGCTACTCCCGCCACATGGAATCAGACTGCCACGAGCAGCTTGAAGGCCTTCAGGAATTAATTACTGCCAGTATGGAGAGGTTGAAAAAAGGAAAGTCATTGCCGACGGTTTTCTTGCATGTTCAGGGCATACCGGTAAGCGAAATCGCAGCCACTTTAAAAACTTCAGCGGTGCGCCTGAATATTGTGGGTTTCGCGCTTTGTTTCAGTTCAGATAATTTCAAGATCGATATAAAAATAGATGAGATGGACAACAAATCTTATTTTATGGCTGGTTATGGTAAGGCAAAGTTAGCAGATTGGGATGCGCTGTTCTCACAACTGAAGGACATTCGCTACCTGAATTTGAGTGGCTGGCGTGGCAAAGATTTGAGCGCGGCGCTAAACCCTTGGTTTCATCAATTCCAAAAGCTGGAGGAATTGCATTTGCCAATGTCTGCAGTGACTGCACCTTGCTTTGTGGGCATATCGCAGGCGATCAAAGCTAAGACGACGTTCAAGTGTCTTGGCATCGATTATGCAGACATCAAACCAGTTCTCGGCGCTGCCGGCAGAGCGGAGCTGATTTCAGCCATGAAGAACAATCCCGCTATGCTGTTTATTAACCCTGCTGAAC
>VERA01000022.1 GCA_018882935.1 Burkholderiaceae bacterium | reverse complement strand
GGTGTATCGATCATCGCCTCGATCATTGGTGTGATGTTCGTGAAAGCCAGTCCGGGCATGAAAAATGTAATGCCGGCACTGTACCGCGGCCTGATCGTATCGGGAGTGTTATCGCTGATCGCGTTCTACTTCGTTACCACGGCATTATTCCCCGAGCCGATGGCACTGGTGGAAGATCGCACTGCTTCGGCGATGGCCTTGTTTGGCTCATGTATCGTCGGATTGGTGCTAACCGCGGCCATGGTCTGGATTACCGAGTACTACACCGGTACCGACTTTCATCCGGTGAAGCACATCGCGCAGGCATCGACCACCGGCCACGCAACCAACATCATCGCCGGTATCGGCATCTCGATGAAGTCAACCGCATGGCCAGTGCTGTTTGTATGCGCTGGTATTGTGGTGTCGTACGGGCTGGCAGGCTTGTATGGCATCGCGGTAGCGGCGACTTCCATGCTGTCGATGGCCGGCATCATTGTGGCGCTCGACGCGTATGGCCCCATCACCGATAACGCAGGCGGAATTGCCGAGATGTCGGATCTGCCGGCCAGCGTGCGTGATATTACCGACCCGCTGGATGCAGTGGGTAACACCACCAAGGCGGTAACCAAAGGCTACGCGATTGGCTCTGCTGGTCTGGCAGCGCTGGTCTTGTTCGCTGATTACACCCATGCGCTGCATGATCGCGGTATCAACGTGAACTTCGATCTGTCTGATCCTATGATCATCATCGGTTTGTTCATCGGTGGCCTGATTCCCTACCTGTTCGGTGCCATGGCAATGGAAGCCGTCGGTCGTGCCGCCGGCTCGGTGGTCGAAGAGGTGCGTCGTCAGTTCCGCGAGATCCCGGGCATCATGGAAGGCACGGGCAAGCCGGAGTACGGCAAGGCCGTCGATATGCTGACCGTAGCCGCGATCAAGGAGATGATGGTGCCGTCGCTGCTGCCGGTGGTAGTGCCGATCGTGGTCGGTGTGGTGCTCGGTCCGAAGGCGCTGGGTGGTTTGCTGATGGGTACGATTGTCACCGGCTTGTTCGTGGCGATCTCGATGTGTACGGGTGGCGGCGCATGGGACAACGCCAAGAAGTACATCGAAGATGGTCATCACGGCGGCAAGGGCAGCGAGGCGCACAAAGCTGCAGTTACCGGCGATACAGTGGGTGACCCGTACAAGGACACCGCCGGCCCTGCGGTCAACCCGTTGATCAAGATTATCAATCTGGTCGCGCTGTTGATTGTGCCGCTGTTGGCAGCAAAGGGATTGATCGGCTAAGTACCTCAGTCGGTCGCAGCAAAGGCAGCTTCGGCTGCCTTTCTCATTGGTGGCGTTATCATTTGGCGCATTACAGACCCGAGTAGCGCTGATCGAAATTTGTTAAACAGGAGCAGGAGTAACTATGGATATCAATAACAATGTCTTTATCATCACCGGCGGTGCCTCCGGCCTGGGTGCTGCGTCAGCACGCATGATCGTCGCCAATGGCGGCAAGGTGTTGCTGGCGGATGTGCAAGTCGAGGCGGGTGAAAAGCTGGCAGCTGAGCTGGGCGGTAAATTTGTGAAGTGCGATGTCACTTCAGAAGCCGATGGCAATGCAGTGGTTGCCGCCGCGCAGTCTATGGGCACAGTGGTCGGTCTGATCAATTGCGCGGGTGTCGCGCCCGCTGTAAAAACCGTCGGCAAGGATGGTCCACATCCGCTTGAGGTGTTTCAGCGCGTCGTAAACATTAACCTGGTTGGTACTTTCAATATGTCGCGCTTGGCGGCGGCGGCGATGTCGAACAACACGCCGAATGCGCATGGTGAGCGTGGTGTGATCATTCACACTGCCTCGGTCGCTGCTTACGACGGCCAGATTGGGCAAGTGGCCTATGGTTCGTCCAAAGCAGGCGTAGTTGGCATGACCTTGCCGATGGCGCGTGATTTGTCGCGTAACGGTATTCGGGTAATGACGATTGCTCCAGGCATTTTCGAAACCCCGATGCTGCTGGGTATGCCGCAAGAGGTGCAGGATGCGCTTGGAAAAATGGTGCCATTCCCACCGCGCTTGGGCAAGCCAGACGAGTACGCGCAACTGGCCAAGACCATCATTGAAAACTGCATGCTGAACGGTGAATCGATACGGCTCGACGGCGCGATTCGCATGCAGCCAAAATAGCGCTGTCGCACGGCGTTCATAGTAGCTGGCAACGCTTCGCAAAGCGCTTAGCTGCTGTTAATCTGCGGCGATGTCCTCGCTGCAGAAAACCGCACTATTTCTGACCGGTGGCGGCGCTCGCGCTGCCTATCAGGTCGGCGTACTGCAAGCGATTTATTCTTTGTTGAGTGAGGCCGGTTGGCCCGCCGGCAAGAACCCCTTCGATATTGTGTGCGGCACCTCAGCCGGTGCCATCAACGCTACCGCTTACGCCTGCCGCGCCGACGATGTTGAGCACAGCATCGGACATTTGCTGAATGTCTGGCGCGGGTTGCAGGTTGAGCAGGTCTATCGTGCCGATTCGATCGGTGTGATTCGATCCGGTGCGCGCTGGTTATCTTTGCTGTCGTTCGGTTGGCTACTGCGGCAGTGGCATGCCTCACCGCCAAACTCGCTGCTCGATAACTCGCCACTGGTCACGCTACTGCATACGATGCTTGATCTGCCGCGGCTTGACGCAGCGATCGCACAGGGACATTTGCACGCATTGGCCGTATCTGCCTCGTCGTACACGGCAGGGCGCCATGTCGTGTTTTATCAATCGAATGCCGAGATCGCACCATGGAGCCGGATTCAGCGAATGTCGGTGCCGCAGCAGATTTGTGTTGATCATTTGCTGGCTTCATCCGCGATCCCGCTGATCTTTCCATCGGTGCCGCTGTATTGCGGCGATCGCTGCGAGTATTTTGGTGATGGGTCGCTGCGTGAGCTGGCGCCGGTATCACCAGCGATTCATCTGGGTGCTGATCGCATTCTTGTTATTGGCGCCGGCAACATCGGTAGCAGTGGCAGAAAATTTGATGAGTTCGCCGGCTACCCAAGCTTGGCGCAGATCGCGGGACACGCCATGTCGAGTATTTTTCTTGATGGTTTGTCAGTCGATCTGGAACGAATGGCACGCATTAACCAAACCCTCTCCTTGCTCACGCCGGCGCAACGCCAGCAGACATCGTTGCGCCCGATAGAGATGCTTGCAATCACCCCATCCAAGCCATTGGATTCGATCGCCAGCGAGCACATCGGTAGCTTGCCGCTACCGATTCGCACCTTGTTATCGGCCATCGGTGCGACCGAACGGCGTGGCGCCGCATTGGCCTCTTACTTGCTGTTCGAATCCAGCTACACCCGCAGCTTGATTGAACTGGGGCAGATCGATACCCTGCACCGGCGTGATGAGGTGCTACGGTTTTTTGAGGCAGTCGAGCCCCGGGCTGAGGTTTCTCCGGTAATTCGCCAAGCCTGAGCCGCGACCGGGGGCCGAATCCTGCACACGCGGCATTCGACAAACCACAGCGTTTTCGCGGAAAATGACGTATTTTGGACTCAGATGGCTAAATTAGTTATCACATTAAGTAGTTTTCGTGATGCCATCTAGATTCAGGGGTTTTTCCGGCAACGAAGCGCGGGTATGATTTCGCATTGCCGGGAAACAATGCGCCTGATCCACAAGGGTGAGTGAGGCGGTGGATCGGTGGTCCAGTACGCATCGGCGTTGTCATAAAAAGAACTTTCCGATGCGCTTTGTGGTGTCTTGATAGGATCGTGAATATTTACATGCTCAGCGCGCTGCCACAGCGCGACGAACAGCTCTCGGAATTGGAGGCGGGCGAGGAATTGCTGCGCACCGTGCCGGGCAACGTCGTGCAATCGATACGCGCATTTCGGGTAGTTGACCTGCAATCCGAGGCGGTTCGGCTTGCGCATCATTTCTTGTATGCGAATTTATCGCACGCACTGACGCGTCAACAGGTGCTTGCGGTGGTCGCTGAATCTTTCCACATACCCAAATCCGCGGCTAAAAATTTCGACGCATTGCGTGACTGCCTGACCGAGCAGATTCAGCGAGCGGGTCAGCAGCCCGGCTTCTTGATTGTGCTTGATCAGTTGCCGCAGACCCAAAAATTCGACCGTGAGGCGCGCGAGAATTTGCTCGATGTGTTCCGTGACGCGGCAGATTTTTGGGCAGAGCGACGCGTGCCTTTCCGCGTTTTCTTTTCGTTCGACTGATCGATCGACTTATCGTCTCACTGGCGCTACGATCAACGCCTGCGTTACGGCGCTGCGTGTCGATGGCGTTGTAACGTGAATCTGCACTGCTACAATCCGCCGCATGAAAAACATCGTGATCCTGATCTCGGGTCGCGGCAGCAACATGGAAGCTATCATCCGTGCCGCTGCTGCCGAACAGTGGCCCGCTCGGATCGCGGCAGTGATCAGCCATCGTGCTGATGCCGCTGGGTTGGCAATTGCAACGCACGCAGGCATACCCGTTGCCGTAGTAGAGCACCAGCACTACCCTGATCGCGTCAGTTTTGATCGCGCACTCGCAGAGCAAATCGATGTCTTTCAGCCCGACTTGGTCGTGCTGGCGGGTTTCATGCGGATTCTCAGCGCAGGTTTTGTTGAACACTACCGCGGCAGTTTGCTCAATATTCATCCTTCGCTGTTGCCGAGTTTTCCGGGGCTATCCACCCATCGTCGTGCAATCGATGCTGGCGTACATTTTCACGGTGCGACTGTCCATTTCGTCACTCAAGAACTCGACCACGGCCCCATCGTTGCGCAGGCAGTAGTACCTGTGCTTCGCGACGACACAGAGAAGACATTAGCTGCGCGTGTGCTGACCGAGGAGCACCGAATTTACCCCGCCGCAGTAAGAGGCATCATCGAGGGGCGTATCCGACTGGTAGATGATCGGGTGCGTCATGATGAGCTGTTTGAGTCCCGGTCATGAGACTGGCGCCTTGGGTTATCGGTGGTACCGAGCAGGCGCTGCGCGAGATTTTGCGCTTTACTGGCCCGGCCGACGTCACGCTATCGCGCTATTTCCGTGAGCACCCGAAGTTGGGCTCGCGCGAGCGCAGCGCCATCGCCGAAGCGGTGTACAGCCTGCTGCGGCATCGCCTGGTGCTCATGCATTTTTCAGAATCAGGGGGCGGCCCGCAGTTGCGCCGTATCGCATTGCTGGCGCTTGCCGAGAGCAGCGGCATAGAGGCGCTCGGTGGTGTAGAGGAGGCCGAGCGGCTGTGGCTGACGCATGTGCTGGGTATCGATAGAGCGACGCTCTCGCTTGCGGTACGCAGCAATTTTCCGGAGTGGATCCGGGAGCGCCTGATTGATCAATTTGGTCAGGATCAGGCCGAGCCATTGATGGCTGCGCTGAATCAACCGGCCAGTCTCGATCTGCGCGTAAATACCGTTAATTCAACGATTGAGCAGGTCGAGTCGGCGCTAATGGAAGCTGGCATACCGTTTGAGCGTACCCACTATGCGCCCAACGCCCTACGTTTGCGGGTAAAACCGGCCCTGCAAAATCTGCCGATATTCAAGCAAGGAGCAATCGAAGTGCAGGACGAGGGCAGCCAGCTGCTCGCGCACCTGCTCGGCCCGCGCCGAGGTGAGATGGTGGTTGATTTTTGTGCTGGCGCTGGCGGCAAGACGCTTGCGATCGGTGCCATGATGCGCAACACCGGCAGGCTGTATGCGTTCGATATTTCGGATAAGCGCCTCGCCAAGCTCAAGCCGCGTCTCGCGCGCAGTGGTTTGTCTAATGTGCATCCAGTGCTGCTGGCGCATGAGAATGATGCCAAGGTAAAACGCCTGGCTGGTAAGGTCGATCGCGTGCTGGTTGATGCGCCGTGTAGTGGCTTCGGCACCCTGCGTCGTAACCCCGATATCAAATGGCGACAACAGCCGGGTGATATCACCGAGCTGTGCGAGCGGCAGCTCAGCATACTCAACAGTGCAGCGCGATTACCCAAAGTCGGCGGACGCGTGGTCTACGCCACATGCAGTTTGTTGAGGGAGGAGAATCAGGCGATCATTGCGCAATTTCTTTCCCAACATGCCAACTACCACGTGATTCCTGCACGCGAGGTTCTGCTCGAACAAAAAATCGCGCTCGATACCGGCGAGTACCTGCAATTACTCCCGCATCAACATGGTACGGACGGTTTCTTCGCGGCGGTGCTCGAACGTTCATCATGACCGCCTTGCTGCGATGCGCTGTGTTGATCGCAATCGTTCTGGTGGGTGCCAAGCCGGTGCTGGCGCGCGAGCCCGTAACGGCATCGGTAGCCGCGGCATCGATCGAGGTGTACTTCACCCCTTGGGATGATGCGCAGGGGGCCTTGGTATCGGCAATTGAGCAGGCGCAGCAACAGGTGCTGGTACAAGCCTTTCTATTGACCAGCCGAACAATCGCCGCTAGCCTGATTCGCGCCTATCGTCGGGGTGTCGATGTCAAGGTGTTGGCCGATCAGCGACAGCATACTGAGTTATCGGGGTACTCCGCCGGTTCGCAGTTAGATCGCTTGGCGAGAGCCGGTATTCCAGTGTGGTTAGAGACGCGCTACCGAAGCGCACACAACAAGGTCATGCTGATTGACGTACAAACCCTGCGCTCAATTGTGATTACCGGCAGCTATAACTTCAGCCGAGGTGCGCAGAGCATGAATGCAGAAAATCTTTTGCTGATTCGCGGTAACACAACGCTGGCACAGCGCTTCGAAGCTAACTGGCTTCGGCATCAGTCTGAGGCTACTTTAATGGAAATCCGATGAGCCCAGCACACAATCTTTGGTCGCAGCTGCTCGCTGACATACATGACCCGAACTTGCAATGGCAACTGATTGCGCTCGGTCTTTGTGTCGCGCTTGGCTGGTGGCTTTCGCGGTTGCTTTCTCAGCGCTTATCTGCGCAGGCGGGGGGTAGCAGTATTTCCTGGCGCAGCGCGCAGCGGCTACTGACACCGCTGCTGATTCTGTTATTGATGTTACTCGCGGCCAGGGTGCTCTCGAGCACTCAAAGCGTTGGCTTGCTGCGGGTGGCGATTCCGCTCACGCTGTCTTACCTCGTCATACGCACCGCGTTTTATCTGCTGCGTATCGCTTTCACGCCTGATGGTCGTGTCAGCATCATTGTGCAGACCTTCGAGCAGGTGATCGCGGTATTGATATTGGCCGCAGTTGCGCTCTACATCAGCGGCCTTTGGCCTGAGTTTGTCGACTACCTCGAGCAAACCAAGCTGCCGATCGGGCGACATCATGAGTCGCTACTGGTCTTGATACAAGCGCTGATTTGGGTCGGGCTGACGCTGGTACTGGCGCTGTGGGCGGCGGCGCTGCTTGAGCAGCGTCTGATGCAGCTCGACAGCGTGCACAGCTCTTTGCGTGCCGTGCTTGCGCGTTTGGGTCGCGGGTTGCTGATTCTGGTTGCGGTGCTGATCAGCTTGTCGCTGGTCGGCATTGATTTGACGGTGCTCTCCGTGTTCGGTGGTGCATTAGGCGTAGGCCTTGGCCTGGGCTTGCAAAAGCTGGTGAGCAGCTATGTGTCTGGGTTTGTGGTGCTACTCGAGCGCAGCCTATCGATCGGCGATCTGGTCAGTGTCGAGAAATTCAGTGGGCAGATTGTTCAGATTAATACCCGCTACACAGTGTTACGCGCCGGTGACGGTACCGAGGCAATTATTCCGAATGAAATGCTGGTGTCACAACCGGTGCAAAACTTCAGCCTGAGTGATCGCCACACGCGCATCAGCAGTTGCTTCAAAGTGGCGCACGGCACGGATGTGCCTCGGCTGTTAACAGCAATTCCGCAGGCACTTGCCAAATTGCCCAAAGTGCTCGAGACACCGGCACCGAGCGCGCTGTTGCAGAGCATGGGCCCGGAGGGTTTGGAGATTGAGGCGGCGGTTTGGATCGATGATCCCGTCAAGCTCAAGGGCAGCACGCAGTCTGCAATGAACCTCATGCTGCTACAGTTGCTGAATGAGCAAGGCGTGAGCTTGTCATCGGTATTGCCAGCCACAAGCTAATTGAATCCGTAATCCCTTGATTTAAAATGGTTTATTGGATTTCATGGCTGAAATTTCGGGCTTTCTCCCGGAAAACCACGTAAAATGCGGGCACGCGCGGGGCTGTCGGAGGACAACCCGTTCGCAGATTGTATGGAGAAAAAATGACTCAACATTCCGGCTTGGATCTGGTTCTGGATTTCCTGCTCAACGGCATCACGCATTCAAGCGGCTGGCAGATACTTCTGTTCACGCTTGCAGTGACGCACATCACGATCGCCGCAGTCACCATTTTCCTGCATCGCTGCCAGGCCCACCGTGCGCTTGATTTGCACCCGATTCCCAGTCACTTTTTCCGATTCTGGTTATGGATGACCACGGGCATGGTGACCAAGGAGTGGGCCGCAATTCACCGCAAGCACCACGCCAAGTGCGAATCTACCGAAGACCCGCACAGCCCTGTCACGCGGGGCATCGAGACCGTTGTGTTCGAGGGCGCCGAGCTGTACCGGATTGAAGCAAAGAACCGCGAAACCATAGAAAAATATGGCCATGGTACGCCCGACGATTGGATCGAGCGCAATGTCTATACCAAGCACTCTGCGTTGGGCGTGTCGCTCATGCTGGTGATTAATCTGCTGTTGTTTGGCGTATTGGGCCTCACTGTATGGGCGATACAGATGGCATGGATTCCGGTCACTGCTGCCGGCATCATCAACGGCATTGGCCACTACTGGGGCTACAGAAACTTCGATTGCAAGGACGCCTCTACCAATATCCTTCCCATCGGCATCATCATTGGTGGTGAAGAACTACATAATAACCACCACACTTTCGGTACCTCGGCCAAGCTCTCAGCCAAGTGGTACGAGTTCGATATTGGCTGGATGTACATTTCCATCCTCGCGTTTTTAGGGTTGGCGAAGGTGAAGAAAGTCGCGCCTGAGCCCAAGTTTGATCGTAACAAACTCGTTGCTGATCTTGATACCCTGCATGCAGTAGTCGCGAACCGCTATGACGTTATGGCCAAGTACGCGCGCTCCTTGCGTAGTGCCTGGCGCGACGAGGTCGATCAAATTCGTGCGAGCTCTACTTTGGGCGCGGGCTTCTTGAAGTCGTCCAAAAAACTACTGCAGCGAGAGCCTGCGTCGCTCGAAACCAGCCAGCGACAGCAGCTGTCCGAGCTGTTTGAGCACAGCAATGCATTAAAAACTATGCATGAGATGCGGGTCGAGTTAGGCGCGATCTGGGAGCGCTCGCATTTCACTAGTGATCAGCTATTGCAGCAGCTACGTGATTGGTGCACGCGTGCCGAGGCCTCCGGCATTCGCTCGCTGCGCGAGTTTTCTTTGCGGCTGCGTACCTACGCTTAACTGCTACGCGCCTAGGCTTAAAGGCTACGCACTTAGCCTTAACCAACCCCGGATGATTTTTATCCGGGCTTGCATATGACACTGTTGCAGCGAAGCCGGATGATGAGGCAATAAAAAACCCGCTCTTGTGAGCGGGTTTTTGTTAGGCGCGGTATTTGTTTCGCGCTTACTTGATTTTTGTTTCCTTGTACTCGACATGCTTGCGCGCCTTCGGATCGAATTTCGTGATCGTCATTTTTTCAGGCATGGTGCGCTTGTTCTTGGTGGTGGTGTAGAAGTGACCGGTACCTGCGGTCGACTCAAGCTTGATTTTTTCGCGGCCTTTGCTGGTTGCCATGATGTCTTTTCCTGTTCCTTGAAGTGATTAGACCTTGGCACCGCGTGCGCGCATGTCAGCGAGCACGGCCTCAATCCCGAGTTTGTCAATGATGCGCAAGCCGGCATTCGATACACGCAGGCGGACCCAGCGGTTTTCGGCCTCGACCCAGAAGCGGCGGTTCTGCAGGTTGGGCAGGAAGCGACGCTTGGTCTTGTTGTTGGCGTGGGAAACATGGTTGCCGCTCATCGGCTTTTTCCCGGTTACTTCGCATTCACGTGCCACAGCAGACTCCTTGTAAATTCCCAAAATTTGGAAGAGCGCGGAGTATACTGAAAAAAATGCATATATTCAAGCACTTGCGAGAAAAAATTGTAAACTTTATCCATTTGCCTGATTTAACAATTTTCCCTGTAACCGCCTCATCTTTAGCGCGCCGGCATGGCGGTGTTGAGGAAAGCCGCGCCATTTTGAGGAAAGCTGCACCATTTTCAGGGTGGCCGCGTCAGCTTCAGGAAAGCCGCGCCACCTTTAGCGGCCGGGCTTAGGTCTTTGCCTCCTGCAATCGGCGCACCGTTGGTGCCTCAGCATAGCCCGTGCGCGCGGAAGGACCATATCTGTTCAGGCGTGACGATGAGGTGGTCGAGCAAGCTGACTTCAATGCAGCGCATCGCCTCACCGAGCTTTTTGGTCAGTGTTTTATCCAATGCGCTGGGCTCGGCGCGGCCGCTTGGATGATTATGAGCGAATACAACGCCCGCGGCATTGTGCTTGAGCGCGCTGCGAACGATCTCTCTTGGGTAAACCGCCACCCGTTGCAGTGCGCCGCTGCCGAAGTCTTCCACGGCAAGCAGCCGGTGTTGGACATCGGTGAACAAGCCAATAAAGCGCTCGTTAAGTTGTGCATGGAACCGATGTCGAAGATACATCGATACACGATCGACTGAGTCCAGCACCGGCTGCTCCATCAATACGCCGGTCAGGGCGCGCTGTTGTAGCGCGTTAATCGCTAATAGCATCGCTTGCTTGGCAGTGCCAAGTCCGTGGACCGCATCCAGATCTTGCGCTGATGCGGCAAACAGTTTCTGGAGTGAGCCAAAGCGGTCAATCAGCGATTGCCCTAACTCGACCGCACTAATGCCCGCGACGCCGGTGCGTAACAGAACTGCAAGTAACTCGGCATCGGTGAGTGCACTTGCGCCGTTGGTAAGTAGCCGCTCGCGCGGGCGCAGCTGATGAGGCAGATCGGTGATGCGCATGACAAAGACCTGGTTGAGTTGCGAGATCAGCCGTGCAAGCCAGCGTGCAGGCTGCGTTGATGTGCACGTAACGTACACCGGACACTGGCTTACAATAGGAAAATCGTAAAAATTAAGCACGTTGATGTTGAATTCGCCACATCCCGTAGTGACCGAGGGGGCTTTTCTGACGCTGCATTACCGACTTAGCGCTGATGATGGGCGCGATATCGTGAGCACGTTCGGTGATACTCCTGCAACGCTGCAGCTAGGCGTAGGGCAGCTATCGCCTGAACTCGAGGCCAAGCTGATCGGTTTGTCAGAGGGTACGCAACACGTGTTCGAACTGCCAGCAGGCGCAGCATTTGGTCAGAGAAACCCGGCGCTCATTCAGCGCGTGTCGCTGGCGACGCTGCGCCAGTACTCGCCGGAGCAGTCGCAGTATGGCGTTGGTGATCTGGTCGATTTCTCTGCACCGGGTGGCGGGCGCTTCGCAGGTGTTTTATTGGCGATGGATGATCACGATGCGACGTTTGATTTCAACCACCCGCTTGCTGGCCGACCGGTGAGATTTGAGGTGAGCATCATCGGAATTTTGTAGAGGAGTCGAGGGTGGAACAAGTCAAACAAATTTTGCTGGCCCAGCCGCGCGGATTCTGCGCAGGTGTAGACCGTGCGATCGAGATCGTCGAGCGCGCGATTGCGCAATTCGGCGCGCCGATTTATGTTCGGCACGAGATCGTCCATAACCGCTACGTGGTCGACGAGCTGAGCGCGAAGGGAGCGATATTTGTTGAGGACCTTGCCGAAGTGCCACCCGGAAGTCATCTGGTGTTTTCGGCGCATGGCGTATCGCGCGCGGTGAAAACCGAAGCCGAGCAGCGCGGGCTGAGTGTGTTCGATGCCACCTGCCCGCTGGTGACCAAGGTTCATGTAGAGGTCGCGAAAATGCGCGCCGAGGGTATGGAAATCGTGATGATTGGTCACCATGGACACCCCG
This sequence comes from Burkholderiaceae bacterium, assembly GCA_018882935.1. Taxonomy (GTDB): domain Bacteria; phylum Pseudomonadota; class Gammaproteobacteria; order Burkholderiales; family Burkholderiaceae_D; genus Pernthalerella. Next base: position 25,649 of record VERA01000022.1, on the reverse strand, counting down.
AAGTTGAAGGCACGATGGGTCAGTCAGATGATGGTATGTATCTGATCGAGACCATCGAGGATATTGATCAGCTCAAAGTTCGTAATCCCGATCGCCTTGCCTACGTCACCCAAACCACCTTATCGGTCGACGACACCGCCGATATTATCGACGCGCTGAAGCGTCGCTTTCCGAATGTTGCCGAGCCAAAGAAAGGTGATATCTGCTACGCCACTACCAACCGCCAGCAGGCAGTGAAATTCATGGCGCCGCAGGTTGATCTGTTAATCGTGGTGGGCAGTCCGAGCAGTTCTAACTCCAGCCGTTTGCGCGAGGTGGCGCAGAAGAATGGTGTTGAGTCGCATATGGTCGACGACGCCACGCAGATCGATCCGGTGTGGGTCGAGGGCAAAAGCCGCATCGGTGTGACTGCAGGTGCTTCCGCGCCAGAGGTACTGGTGCAACAAGTCGTGACCCGGTTGCGCTCGTTGGGCGTGAATTCCGTGCGCGAGCTTGATGGTGTTCAGGAAAACGTCACCTTCCCTTTGCCGAAAGGGCTCTCGGCACGTAGCGAGCAATCGTAATCAGCATGGATACGCTGGTCCAGCAGCTGATCAATGGTTTGGTGCTGGGCAGCGTCTATGCCTTAATCGCACTCGGGTACACCATGGTGTACGGTGTGCTGAACCTGATTAATTTTGCGCACGGCGAAGTGCTGATGATAGGCGCGCTGACAGGCTGGTCGATTCTGCAGTTACTGCAGCATTGGGTACCGGAGTGGCCAGGCATGCTCAAGCTGGCGATTGCGATCATCGGCGCCATACCCACATGCATCATCGTGAGCTTGGTGATTGAACGCGTTGCCTACCGACGCTTGCGTAATGCGCCACGGCTTGCACCGTTGATTACTGCGATTGGTGTATCGATCTTGCTGCAGACGATTGCCATGATGCTGTGGGGCCGCGATCCACTTCCGTTTCCGCAGGTACTGCCCATGACACCGCTGCATGTCGCCGGTGGCTTGATCACACCGACCCAGGTATTGCTACTGCTACTCGCGCTGCTGTCGATGGTTGCGCTGGCGCTGCTGGTGGAACGAACACGAATCGGTCGCGCCATGCGCGCGGTGGCCGAGAACCCTCGCGTTGCCGCGCTGATGGGCGTAGACGCCAACCGCATCATCATGCTGACCTTCGCGATTGGTGCCACCTTGGCGGCTATCGCGGGTGTGATGTGGGCCGCAAATTACGCATCGGCGCAGTTCGCCATGGGGTTCGTCCCCGGATTGAAGGCGTTTTCTGCGGCAGTGCTCGGTGGTATCGGCAATATCTACGGTGCGATGTTGGGCGGGCTGCTACTCGGCCTGATCGAAAGCCTGGGCGCAGGCTATATCGGTGACATGACTGCGGGTGTGTTGGGCAGTCACTACCAAGATATTTTTGCTTTTATTGTGCTGATCCTGGTGCTGACGCTGCGCCCATCGGGCTTGATGGGCGAGCGAGTCGCAGATCGCTCCTGAACAGAGTGGCATGAGCGCCAATTCTTCCTTGTCATCGTCGCGCATCACGCTTGCGCTGCTCGCAACTGCGGTGCTCATCTTCCCTTTACTTGCGGCGCCTTTCGGTAATGCATGGGTGAGGATTGCTGATGTTGCGCTGCTGTACATCATGCTCGCACTCGGCCTCAATGTGGTGGTTGGTTTTGCTGGCCTGCTCGATCTTGGTTATGTCGCTTTCTTTGCGATTGGTGCCTATCTCGCGGGCTTATTATCGTCACCACAATTTGCAGCAACTATCGAATCGTTGCAACTCGATTTTCCGGTGGTAGGCGCATGGGTTACCGAGTGGGTGGGGCCGGTGATTGCGGCACAGGGTATTCATCTGTCGGTGTGGCTGATTATTCCGCTGGCGGCACTGGTGGCGGGCTTGGCCGGTGCCTTGCTGGGTGCGCCGACGCTTAAACTGCGCGGCGATTATCTGGCGATTGTTACGCTTGGGTTCGGCGAAATTATTCGTATCTTCATGAATAATCTGAATGGCCCAATCAATATCACCAATGGTCCACAGGGCATTAATCTGATTGATCCGGTGCGTATTGGTGGCGTCTCATTGGCGGGTGAGGCCGGGGTGGTGCGACTCGGCGACCTCAGTATTCCGTCGGTCAATGCTTATTACTATCTGTTTTTGCTGCTTGCTGTTGCCACTATTATTTTTTCTCACCGACTACAACACTCACGTCTGGGCCGCGCATGGATTGCCATCCGCGAAGATGAAATAGCCGCCAAGGCCATGGGTATCAATGTGCGCAATATGAAGCTACTGGCATTTGCCATGGGTGCGAGTTTTGGCGGTGTTGCCGGTGCGATGTTTGGCGCATTTCAGGGATTCATTTCGCCGGAATCCTTCAGCTTGACCGATTCGATTGCGATACTCGCCATGGTTGTACTGGGTGGTATTGGCCATATCCCGGGTGTGGTACTCGGTGCGGTGCTGCTCGCGGCATTACCAGAGCTACTGCGTCACACCGTGGAGCCTATACAAATGGCGCTGCTGGGACAGGTCTGGATTGAGGCCGAGGTATTAAGACAGTTGCTCTATGGTTTGGCATTGGTACTCATCATGCTGGCGCGACCTGCAGGTCTCTGGCCAGCGCCTCAAAGAGAGCAGCAAGCGCACACGGAAGCGGCAGCATGAGCGGACCATTGTTATCAGTGCAGGGTGCGAGCAAGCGCTTTGGGGGCTTGCAGGCATTAGCCGATGTCAGCTTGTCGGTGCAGCGCGGGCATATTCACGGACTGATCGGCCCCAATGGCGCCGGCAAGACCACCTGCTTTAATGTCATCACAGGTTTGTATCAGCCGGACACAGGAAGCTTTCATTTGAATGGCACGGCATATTCGCCGTCATCACCGCATTTGGTGGCGCAAGCGGGTATTGCGCGCACCTTTCAAAATTTACGTTTGTTCGGTGAGATGACGGCGCTAGAGAATGTGATGGTCGGGCGACATGTGCGAACGCGTCAGGGTGTATTGGGTGCAGTGTTACGACATGCCGCGGCACGTGAAGAAGAGCATGCTATCGAACAGAAGGCGCAGGAATTATTAGCATTGGTGGGTATTGCGGGGTTGGCGCAGCGAACAGCGCGCTACTTGTCGTATGGTGATCAACGTCGTGTCGAGATCGCGCGCGCACTCGCCACCGAGCCTCAGCTGCTGGCGCTTGATGAGCCTGCTGCCGGCATGAACGCTACCGAAAAAGCCAGCCTGACTGAGCTATTACAACGCATTCGTGACCAGGGTACGACGATTCTACTGATCGAGCACGATGTCAAGATGGTGATGAGCCTGTGCGATCAGATCACCGTGCTGGACTACGGCAAAGTGATCGCAGAGGGAAATGCAGAGCAAGTTCGGCGTCACCCTGATGTGATTGCCGCTTATTTGGGTCGTGAGGCGGCATGAGTAACGCGCCGCTATTGCAGGTAAACGCATTGTCAGTAGCGTTTGGCGGAATTCAGGCGGTGCGTGATGTATCGCTCGAGATCGCAAAGGGTGAGCTGGTCACGCTGATTGGTGCCAATGGCGCGGGCAAAACAACTACCCTGAAGGCGATCACGCGTACGCTACCCTCTTCGCGCTGGTCGGGGTCGGTGCGGTTTGACGGGCATGACATCCTGACCCAGCAGGCGCATCAGCTCCCGTCACGCGGGCTGGCAATGGTACCGGAGGGGCGCGGCGTTTTTACCCGCATGACTATCCGAGAAAATCTGCTGATGGGCGCCTACGGGCGTAATGATCTGACGGAGATTCAAACGGATATCGAGCGATGGTTTGATATTTTTCCGCGCCTGAAGGAGCGCGAGTCGCAGTTAGCCGGGACCTTATCGGGTGGCGAGCAGCAGATGCTGGCGATGGCGCGGGCATTGATGAGTCGGCCTCGGCTATTGCTGCTCGATGAACCATCGATGGGTCTTGCGCCAATCATGGTGGAGCGAATCTTCGAGGTCGTAAGTACAGTCGCTCGGCAAGGTGTAACGATTTTGTTAGTTGAGCAAAATGTGCAACAAGCGCTGTCGATTGCAAGCCGTGGCTACGTGATGGAGAGCGGTTGTATTACCTTGCACGACAGTGCCGCAAAACTATTGCAAGATCCGCGCGTGAAAGAAGCCTACCTCGGTCATTAATGCCGTCACTCATTAATAACAACTAATGAAACTGTACAGTTACTTTCGTAGCTCGGCGTCCTATCGCGTCAGAATCGCGCTTAACTTGAAGGGCTTGTCCTACCAGACTGTGCCGGTTCATTTGCTTAAAGATGGAGGTGAGCAGTTTTCACCAGAGTATCGCAAGCTGAACGCAGATGCGCTGGTGCCATCGTTACAGCTACCCGACGGTAATGTGCTAACGCAGTCGCTGGCTGTGATGGAGTATCTCGAAGAGTCATACCCCAGACCAGCCCTGCTGCCTTCGAATGCGGAAGATCGCGCATGGGTACGGAGCATTGCGCTATCAATCGCTTGCGATATTCATCCGATCGATAATTTACGCGTGCTGCGTTACCTGCAGAATGAGATGGGTGTGTCTGAAGAAAACAAGAATCGTTGGTATCGGCATTGGGTCGAGCAGGGTCTTGCGAGCATTGAACGTATACTCGCCAGCGATACCCGCGTCGGTGAATTTTGTTTCGGCGATACCCCGGGCTTTGCTGATTGCGTGCTCGTTCCTCAGGTGGCGAACGGCCAGCGCATGCAGTGTGATCTATCGAATCTGCCGACGGTTATGCGTATTAATCAGGCATGCCTGCAACTAGACGCGTTTACCAAGGCCTCGCCGGCGCAACAGCCTGACGCAGAGTAACGATGCGGTCTGTTGATTATCGTGCTTTGCGGTACGCAATCACTCGCTGATGCTGTTCGCCCAAGCCGTCAATACCGAGTCGCATTTCATCACCGGGCGCGAGAAATTGCGGCGGTTGCATGCCCATGCCGACCCCCGGGGGTGTGCCGGTTGCAATTACATCGCCGGGCATCAGGGTCATGAAGCGGCTCACGTAGCTGACTAGTTTCGCGACCGGGAAGATCATGGTTCGCGTATTACCAGTTTGGCGTCGCTCGCCGTTCACGTCGAGCCAAAGATTCAGCCGTTGCGGGTTTGCGATTTCATCGCGCGTCACTAACCACGGCCCCACCGGCCCGAAGGTGTCACAGCCTTTGCCTTTGTCCCAGGTGCCGCCGCGCTCAGCCTGGAATGCACGCTCAGACACATCATTGACTACGCAATATCCCGCGATATGCGACAGCGCTTGTCGCTCGCTGACATATTGAGCCTTGGTGCCGATCACGACGCCAAGCTCAACTTCCCAGTCTGCCTTGGTCACTTCCTTCGGCAGCATGACCTCGTCATTCGGACCGTTCAAGCAGGTGATGGCCTTCATGAAAACGATCGGCTCGGTGGGGATACGCATGCCGGATTCTTTCGCATGGTCGGCGTAGTTGAGACCGATTGCCACGATCTTGCCAATGCCTGAGACTGGTACGCCGTAGCGTGGCTTGCCACGCACCAGCGGCAGGTTAGCTGGCTTGATACGCGCTAATTTAGCGAGTGATTTATCAGACAGCTGCGTCGGGCCGATGTCGTCAATGATCGATGACAAATCTCTCAGCTTGCCGTCGGCGTCAATCATGCCGGGTTTTTCGTGGCCAAGGCGACCGTAGCGAACCAGTTTCATTGGAATTCCTTTTTAATAGGGAAGTACAGCGGGAGATCCGTGATTTTCGCCATTATGCCTGCGCCGGACAAAGTTTTTTCATTATTAACAAAATACCCCGTGTGCTATCGTTGAACATAATCGATATATTAATTTTCAGGTAAAACTTTCAACGGAGGATAGACGTATGCGTGCCAAGTTTTTTGTTTCACTTTGGTCGCTGTTGCTGGCATCAGCATTGGTAGCGGCGCCCAGTTTCTCGGCACCGAGCGAGTCTGACTTTCTGATTGTGCCGACTGAAAAAATCGTATGGAAAGAGGCGGATGCCGGCGCAAAAATGGCGGTAGTGTTTGGCGACCCGAGCAAACCCGGCATGTATGTGATTCGCGCCTATTTCCCGCCAGGTGTGATGAGCTCACCGCATTTTCATGGTGAAGACAGGCACGTGATTGTGGTGCAGGGAACATGGAACGCGGGTACTGACGATAGCTGGGATCCGAAAGCAACCACGCCGCTGAAGACCGGTACCTACATGTTTCATAAAGCAGGTGCCGTGCATTACGATGGCTCGGCGGGTGATGAGGGGGCGATGGTGCAAATCGTTGGTATGGGCCCAAGCAAGACGACGTTTTTATTTCCCAAGGAAGGTAGCTTTGGTAAACCGCGCAAGCTGAACTAATTAATCGCTTTTAACATTCACTTACTTCAGGATCTTAAACAGGTTATTACTGTCGTCGGTCCATGCGCGTAGGCCGTCGATCATTGGCGGTTTCTTCGCTACCCTGAGCAGCGAGGGTTTCATCAGTGCCTCGCGGGTGCTGGCGACCAAGACCCAATCGGTTGTCAGTAGCGGGCTGGCCGGCTGATTGTCAGCGATTAGCATGGCATGCATGCCGGCCTCTTCCGCCAGTTTCTCGACAACCGGTGCCAGCGCAAGGTAGCGATTTGATACGTGAAATGCGATCACACCGTCTGGTTTCATGTGCTTGCGGTAAAGCGCCACGGCCTCTCGCGTGATCAGATGCACCGGTATAGAGTCACCCGAGAAGGCATCGATCACCAGCACATCAAACTCATTGGGTGTTTCGCGCTCGAGATTCAGTCTGGCATCGCCGAGCACGGTTTCAATCGTGGCGTGGCTGTTACGCAGGTAACCAAACTCGGTTTGTGCGATGTGAATGACGGCTGGGTCAATATCATAAAATCGGAATCGATCGCCGTGTTCGCCGTAGGCTGCGAGTGTGCCGGTACCAAGCCCGACTACACCGACTACGCGCTGTCCAATCGCATCAGGCAAAGCCAGCAAGCGACCTATACCTGAGCTGATGCCGTAGTAGGTGGTTGGCTTGTTGCGGTTGGGGCCGGATAGATATTCCTCACCATGCAAAATTGCACCGTGCAGCAGACGCCGCACTGTGATGTCTGGCGTCGCGCCCGGTATATCTCGCACGAGCAGACGGCCATAAAAATTACGCGTCATCAGATGCGCAGCGGCGAGGTCGGCGTGTACCTGTCGCCACAGCATCAGCGCGCAGAACGCTGCCATCAGCAAACCGATCGTCAGCGTGATTTTTTTATCGCGCATGATTCCTGCTGCCAGCAAGCTTGTCAGTAAAAAACCAATACCCAGCTCATAGTAGGCGGGCAGCACGCGCGGCGCCAACAAGCCAACCAGGGCACCGCCCATAGCGCCGCCGAGCGACAGCGCAAGATAGAAACGCGTGAGGTGGCGCGGCGAGGGGCGCAGGGCGGCAAGTTCGCCGTGCAAGAACATGGTGGTCACCAACAATGTGCCGCAATACAGCGGGATTGCCCACAGAATATTGAGCCCTAGTTTGTTATCTTGTAATCCGTAGGCGGCGGCGCACATCATAATAACCAGCAGCGGTAACCACCAGCTGCGCCGGTACCAGCGATCGCTTTCGAAGCAGAGCACGAAACTCAACAGATACAGAGTGAGTGGCAATATCCATAAAAAAGGAATTGCCGCGACATTCTGCGTGATGTGATTGGTTACTGCGAGCAGTAGCCATGCACTCATCGCAGCGAGGGACAGCCAAACAGACTGTTGCTTGATACCCGGAGGCGGCTGTTCGGCTGCCGGGTTCTCGGGTGCGGACGCAAGCGTGTGCTGACGGCTGAGCATCAGGCCAGAGCCAACGCATAAGACCACGAACCCGGTGTAAACGAAGGACCAAATCAATGACTGGGTTTGCAGCGGCAGCCAGGGCTCGATCAAAAACGGATAACTCAGTAGCGCCAGCAGGGACGCAAGGTTGGATAGTGAGAATAGTCGGTATACCTGCGCGCCATGTCCTGCGCTGGCGGCCCACGCCTGTATCAGCGGCCCGGTGGTCGAGAGCATCAGATAGGGTAAACCCACCGTGGCGCTGAGCAGCAGCAATATGTGCAGGCTGGGGTCTTCGCTGCCCGTCGGGCGCCAGCTGCCATCGGCCAGCACTGGCAGCATCAACAGGCTAAGCAGTAGCAGCGCAGCATGCTGCCACACTTGTCTGTGGGGCGAGAGCCATCGTGTCAGTCGGTCTGCATACGCATAGCCGAGCAACAGCGCGCTCTGAAAAAAAACCAGACAGGTTGCCCACACCGCAGCCGATCCGCCAAACCAGGGCAGGATGTGTTTGGACACGATAGGCTGCACAAGAAACAACAGGAAGGCGCTGGAGAAGATCGTAGCCGCATACAACGCGGTGCTCATGCGTTGGCTCCGATCGGGATGATGATGGCTTGTTTATTCATGGATGGTCCCGCCGACAGGAATCGAACCTGTATCTAGCGCTTAGGAGGCACTCGTTCTATCCATTGAACTACGGCGAGGACACTAGCGCCCACAACACGTCACAATCACCCGAGCGGGCTTGTTGTACAGCACTGCAAGCTGCGCAACTGGTTGTTGGTGTTCTTCAGACAAGGCGCTTTGATTATAACTGAGGCGATTGTCCGAAATCGCCTGGCTATTGGCCAAGCCTGGCGAATAGTGCCAGTACAATGCACTATTTCTTGACACGGCGGGCGCTCAAGCTCGGCACCGCGCCTCTTTATGGCAGTTATCTCATTAAGCAATGCGCAGCTCGCGTTTGGTCATGTCGCGCTACTGGATCGTGCCGAATTTTCGCTCGAGGCCGGTGAGCGTATTGGTTTGATCGGCCGAAATGGTACGGGGAAATCATCGCTACTCAAAGTGATCGCTGGGCTCACCAAGCTCGATGATGGGCTGTTGGTGCTGCAGCAAGGTTTGCGCATTGCCTATGTAGAGCAAGAGCCCCAGTTCGATCAAGAGACGGTGATTTTCGATGCGGTAGCTGGCGGTGTCGCTCAGACTAAACGAGCGCTCGATCATTATCATCAACTAACGGCTCAACTGGGTGGCACTGATGATGCCGCGCTGCTGGAGCAGTTGAATATGCTGCAAGCAGAGCTCGACGTCGCCGATGGATGGAATCTCACCAACCGTATCGAAACCACCTTGCAACGACTGCAGCTGGATGGGCAGCGTTCGATTGCCACCTTATCGGGTGGTATGAAAAAGCGGGTTGCCTTGGCGCGTGCCTTGGTAGCCCTACCCGATGTGCTGCTGCTGGATGAGCCGACTAACCATCTGGATTTTTCGTCCATACAGTGGCTGGAAGAACTCCTGCGCGAGTTTCGCGGTAGCTTGTTATTCATTACCCATGATCGTAGTTTTCTGGATCATGTCGCAACCCGCATCGTTGAGCTTGATCGTGGACATTTACAGTCCTACGACGGTAACTTTAGCGCTTATCAGCGTCGCAAAGCCGAGCAGTTGGTGGTCGAGGATATCGAGAACGCCAAGTTCGATAAATTTTTAGCGCAGGAAGAAGTATGGATACGTAAGGGCGTTGAAGCCCGCCGTACCCGCAATGAAGGGCGCGTACGGCGCCTTGAATCTTTGCGCCTGGAGCGCTCGCGTCGGCGCGATCAGCAAGGTCAAGTCAAGCTGGCGCTGTCTTCTGGTGAGCAATCGGGCAAATTAGTGGCCGAGCTGATCGATGTGCGCAAGGCCTACGCTGACCGCGTGATTGTCAAAGACTTCAGTGCGACCATTTTGCGTGGTGACAAAATCGGTTTGATTGGCGTTAACGGTGCTGGTAAGACCACGCTGCTGCGACTGATTCTGGGTGAACAAAAACCCGATGCGGGCACGCTGCGCCAAGGTAGTCGGTTACAGATTGCTTACTTTGATCAGATGCGCGAGCAGCTGAATGAAGAAGCATCACTCGCCGATACCATCTCGCCGGGAAGCGACTGGGTCGAGGTGAACGGCGACCGCAAGCATGTGATGACCTACCTCGGCGATTTTCTGTTCGCTCCGGAGCGAGCCCGCTCGCCGGTGAAGTCGTTATCGGGTGGTGAGCGCAATCGCTTACTGCTGGCGCGACTGTTCGCCAAACCGGCTAATGTGCTGGTGCTGGATGAACCTACCAATGATCTGGATATCGATACCTTGGAGTTACTCGAGCAGTTGCTGGAGGATTATGCCGGCACAGTATTCCTGGTCAGTCATGATCGTGTGTTTCTCGATAATGTCGTCACCCAGGTATTTGTCGCAGAAGGTGAAGGAGTTTGGCGCGAGTATATTGGTGGCTACAGCGATTGGGAGCGTGTACGCTCACCCAGCGCAATAGGCGAGCAAAAGAAACCGTCGAACCGTCAGCCGGCTCGTTCACCGCAATCAACGTCGCCGTCTCACGCTGCGCGTGCATCATCTGCATCACCTTCAACGCACAGCTCTGTTGATGTGCCCGCAGCATCCGGCACCGCAGATATGTCTGGTGCTGTGCCCGCCGGCGCTACGCCGACGATCAAGCCAAAAAAACTGTCATTCAAAGAGCAGCGAGAGCTGGAGCAATTACCCCAGCTTATCGAGCAGCTTGAAAATGAACAGAGCGCGATTACGGCGCGTCTGGCAGATCCTTCGTTGTACCGGCAGGCGCCTTCTGAAGCTCAGCAGCTGAATCAGCGCTACGCAGAAATCGATACCTTGCTGTTACAGGCGCTGGAGCGATGGGAGGCGATCGCATCGCGCGCGCCATCTAGTTGAGGCGGCGTGATGCTGCGCGTAGCTCTGGTAGTTGTTGACGCAGCAGGTCGGCGTCAGAGGCCTGCGGACATTGAGCGAGATAGGCTTCAAGGTCTTCCAGCGCGGCCTGCGGGCAGTCGAGGTTGGCATAGGCCAAACCACGGTCGCGCCGCTCACTGACTTCGTCCGGGAGCAGCATGACTAATCGCTGCTGTACGTTTAAAAACTGCTGCCAGTGCGGATGCTCCGCAAACAAGGCTTTCAGATTTCGAAGCATTCGGGCCAGGATGGTCGTCGCGGACGCCTCCGCCAGGTAGCTCGCTACTGGCGGATCATTCGGGCCACGCCCGTTAATAAAAAACGGCTCCAGCCGGTCTTCAATTTCTTCTCGCGACAGGCTGTTGCCATTAAACGGGTCCAGAATAATGTCCCCATTTTTAACCGACAGCTTCATCAGAAAGTGCCCCGGGAATGAAACGCCTTTCACAGCCAGACCAATCTGCTGCGCTAGTTCCATGTAAATCACGGCAAGCGAAATCGGGATGCCGCGACGCGTGAGCAGCACCCTGTGCAGGTAGCTGTTTTCAGGGTTGTAGTAGTCATTCAAATTGCCGGCAAAGCCTAGCTCTTGGTAAAAAAAATTATTGAGCAAGCGAAGTTTGGGAATGGGTGCGATGTCAGCCGGTAATCGCTGACGCAGCTGCGCTGCAAATTTATCGATCTCAAGCATGCAGGCGCCAAGATCAAGCTGAGGATCATCATCCTGACCGATGCTGAGCGCAGCCTCAAACAAAGGAATCTGCGCTTCCTCTTGAATCAGTGACGCGAAATAATCCAGTGCATTCATCATGACTCAGCTGAGTGCCGCAACTCAGTGTGATTCCCGCCGAAAATCCATCAACCGAAAGCCCATCGCCCACAGCGCACCAAAGTAAACGCTGACGCATAATGCGATAACAGCGCACAGCGAACCTACTCTCAGCCAAGGTGTAGCATGCATCGCGATCCAGTCAAATTTATTCGCTGACCACAGGCCTGCGCCAGCCAGCAGGAGCAGTGCACCGAATAATTTGATCATGAATAGCGGCCAACCGGCCTGCGGCTGGTAAATGCCGCGTTTGCGTAAAATAAAAAATAGCACGGCGGCATTCACAGTGGCACCTAAACCGATCGAAAGCGCTAATCCTGCGTGTGCCATAACAGGTACGAAAATCAGATTCATCAACTGTGTTGCGACAAGGACACCGATGCCAATCTTCACCGGTGTGCGGATGTCTTGTTTGGCGTAGAAACCCGGCGCTAAAATTTTTACCAGAATCAGCCCCATCAAGCCGACACCGTAGGCTACCAAGGCGCGTGCTGTCATGGTCACCGAGGTGTGATCAAACTTCCCATAATGAAAAAGCGTACTGGTCAAGGGTTCGGACAAAATCATTAACGCAATTGCTGCTGGCATCGCCAACAGAAAGCAAAGCCGAAGGCCCCAATCGAGTAGTGCGGAGTATTCAACCAGATCACCGATAGCATTCGCTTTGGAGAGGCTCGGTAACAAAATAGTGCCCAGCGCGACACCCAGCAGGCCGGTTGGTAATTCCATTAATCGGTCGGCATACGATAGCCATGAGACGCTGCCATTCTCCAGGTGTGAGGCGATATTGGTGTTGATGATCAGACTGATCTGAGCCGCCGATACGGCGAATGTCGCTGGCAACATTTGCTTGAGCACTCGCCTTACGCCGTCATCTTGCAACGCACGCATCGGGTTGGCGCTGATGTGCGGCAGCATGCCGATTTTGCGAAGCGCGGGAATTTGTAGTCCTACTTGTAATACGCCACCGATAAGCACAGCAATCGCCAGCGCATACACTGGCTGCGACATCAGCGGTGCCAACAGCAATGCGGCTGCGATGAACGACAGATTCAGCAGTACGGGCGTGAACGCCGGAACACGAAATTCACGCCAGGTATTCAAGATGCCGCCTGCCAGCGCTACCAGTGACATGAACAGGATGTAGGGGAACATGATCCGCGTCATGCTGGTCGACAGCGACATTGCCGTCGGGTCTGATGCGAAGCCGCTTGCCATCAGCAGCACAATCGCCGGCGCAAATACGATACCGGCGACCGAGGTCAGCAGCAGCGCCCAGAACAATACGGTTGCTACCCGATCCGCCAGTACGCGGGTAGCGCGCCGACCCTGCTGGTTCTTGTACTCGGCCAGGATCGGCACGAAGGCTTGAGAAAATGCGCCCTCGGCAAACAAGCGACGCAATAAATTGGGAATGCGGAAGGCAACGAAGAAGGCGTCGGTGTAGACCGAGGCGCCGAAGGTTCGGGCGATCAGAAACTCGCGGATCAGGCCGGTGATGCGCGACAGCAGCGTCATGCCAGACACCGTGACGAGCGTTCTGTGCAGATTCATGGTGGCCGATTATAGCGGCAGACTATGCAGGTACTCGCGCCATGTTTTCATTCTGAAAAGTGAGTCGGCGTCGATTGTGCCGCGCTTTGCCGGGCGCCTTTGATGTTTGCCTGCAGGGGCCTTGCTTTGTTATAATCTTCGTTTTTCGAAATTCGGCATGGGCCAAGCCCGGGCCACTATCAGGAACCGTTCATGGCAAATTCCGCACAGGCACGCAAGCGCGCCCGTCAGGCCGTTAAGCAAAACGCTCACAATTCCAGCCAGCGCTCGGCGCTGCGTACTGCGATCAAGGCGGTGCGCAAGGCTATCGATGCAGGCGACAAGGCTGGCGCTACCCAAGCGTTTCAGTCCCAGGTTTCGGTGATTGACCGTATCGCTGACAAGAACATCATCCATAAGAACAAGGCCGCTCGTCACAAGAGCCGTCTGTCAGCTGCCATTAAGGCGTTGGCGTAAGCGAATATTTGCCTGAGCAAGACGCTACGGTCTTGTTTGGCGGGGCTTAAGCCTGACAGCTTGACGCCCGAGCACTAGGATCAAACCCGCTGCACACCCGGTGCCGCGGGTTTTTATTTTGGCAAGCCCGATACCAGTTCACCGGCCTTGATATTGCGCTGCTTGAACCAGCCCTGTCGCATCTCCAGGGCATAACGCGCGGTTTGCTGGCTGCAGTGCTCATCGGTGGTTTGAGGTTGCATGTCCTCGATGTTGACGATGCGCCCATCCTCGCCGATAAAGGCCACCGACAGCGGGATCAGCGTATTCTTCATCCACATGCAGACCCGGCGAGGGGCAGGGAAGCGGAACACCATCCCTTCGTTTTGGCCCAAGTTTTCCCGGTACATCAGACCCCGCGCTCGGGTTTCCGGCGTGGCAGCAAGTTCGGCTTGAATCAGGTGTACGCCAATATTGACCGCGATGCGCGGGAAATCCTGAGCGCCTGCGCTAATCGATAACAGCGCAGCGCCGAGGAGTAACTTACCCTGCAGAGTTAATTTTTTCATGGGAATCTGTGCGGGCGACGCCGGGATTGTAAACCTCTGCGCGTTCGGTTCAACCCTGGTCAGGGCTGCTATGCCTGCCGGTATCGACGCCGGTTGTGGTCTCGAAAAGCCGGTCGCTAGGCGCCACGCTGGGTGTCACGCTGTGTGCCACGCTAGCTGCCGCGCCACTCATCAGCGCTGATGGTGCACCACTCCCCGGGCATCAGAGGGTGCGTGGCTAACGAAATCGGGCCGATCGCTTGTCTTACCAGCCGTAGCGTGGGCAGCCCGACCGCCGCCGTCATTCTTCGCACTTGCCGATTTTTGCCCTCGGTGAGGGTGATGGAAAGCCAGTCGGTGGGCAACTCGCGCCTTTGCCGAATCGGCGGATCGCGCGGCCAAAGCCAGCCTGGAGGCTCGATCCGTACGGCTTTACTCCCGAGCGTGGTGAAATGCGGCAATCTCATCGGTGCTCGTAGCTGCGCGAGTTGGCTCGGGTGCGCCAGTCCCTCGGTCTGAACCAGATAGGTTTTTGACTTTTCTGACACGGGGTTGCTGATGTCATGCTGCAGCGTGCCGTCGTCGGTCAGCAGCATCAGCCCCTCGCTGTCCGCGTCCAGCCGCCCTGCGGGGTAGACGTTAGGTATATCAAGAAAATCCGCCAGGCTTGGTCGGCCATCGTGCGCCGAGAACTGGCTCACGACACCGTAGGGTTTGTTGAAAAGAATTAGCGTCATCGCGCGAAGAATGCAGGCTGGCGGTATGGCATCAAGCAAAATTCTAGTGCATAATACGAAACAGAAGTCTTATGTCTTATATAAGACTTAGGCATATTTTTTGGCTCCCGACACATTCCGATATTCGCTGTTCGCCGTCTGCCAACTACAATCCAGTCATTCGCCAGTCTTCGGAGAAAAACGATGGTTCAACATATCAAGGTGCCCGCCGAGGGTCAGAAAATTACGGTCAACGCGGACTTCTCGTTGAATGTGCCTGACAACCCGATTATTCCCTACATCGAGGGCGACGGCACTGGTGTGGATATCAGCCCAGTCATGATCAAGGTGATCGACGCCGCCGTTGCCAAGGCGTATGGTGGCAAGCGCAAGATCAGCTGGATGGAGATTTATGCGGGTGAGAAATCGACCCAGGTCTATGGTCCGGATGTCTGGCTGCCAGAAGAAACGCTGAAGGTTCTCAAAGAATACGTGGTGTCAATCAAGGGTCCGCTGACCACGCCTGTAGGCGGTGGCATTCGCTCGCTCAACGTCGCCCTGCGTCAGGAGCTTGACTTGTATGTCTGCCTGCGTCCGGTGCGTTACTTCAAAGGTGTGCCATCACCGCTGAAGGAGCCTGAGAAGACTGATATGGTGATTTTCCGCGAGAACTCGGAAGACATCTATGCCGGTATTGAATGGCAAGAGGGGTCGGACGGCGCCAAGAAGGTCATTGATTTCCTGATCAAAGAGATGGGTGTCAAAAAAATCCGCTTTCCGCAGACTTCCGGCATTGGTGTCAAGCCGGTATCGCGCGAAGGTACCGAGCGTTTGGTGCGCAAGGCAATTCAGTACGCGATCGATAATGACAAGCCATCAGTGACTCTGGTGCACAAGGGCAACATCATGAAGTACACCGAGGGCGGCTTCCGTGACTGGGGCTATGCACTGGCGCAGAAGGAGTTCGGCGCGCAGTTACTCGATGGTGGACCGTGGTGCAGCTTCAAGAACCCGAAGACCGGTAACGACATCATCGTCAAAGACGCCATCGCCGATGCTTTCCTGCAGCAGATCTTGTTGCGTCCGAATGAGTACAGCGTGATTGCCACGCTGAACCTGAACGGCGACTACATCTCTGACGCATTGGCGGCGCAGGTGGGTGGTATCGGTATTGCACCGGGTGCCAACTTGTCTGACTCCGTGGCGATGTTCGAGGCAACCCACGGCACCGCACCAAAGTATGCAGGTAAAGACTACGTTAACCCGGGTTCGGTGATCTTGTCGGCTGAGATGATGCTCCGACACATGGGATGGTTCGAGGCCGCCGATCTCATCATCAGCTCGATGGAGAAGTCGATTTCTTCAAGGAAGGTGACTTATGACTTTGCGCGGTTAATGGAGGGTTCGACGCAGGTTTCCTGTTCCGGCTTTGGTGATGTGATGATCCAGCACATGTAAACCAGGCTGCGCAGTCATACAGGCCGGGGAATCCCGGCCTTGTTTTTTTGCGGCATCGATTAATGAACCTTTTTGCGTTGCGTCGGTCGACGCTAAACTGAAAACCGTTGAAATAAAAAACCCTCGGATTAACCGAGGGTTTGAATATTCATTGGGTCAGGTAATGCGTTAATCAGCTGACCAATTGGATATTTGAAGCTTGCTTTCCCTTTGGACCTTGGGTTACCTCAAATGAAACCTCTTGCCCTTCTTTCAGGGTCTTGAAGCCGGACATTGTAATAGCCGAGAAATGTGCAAACAAATCTTCACCACCATCTTCCGGAGTGATAAAACCGAAGCCTTTGGCGTCGTTAAACCACTTGACCTTACCTTTTGCCATAAAACAGTCTTTCTAACAGGGGCCAATCACACGAGCGCTAAAAGCAAGAGCCCTGCGTAAAGCTGACCCCCTCCATTATTGCTCCTCCTCATGTCAATAAGTGCTATAACCCACATATTGATCTTTTGCATTGTTCTGGCAAAAAATAGAAAAGTCAAGCAAATTGTCAAAAATGCCAGAATATGGCTTTCGAGCCTTGAAACCACGGCAAACTGCGCCATTTTCCTAATACCCAATTGCCTGTTTCCGAGTTATTGTTGCCAAGTCAGCGCATGCTCCGGAAAGCAAGTAATATGGAAATGAGCGCGGATCGCCTGAGTAACACGGGTTACCAAGCGTGGCGTGGGCGATAGAATAGAAGCATGGCAACTAATAGCGACAACGGCACTCTACTCGTACCGAAAGAGAAAAAGGCGGCGGTGAAGCCGCCGCCGATGTACCAGGTAGTGTTGCTGAATGATGATTACACGCCAATGGAGTTTGTGGTGGCCATCATTCAGGAGTACTTCAATAAGGACCGTGAGACGGCGACGCAGATCATGCTCAAGGTTCATCGTGACGGTAAGGGCTTGTGCGGTGTCTATCCAAAAGATATCGCCAGCACCAAAGTCGAATTAGTTTTAAGCCACGCCCGAAAGGCGGGGCACCCGCTGCAGTGCGTGATGGAGGAAGCATGATCGCCCAGGAACTCGAAGTCAGTTTGCATATGGCCTTTGTCGAGGCAAGACAGGCCCGACATGAGTTCATAACCGTCGAGCACTTGCTATTGGCATTGCTGGACAACCCTTCAGCCGCCGAAGTATTACGGGCGTGTGCAGTCAGCATCGATGATCTGCGCAAGACCCTATCCAACTTCATCACCGACAACACACCCACGGTGCCCGGTACCAGTGAAGTCGATACACAGCCCACCTTGGGATTCCAGCGCGTCATTCAGCGCGCCATCATGCACGTGCAATCGGCCTCCAACGGCAAGAAAGAGGTGACGGGTGCCAACGTGCTGGTCGCCATCTTTGGTGAGAAAGATTCGCACGCGGTGTACTACCTGCATCAGCAGGGCGTAACGCGGCTTGACGTGGTCAACTACATCTCACACGGCGTACGCAAAGATCAGCAGCCAGAGCCGCAAAAGGCCTCGGAGAATGCTGATGAGGCGCAGGCCGAAGGACCACAAAAGGAAAGCGCGCTCGACCAATTCACGCAAAATCTCAACAAGCTGGCTGCCGAGGGCAAGATTGATCCGCTGATTGGACGCGAAGCCGAAGTGGAGCGCGTGATTCAAACACTATGCCGTCGTCGCAAAAACAATCCTCTACTGGTGGGCGAGGCTGGCGTTGGCAAGACCGCGATTGCCGAAGGTTTGGCTTGGCGCGTAGTGCAAGGTGATGTGCCAGAGATTCTTCAAAACGCTGTGGTGTACTCGCTCGATATGGGCGCACTGCTAGCGGGTACCAAATACCGTGGCGACTTTGAGCAGCGCCTGAAAGCGGTGCTCAAGCAGATGAAGGCAAACCCCAACGGTATTTTGTTTATCGATGAGATTCACACCATCATCGGCGCGGGTTCTGCATCCGGCGGCACATTAGATGCCTCTAATTTGCTGAAACCTGCATTGTCATCGGGGCAGCTGAAGTGCATCGGTGCTACCACCTTCAATGAGTTCCGTGGTGTGTTCGAAAAAGACCATGCGCTTTCGCGTCGCTTCCAGAAGATTGATGTCAATGAGCCGACCGTCGAGCAAACCGTGCAGATTTTGCGCGGCCTGAAGTCGCGCTTCGAAGAGCATCATGGTGTGAAGTATTCTGCGTCGGCGCTGACGTGTGCGGCAGAATTGGCGGCACGGTTCATCAATGATCGTCATCTGCCTGATAAGGCGATTGATGTTATCGATGAAGCTGGGGCCGCACAGCGCATTCTGCCGAAATCAAAGCAAAAGAAAACCATCGGTAAATCCGAGATCGAAGACATCATCTCGAAGATCGCGCGTATTCCGCCGCAGTCGGTTAATCAGGATGACCGCACCAAGCTGCAGACTATTGAGCGTGATCTGAAAAACGTGGTGTTTGGCCAAGACCCTGCGATTGAGGCGTTGGCAGCGGCGATCAAGATGGCGCGTGCTGGTTTGGGCAAGATGGACAAGCCGATCGGTTCTTTCCTGTTTTCCGGCCCGACGGGCGTTGGCAAGACCGAAGTCGCAAAGCAGCTGGCCTTTATTCTGGGTATCGAATTAATCCGCTTTGATATGTCGGAGTACATGGAGCGCCACGCTGTGAGCCGTCTGATTGGCGCGCCACCGGGGTATATTGGTTTTGATCAGGGTGGTTTACTGACAGAGGCTGTTACCAAGAAGCCGCATGCAGTGTTACTGCTCGACGAAATCGAGAAGGCCCATCCGGATGTATTCAATATCTTGTTGCAGGTGATGGACCACGGCACGCTCACCGACAACAATGGCCGCAAGGCTGACTTCCGGAATGTCATCGTCATCATGACGACCAACGCCGGCGCTGAAAGTTTGCAGAAGCGCACCATGGGCTTCACCGAGACCAAGCAGGCCGGTGATGAAATGGCAGATATCAAGCGCATGTTCACGCCGGAATTCCGCAACCGTCTCGATGCCATCATCAGCTTCCGAGCGCTCGATGAAGACATTATCTTGCGTGTAGTTGATAAGTTCCTGATCCAACTCGAAGAGCAGCTTCACGAGAAGAAAGTTGAGGCAACGTTTAGCGAGACGCTGCGAAAATTCCTGGCCAAGAAAGGCTTCGACCCGCTCATGGGTGCACGTCCGATGTCACGCCTGATTCAAGACATGATTCGCAAAGCACTTGCCGACGAACTGCTGTTTGGTCGATTGATCAGTGGTGGACGTGTTTCGGTTGAGATGGATGACAGCGAGCAGATCAAGCTCGAGTTCAGCGAGGGCGATACGCCACCGGCTGCGCCGGCACAAGAGGCAGCCGAAGTGGAGTAAGTCGCTGTCGGTAGTACCAGGTTGTAAATAAAAAACCCGCCGAAACAGGCGGGTTTTTTATTTCGAGAGTTCAAGGCACCAATGATTTTTTACTCGTCTGCTTTTTCCGGATCTCGGCGATGGTGTCTATCATCTGGCGTTTGCGATCCTCGGTCCAGGGGTGTAATGCGGTGTAGCTGCTCAACACGGTAGCAGGGTATCGGCGCGCCAAGCGTTCCAGCGTATCTACCGCTATCGATGGGCTCAATCCGGCACGCGCCAACATGTAGAGTGCAATGCGGTCGGCTTCCTGATCAAGCTTTTCATCCATTCTCTTGAGCCCGGCGCTGCCGGCGAAACCGCTCAGATCAGGCTTGGGTAGTAGCAGCGTATCGATAATCGATGCCATCGTGGCGCGCGTTTGCATCGTACTGGCGTGCAGTTGTACGTTATGGGCAATCTCTCTGGCCAAAATAACCGCGAGTTCCTGATCTGATATCTCAGCCAGAAAACCCGCTGTGACCATGATGCGCCGGCCATCAGCGTAGGCATTGATATGGGGTGCATTACCAATATCTACGGTAAAGGCACAAGCCGTTGTGAGTGCGATCTTTAATGAGAGTGGGGTGTCATTGCGTAGCAGTTGTACATCGACCTCGTTCGTTTGTTTTAGCAGTGGTGCCAGCATGCGCGCTGTTTCGGTTTCTGCTTGCGGCCCAACAGGAAGCCGTTTATCAGCAATTGAAAGCAGTGCATCGCCGCGCTTTACACCTGCCCGTTGCGCACCGCTGCCTTCGAGGACTTGCACGACACGCAGCTCGTCGCCCTTACCAAGGCGCGTTGCAGCCGCATCGCGCAGCTCGGCCGGAAAAGAGTAGCGATTCTTTGCAGTAAAGCCGAGCAAGGGGCGCGCCGCGGTTTTGCACAGCACGGCATTCTTGACGATGAGCGGAGCAATTACACGGTAAACCCGATCTTGTCGCGCGATCATCTGATCGAATTCGGCTTCACTCTCCGGGTGACTGTCTGCGCGAACGGGCTTGGTGACTTCCGAGGTGGCGGGGGTGGTTTGGGTGCCGGCTCGAGCTGGTGTGCCGGAATCAGGTGTCGTTGGCGTTGTGCTCAGTATCGAGCAACCCGTCGCGCTCAGCATGAGCAGCGCGGCGATTACATACAGGATATCTGGTCGTATCCGCATGGTGCCCACCTATTCAGTCTTGCGCCGATCTGCATCTTCAACGTCAAACTGACGCACAACTTGACGCTCACACTTTACCGGTACTGCCGAAGCCGCCAGCACCGCGTTCGGTTTCGGTGAATGAGTCGACGATATTGAAGGCCACCTGCAGCACAGGCACGATCACCAACTGCGCCAGACGCTCCATCGGATTCAGAACGAAGGCAGCATTGCCCCGATTCCAGGTTGAGACCATCAATTCACCCTGGTAGTCCGAATCAATCAAGCCCACTAAATTACCGAGCACGATACCGTGCTTATGGCCCATACCGCTGCGCGGCAAGATCATCGCTGCATAGGCAGGGTCGGCGATATGAATTGCCAGACCGGTAGGTATCAGATGCGTACTGCCAGGCTCAAGCGTGAGCGGCGCTTGAATGCAGGCACGCAGATCAAGGCCTGCGCTACCCGGCGTGGCATAGGCGGGCATCTGCTCACGCAGCCGCTGATCGAGTACTTTAACGTCAATGGTTTTCATACTGGAGCGATTCAGGGTATTAATCGTTTTGCGATTTCGTCGATTAGCTTGTTTGCCAGCTGATCTTTGCTCGCGCGTGGCAATGGGTGGTGGCCATGCGCATCAAATAGCACGAGTTCATTGTCATCTTTACCGAAGGTATGATGACCAATATTGCCAACCAACAGTGGAATATTTTTCTTGATACGTTTAGCCGCACCAAATTCCAGCAAATTTTCTGATTCAGCTGCAAAGCCTACGCAATAAGGCGGCGAGGGTAGCGCGGCGACTGCAGCCAGGATATCGGGGTTTTGCTTGAATGAGAGCGAGGGTGCAGCAGCATCCTGCTTCTTGATTTTTTGTGTGCTGACCTCGCTCACCTGCCAATCAGCAACTGCTGCCACTGCGATAAATACATCGTTATCCTTCACGCAGCTCATTACAGCATCATGCATTTGCTGTGCCGTGGTCACTGAAACTGTTCGTACACCCATCGGTGGTGTTAGCGCTGTCGGCCCGGACACCAAGGTCACAGAAGCGCCCGCCATCGTCGCCGCACGCGCGATCGCGTAACCCATTTTCCCGGACGAGAGGTTGGTGATGCCGCGTACCGGGTCTATTGGTTCAAAGGTCGGGCCGGCGGTGATCAGTATTTTTTTTCCTAACAGCTGCTTCGGGTAAAAAAAACTGGTCAGCGATTCGAGTAGCGACTCGGGCTCCATCATGCGACCCAAACCGGTTTCACCACAAGCCTGCTCGCCGGCGGCAGGCCCTAGCAGGTGCACACCATCTCGCTTGAGCTGCGCTGCGTTACGTTGGGTAGCGGGGTTTTCCCACATCTCGACATTCATTGCAGGGGCCACCAACAGCGGCAGCGTTGCTGGCCGCGCCAGACACAGCGCCGAGAGCAGATCATCAGCCGCGCCATGCACCAGCTTGCGCATAAAGTCGGCTGAGCAGGGGGCGATGACGATTGCGTCTGATTCTCGGGTCAGATCAATATGCGCCATGTGATTCGAGATGCGGCTGTCCCACTGATCGGAGAACACCGGCCGCCCTGACAGCGCTTGCATGGTCACGGAGGTAATGAACTGCTGCGCCGAGGCTGTCATTACCACTTGCACCCGCGCGCCGGCTTTCACCAGCCCACGGGTGAGCTCAGCCGCCTTGTAGCAGGCAATGCCGCCTGTGAGGCCAAGTACGATGTGTTTGCCCGCCAGCGTCATGGGGTTCAACGATTCACTCGTCGCAATTCATCCAGCACGAATAATGCCGCACCCACCGTGATCGCGCTATCGGCGACGTTGAACGCCGGCCAGTGCAGCGTGCCAATATGAAAATCCAGAAAGTCGATCACATGCCCGTACAGCAGCCGATCGATCAGGTTACCGACCGCGCCGCCGAGAATCAGGGTCAGCGCCCAGCAGAACAAGCGCTGGCCGGAATTTTTGTGCAACATCCAGATAATCCCAAGCGAGACGACCATTGCCAAACCACTGAAGAACCAGCGCTGCCAGCCACCGGAGTTGGCCAGAAAGCTGAACGCTGCGCCTTGGTTGTACACCATCACCAAGTTGAAATACGGCGTAATCATTTCCGATTGCCCATACACCAGTAAACGCGACATGGTGATCTTGGAAACTTGATCAAGCAGCACCACGATCACTGCAATGCCGAGCCACAGCAGCAGGCCGGCGGATTTTCTGGCCATGGAGTGAATCCTGAATTAAGCGATACGGCGTGACTCGCCGCCGCCAAACAGATTGGCGACGCAGCGTCCACAAAGGCCGGCGTGATGATGATCGACACCCACATCGGCGCGGTAATGCCAGCAGCGCTCGCATTTCTTGTGTGCCGATGCCGTGACGATCAGTTTGTCTTCGGCCTCGCTCGCTACCGGCACCACGGTAGCAGACGATGTAATCAGGACAAACTTCAAATCTTCACCAAAGCTTTGCAATAGCGCCAGCTTATCGCCCGAGGCATGAATCGCTACTTCGGCCTGCAGCGAAGAACCAATCGCTCCTGAAGTACGCACTTCTTCCAGCTGCTTCAAAACACCCGCGCGGAACTCTCGTAGTGCCTCATAGCGCTCGAGCAGGGCGGCGCTGTCGTTGATAATAGGTAGCACATAAAACTGCTGCGTAAAAATCGTCTCGCTACTGGCTTGATAATCTGCGTCATTAGTGAACACCGCCCAAGCCTCTTCTGCGGTGAACGACAAAATCGGCGCCATCAGGCGCAATAGTGATTGGGTGATATGCCAAATCGCAGTCTGTGCCGAGCGTCTTGCTGCGGAGTTGACACCGCTGGTATACAAGCGGTCTTTCAGAATATCCAGATAAAAGCCGCCCAGATCTTCCGAGCAGTACATCTGCAGCTTGGCAACCACGGGATGAAATTCATACTCATTGAAATGCGCACGAATCTCGTCTTGTAATTGCGCCATGCGGGCGATCGCATAGCGATCAATCTCCAGTAACTGATCCATCGCAATCGCATCAGTCGCATGATTGAAGTCTGAGGTATTTGCCAGCAAGAAGCGCAGTGTGTTGCGAATACGGCGATAGCTTTCGACGACGCGCTTCAGAATTTCATCGGAGATCGAGAGCTCGCCTGAGTAATCGGTCGCGGCGACCCACAGCCGCAGAATCTCAGCACCGAGGGTGTCAGATACTTTTTGCGGTGCGACCACGTTGCCCTTGGACTTGGACATTTTCTTGCCCTCGCCATCGACCACAAAGCCATGGGTCAGCAGTGCTTTGTAAGGCGCGCGCCCATCCAGCATCGCGCCGGTCAGTAGCGATGAATGGAACCAGCCGCGGTGCTGATCCGAGCCTTCCAAATACAAATCAGCGGGATACTGCAATTCACTCGTATGGGAACCACGCATGACCGTGTAATGGGTCGCACCGGAGTCAAACCAGACATCCAAGGTATCGCGGTTTTTTTCATAATGCGCCGCATCGGTGCCAAGAAAGTCGGCCAAATCAATCTGGTGCCAAGCCTCGATACCGTTTTGTTCAACCAACACAGCAACCTTTTCCAACAGCGCAGGTGTCTGCGGATGTAGTTCGCCGGTTTCCTTGTGGATGAAGAAGGGCATCGGCACACCCCACTGGCGCTGACGTGACAGCGTCCAGTCAGGGCGATTCGCAATCATGCCGTGCAGCCGCGCCTTGCCCCATGCGGGATAAAAGCGCGTCGCCTCAACGGCGGCTAATGCGGTCTCGCGCAGGCTGCCGCTGCCGTTTTTCGGGCTGCGGTCCATAGACGCAAACCACTGCGACGTCGCACGATACACAATCGGTGTTTTATGGCGCCAGCAGTGCATGTAGCTGTGATCAAACATCACCAGCTTGAACAAGGCGCCGGCTTGTTCAAGCGCCGCGCAAATCGGCTTCGATGCTTCCCAGATCGTCATGCCACCGAATAGCGGCAGCGTTGACGCAAAATGACCATCGCCCATCACCGGGCTGAGGATTTCATCATCACGCATGCCGTGTGATTTGCATGAGGCGTAATCCTCAAGGCCATACGCCGGTGCAGAATGCACAATGCCGGTACCCGAATCCGCGGTGACATAGTCACCAAGATAAACAGGCGACAGACGTTGGTAGCCGCTATCGACGCTACCCAGCGGGTGATGAAACTTCACCAGCGACAAATGTTCGCCCTTGGTTGTCGCAATCACTTTCCCTTGCAGGCCATAGCGCTGCAGACAGCTTTCCACTAGTGCTTGCGCGAGTATTAGCAGTAACGGTTCACCGTTACGCTCGGTGTGTACCAATGCGTAGTCGAACTCCGGATGCATGTTCAGCGCCTGGTTCGACGGGATGGTCCACGGCGTGGTGGTCCAGATAATCAGAAAGCCTTTTTGCGTTGGCAGCGATGCCAAGCCAAAGGCCTGGGCGATTTTTTCAGGCTCGGCAAATGGAAAGCCGACATCAATCGCAGGATCACGTTTGTCTTGGTACTCGACTTCGGCTTCCGCCAGCGCTGAGCCGCAATCAAAACACCAATTGACGGGTTTCAGCCCACGATACACATAGCCTTTGTCGAGAATCCTGCCGAGCGCACGAATTTCATCTGCCTCGTTACGCGGGTTCATCGTCGTGTAGGGTTTATCCCAATCACCCAAGACGCCCAAGCGGATGAAATCTTTCTTCTGACGTTCAATTTGCTCTGCAGCATACGCGCGTGATTTAGCGAGTACTTCTGCAGTAGGCAAATGCTTGCCGTATTGCTTTTCGATTTGAATCTCGATCGGCATGCCATGACAATCCCAGCCGGGCACATAC
>VERA01000021.1 GCA_018882935.1 Burkholderiaceae bacterium | reverse complement strand
ATGCTGGACCGTGAAGGCTATCGCCCGAACGTCGGCATCATCCTGCTGAATCACCAAAACGAAGTGTGGTGGGGCAAGCGGGTGCGTGAACATTCGTGGCAATTTCCGCAAGGCGGCATCAAGCACGGCGAAACGCCGGAACAAGCGATGTATCGTGAGCTGGAAGAAGAAGTCGGCTTACGCGCTGAGCATGTCAAGATTATCGGTCGCACGCGCGACTGGTTGCGTTATGACGTGCCTGATCATTTCATCAAGCGCGAAGTGCGCGGGCATTATCGCGGCCAAAAGCAAATCTGGTTTCTGCTGCGTATGATCGGGCGCGACACCGATGTCAACTTGCGTATCTCTGAACACCCCGAATTCGACGCATGGCGCTGGCATGAGTACTGGGTGCCGCTCGACGTGGTGATCGAGTTCAAGCGAGACGTGTACACGAAAGCACTGCAAGAGCTGTCGCGGTTTTTACGTCCGGTGCAAGCTGGCCGGCGTGCGCCCCGCGGCGCGAACACACCGCCGGTAGTCGACACAGTGATCGACCCACCGATCAACCTCAGCGAACCCAATCGACCATGAAAACCAGCTGGCGACGGCCTAGCGTGGTGCGTACGCTTCTGGTGATGCTGCTGTGCTGCACGGGTTCAGCCGCGCTGGCTGGCTTGTTGAGCGATAGCTGTCAGAGCAAAACGAGATTGTCGCGGTGAATCAGCTCGTCTTCATCAACATAGCCGAGGATTGCCGCTATCTCTGACGATGGCTTGCGCATGATTCTGCGTACTTCTGCGCTAGGGTAATTACAGATACCGCGCGCAATAGCAAGGCCCTCACCATCAACACAGGTCACCACATCACCACGACCGAATTCACCATCAACACCGATTACACCGATCGGCAGTAATGACTTGCCCTCGCGCGCGATTTTTTGTACTGCGCCCACATCCAGCACTAACTGACCGGCCGTCTTGAGATGATCGGCCATCCACTGCTTACGCGCGGTTAGCCGCGCGGTGGGCGCAGTTAATTGCGTGCCGATCATCTCGCCTTGCGCAAGGCGCAGTAGTACGTTGTCTTCACGCCCCCAGGCGATTACGGTATGCGCGCCGGAACTTGCTGCACGACGCGCTGCCAGTATCTTGGTCAGCATGCCACCACTACCAATACCGGTACCGGCACCACCCGCCATAGTCTCGAGTTTGGGGTCACCCGCCGTTGCTTCGCTCACGAATTCTGCATTCGGGTGCTTGCGTGGATCAGCCGTGTACAAACCCTGTTGATCGGTGAGGATGATCAATGCATCCGCTTCGATCAAGTTAGCGACCAGTGCACCGAGCGTATCGTTGTCACCAAACTTGATTTCGTCAGTCACCACGGTATCGTTCTCGTTAATCACCGTGATCACGCCGAGTTCAAGCAAAGTAAACAGCGTGGAGCGCGCATTCAGGTAGCGCTCGCGATCGGCTAAATCTGCATGCGTCAGTAGTACCTGCGCGGTTCGTAAGCCATGCGAGCTGAAGCTGGTTTCATAGATCTGTGCCAAGCCCATCTGTCCAACTGCCGCACATGCCTGCAGCTCGTGAATGCCGGTTGGGCGCTTTTCAAATCCGAGCCGCTGCATGCCCTCGGCGATGGCACCTGAACTCACCAGCACCACTTGCTTGCCTAGTTCACGCAGTTGAGCAATTTGATCAGCCCATTTGGCAATAGCCGCATGGTCCAAACCTTTACCCTCGTTGGTGACAAGCGAGGAGCCCACTTTAACGATGACACGCTGCGCTGATTGGATGACGGAAGACATGATGAGGCTTGCCGAGCTTGAGAGAAAAACTAGTCAGTCAATTTAAAACGCGGATCATCAGCATCGATGCTGTGAATGCCGAGGGCTTCCTCAGCGATACTGGTTTGCGCGCGCTGCTCCTGCTCGCGCTGGGTCGCCAGATAATCGTAGATATCGGTTACCAAGGCATCGCACCCCTCACGCGTCAATGCCGAAATACGAAACACCGGCCCCTTCCAGGCAAAGCGTTTGATGAAGTCCTTCACGCGCTGCTCACGCTCATCAGCCGCCACCATATCAAGCTTGTTCAGCACCAGCCAGCGCGGTTTTTCAAATAGCGTCTGATCGTACTTCTTCAATTCTTTGACGATCGCCTTGGCTTCTTTGACTGGATCGATATTGGTATCGAAAGGTGCAAGGTCGACGATGTGCAGCAGTAAACGCGTGCGCTGCAAATGCCGCAAGAACTGCACGCCGAGCCCGGCGCCATCTGCCGCGCCCTCGATCAAGCCGGGTATATCGGCAATCACGAAACTTTTTTCATGGCTAACACGCACCACGCCAAGATTAGGATGCAGTGTGGTGAACGGGTAGTCTGCGATTTTCGGGCGTGCGTTTGATACCGAGGCGATGAAAGTTGATTTGCCCGCATTCGGCATACCGAGCAGGCCCACGTCTGCTAATACTTTGAGTTCGAGTTGCAGCTCGCGCCGCTCGCCTTCTTTGCCATCAGTTTTTTGGCGCGGCGCGCGATTGGTCGAGGTTTTGAAATGAATATTGCCCCAACCGCCTTCGCCACCTTTCACCAGGAGCGCGGTTTGGCCGTGCTCGGTCAAGTCAGCAATAATGGCGCCGTCATTCAGGTCGGTGACTAAGGTGCCAACCGGCATACGCAGATAAATATCGTCCGCACCCTTGCCGTAGCAATCCGAGCCGCGGCCATTCTCACCGTGTTTGGCACGGTGCAGTTTTGCGTAGCGATAATCGACTAGTGTATTAATGTTGCGATCTGCAATCGCATAAATGCTGCCGCCGCGTCCGCCGTCGCCGCCGTCTGGCCCGCCGAAGGGCCGAAACTTCTCGCGACAAAACGAGGCCACGCCGTTGCCGCCATTACCGGCAACAACCTCGATTCGGGCTTCGTCGATGAATTTCATGATTCAAATAACTTACGTGACTGATGATTCAGGGGGCAGCGCTTTCGGTAGCGCGTATCAGTGGTATTGGTATAGCGCAGAAATTAAAAAGGCCCTGCAATCGGCAGAGCCTTTCGAAAGGAACTGCCTGAAAATCAGGCCGGGACGACCGTCACCACGTGACGCTTCATCGGGCCTTTGGTACCAAATTGCACGGTGCCATTGATGAGAGCGAACAGTGTGTGATCTTTGCCAGTGCCGACGTTCTCACCAGCATGCAACTTGGTGCCACGCTGACGAACAATAATGCCGCCGGCATTAATGCTTTGACCGCCATACACTTTGACGCCCAGTCGCTTCGACTCGGAATCGCGACCGTTACGCGTAGTACCGCCGCCTTTTTTGTGTGCCATGGAATGCTCCTGATTCGGTAGAGGGCCCGGTCGGCTTAGCCGTTGACCGAGACGATTTGCACTTCGGTGTAGTT
This sequence comes from Burkholderiaceae bacterium, assembly GCA_018882935.1. Lineage (GTDB taxonomy): Bacteria > Pseudomonadota > Gammaproteobacteria > Burkholderiales > Burkholderiaceae_D > Pernthalerella. Next base: position 34,235 of record VERA01000021.1, on the reverse strand, counting down.
CTGACGATGGCCTTGACGCTTCTGATAGTGCTTGCGTCGACGCATCTTGAAGATCTTCACCTTATCGTGGCGACCATGCGCCACTACCGTTGCCAGCACCTTGGCACCTTGAACCAGCGGCGAACCAAACTTGATGGTTTCACCAGCACCCACTGCGAGCACTTGATCCAGGGTGATTTCGGAGCCGATGTCTGCCGGTATCTGTTCTATTTTCAGTTTTTCACCAGCCGCAACCTTATATTGCTTGCCGCCGGTTTTTATGACCGCGTACATGGGAACCTCATCATTGAATTTTCAATAAACGGCCGGAGCCTGACGGCGCCGGATTACTACTTCTCCGGTTTCAGCGTGCGACGCTTGCCAAATCGGGAAAACCTCAAATTATACATGGACTTAGCTTCAGGGTCAAAACTTCTGCGAGCATCGTATAATCGTCATCGATTCGACCCCAGCCCAAGCTTCTCGTGTCCGCAGCCGACCCCACCCTCAGCAATCCACTCGCCCTGATCGCAGACGATATGCGCGCAGTCGACGCTACCCTGCGCGCGCAGTTGCACTCCGACGTCGTGCTGGTGCGGCAGATCGCCGACTACATCATTAGTGCCGGCGGCAAGCGGATTCGGCCTGCCTTGGTGCTGCTTATGGCGAAGGCATGGGATTTCCGGGGCGATGATCAGCACAAGCTCGCCGCAGTTATCGAATTTATACATACCGCCACCCTGCTGCACGACGATGTGGTGGACGAGTCATCGCTGCGGCGAGGTAGCAAAACTGCTAACGCCGTATTCGGCAACGCCGCCTCGGTATTGGTCGGCGACTTTTTATACTCGCGCGCGTTCCAGATGATGGTTTCGGTGGACAGCATGCGTGTGATGCAGATTCTGGCTGATGCTACCAACGTCATCGCCGAGGGCGAAGTCCAGCAGTTAATGAATATGCACGACCCGGATGTGACCGAGGAGCGCTATCTGCACGTGATCCGCTCCAAGACAGCCAAGCTGTTCGAAGCGGCGGCAGAACTCGGCTGCCTGATCTCCGGCGCACCGGAAGCGCAGATCAGCGCCGCCGCTGAGTACGGTCGCTCGCTCGGCACCGCTTTCCAGCTGATCGATGACGTGCTCGACTACTCCGGTGACGCCAGCGCGATTGGCAAAAACGTCGGCGATGATCTACGCGAAGGCAAACCAACGCTACCGCTGATTTACCTCATCCAGCACGGCAGCGCACAGCAACGCGAACTGGTGCGCGCCTGTATCGCGAACGGTGACGAGGCGCATTTTGATGAAGTGCTGTTGGCCATTACCGATTCCGGAGCACTCGATTACACCCGACACCGCGCTGATGCTGCGCGCGAGCTCGCCAAATCATCTATCGCCGGCTTTCCGGAAAGCGCCGGCAAGGACGCTTTGCTGGCGCTGGCCGACTTTGCAGTCGATCGCGACCGCTAAAAACCACGCATCAAGCACTGCATACCGTGGTGGTGGCTAGCACGCTGCAACGCTAAGCCCATTGTCGGCGCAGATAGCCGTTTGATATACTTTCGGGCTTCGTTGTTGGCCGACTGCTGCGAATGCCGGAACAGTTTTCTGCGCCAACGACTGTAATCGGGGTGTAGCTTAGTCTGGTAAAGCGCTACGTTCGGGACGTAGAGACCGGAGGTTCGAATCCTCTCACCCCGACCAAGCATTGCACAACGAATGCTCAACCGCTTGTGCCTTTACCGTTCGCCTCGCGCAATTTCTCTGTCAACCAAACCTTCATCAAGGATTGGTAAGGGACATCCCGGCTGCAACTACGTTCGTGGTGTTGGCGATCCTGCTTTTTATAATGTTATCGAATTTTTCTCAATCGGATAAATGCTTGGATAGCGGCGGCAGATGGAATAACGCAACGAAAAGCTGCGAGAAGTAAATGCTGCCAACAAAAACAAAGTGAGTGTCCCTTTGTTTCACTCTTGTGCATGCACAAGCTGATGTCTGTCTATGATTGCGCCTGCACGTCACGCAAAATCCTGATCGCACCAGACTGGTGGACGTTTTGTCGACCACTGGAGATTAGCGATGAACAAACGGTGTCTTGCGCCAGCTATGGCGTCAGCAGTAGCACTTATGAGCAGCAGCGCGGTACTGGCGGAATCTGCGATCAACATCTACGGCAATATTGATGCATCGGTGGTGACAGCAAGCGGTATTGGTCCAAACTCTGAAAGACGATGGAGCCTCGGCGAGGGTAACTGGGCACCCTCGGTATGGGGATTTCGCGTCACTGAAGATTTAGGCAATGGCATGCAAGCCCATGTCCATCTCGAGGGCGGGTTTAGTTCGACCTCTGGCGCGATCGCCAATGGCGGCACCGGAGGCATCTTCAGCAGGATGGCGAATGTTGGTATCGGTGGGTCGCTCGGCTCGCTCTCTGCCGGGCTGAATCTCTCGCCATTTATCGCCGCATATACGTCGACAGTGGGGCTGGCCGGCAATAATTTTTATGTACCGGCGCTGCTCATGCATCGTGATGGCAAAGTGACGAGCGGTACGATCCCGGCGTACACAGGCGGCACTGATGCCGACCCGGCATTCGGCACAACCGGTGGTTTCTTCATACCGAATTCACTGACCTACAGCTTGCCACGCGACAGCCTGGGTGGACTGAACGCCAGCATCTTGTATTCGTTTGGCGGCGTGCCCGGCGCTAACGGCGAGAACCGATTCATGGCAGGCAATATCGGCTATCAATTGGGTACGGTCAAACTGGTGGCCGCTGCTTCGGATCGCGATGCGCAGTACCGTCAGTATCTGATTGGCACCAGCTTCCCGCTCGGGCCAGTGAATCTGGCTGCCAATTACGTGCATTTTGATCCTTACGTGGGCGACAGCAGCAATACTTTCGTGATCGGTGCCGATATGGAGGTCATGCCATCAACCCGACTTGGCATCAACTACGCTCATAACAACAGCATCGGCAGCCCGGAGATTATTAATCTCTCGGCGGTGTATGCGTTATCAAAAAACACCAAGCTGTACGCGGCCTATAACCATGCGACAGATGGCATACCCTCTTCGTACTCCGGTAATAACGATGCCGCTGGTAATGCCAGCTTGGCGCAAAATGGTAAGTCGGATGCCTTCATGGTAGGGGTACAAAAGGGCTTCTGATATTCGCTTCGTTCATATCCTCGACCCAGCTGCCAGCTTTGACTGATTTAATAAGTGCGCTAATCGCGTAGGCGCTTTGAACGAAACACAGTGTTATCAGCGTAAAACTCCGCGTCTTGGCAATGCCACCAGCCGGGTACCCCGAGTACCGGCAGGTGGCAGAACGCCGCATTATCAAAGCCTGCGATTAATTCGGCAGCAAGCTGATGATCGATCATTGCGATTTGTATGTCTGTTGATAACGTAAACCACTCTCTCGATCGCTGCACAGTCCATACATGCGCGGTGATAGATTTATACGGGGTGACCAGTTTTTCTATCAGGGCATGACCAAACAAGATCACATCGGCCCGAGAGAAAAATAATGAGGGTGATGTATGCAATACCGCAGGCCATTCATGTGCACGCAATGCATCGATGAGACCGGCATCGTGGCTGATAAAGATCGCCGCATTTTCATCGAATAAGGTCGCAGAATCACGCTGCGGACCGCGTCGACCGTTCGCCGATACTTGTTGATGTGATGCCTGAGAAAGCGCCGCAGCCTGCAGCTGATTCAAAACCCGCTTCGTACACGGAAAGTGCAACCACAATAACGCATTGAAAAAATCATGCAGGTTATCGCGCGTTGGCACCTGCCCGGTATTCGCAATATGCGTTTCATAAGGAGTATGGTTAGCGGATGCGTTTTGCGGAACGAAGCTAATCGGCTGGCCGTATGCATTGTGTAGCGTACGATCATGTGCGATTGCGGTAGCGCCATCGATCCAATCAACTCGCGCTGCGAGCGGCTCACCAATCAACCTGTAGGGTGCCAGCCATGGCCTGCTCCAGTCGATGGTGGCAAACCGCATTGCCTACCTAGCCGTGCGGGATAAACTTCCAGCGCAAGCTGCGACCGGCATCCAGCGGCACCAAGGTGGTATCGCCTAGCGTAAGCTCGTCGGGAATAATCCACTCGGATTTTTGCAGGGTGACCACATCAGTATTTCTGGGTAATCGATAGAAATCCGCACCAAAGAAACTGGCGAACCCCTCAAGTTTATCGAGCGCGTTATTGGCCTCGAATACTTCAGCGTATAACTCCATGGCATGCAGTGCGGTATAGCAGCCCGCGCAGCCACAAGCATGCTCCTTGAGGCCTTTAGGATGAGGCGCTGAGTCGGTACCCAGAAAAAAACGCGGGTTACCCGAGATAGCCGCCTCTACCAGCGCCAGTCGATGGGGCTCACGCTTCAGCACTGGCAGGCAATAGTAATGCGGCCGGATGCCGCCTTGGAATATCGCGTTACGGTTGTACATCAAGTGGTGGGCCGTGATTGTTGCTGCAATGTCGCCCTCTGCATCACGCACATACTCAGCTGCATCTTTGGTGGTGATATGTTCGAATACCACGCGTAATGCAGGTAGCGATTTTCTGAGCGGCTGCAGAATACGATCAATAAACACCGCCTCACGATCAAATATATCAATGCTGTGTTCGGTCACTTCGCCGTGAATCAGCAGCGGCAAGCCGGTATCTTGCATTACTTCCAAGGTACGCATGCAGCGCTGTATATCGGTAACACCCGCATCCGAGTTAGTGGTAGCGCCCGCAGGGTAGAGTTTGACACCATGCACGAAACCACTATCGACCGCACGTCGAATTTCATCCGGTGATGTGTTATCCGTCAGATAGAGCGTCATCAGCGGCTCGAAGTTCATTGCAGCAGGCACCGCAGCAAGGATACGTTCACGGTAAGCCGCTGCCATTGTTGCGGTGACCACAGGGGGCTTCAGATTCGGCATAACGATCGCACGCGCAAATTGCGCGGCGGTATGCGGAACAACATCTTTCAGCACAATGCCGTCACGCAAATGAACATGCCAGTCGTCGGGGCGGGTCAAGCGTAGGGGGCTCGGTTTGGTCATGGCTTATTTCAAGGGTATGTGTGCGCTGATTTTACCGGAGCGCCGCTTTGCCGATCAGTTCATCAACCAGCGCTCAAGAGCGAACGGAAGCGAGTGTCGGCGCAGTGGGTGCTTGGGGTTCTTCGGTGCTGCGCGCCTGCTGCCGCTCCCACATATCAGCGTACATGCCGCCCAATGCAATTAACTCCGCATGGGTACCGCGCTCCACAATACTGCCGTGGGACATGACCAAAATCTGGTGCGCATCCGCGATCGTAGACAAGCGGTGAGCAATGACCAGACTGGTTCGGTTACGCGCAATCTCTTTCAGTTGCTGCTGTATAGCTTGCTCCGCCTGCGAATCCAATGCCGATGTCGCTTCATCGAACACCAGGATTTTCGGATTTTTCAGTAGCGTACGGGCGATTGCAACGCGCTGCTTTTCGCCACCCGAAAGCTTCAAACCGCGTTCACCCACCATGGTTTGATAACCATCGGGCAGGCTTACGATGAAATCATGAATGTAGGCTGCACGGGCTGCCGCCTCAATTGTTTCTTGCGCAGCGCCCGGACTGCCATACGCAATATTGTAGGCAATGGTGTCGTTAAACAGCACCGTATCTTGTGGAACAATACCAATGGCCTGTCGTAATGATGTTTGGGTCACATCACGAATATCCTGGCCATCAATCAGAATGCCGCCACGGTCAACATCATAAAATCGGAATAACAATCGCGCGAGTGTCGACTTGCCGGAACCACTGTGCCCGACGACTGCGGTAGTGGTACCTGCAGCCACCTGAAAGTCAACGTCAAATAAAATCTGCCGTTTTGCTTCATAGCTGAAGTCGATATGCTGAAACTTCAGCTCAGCCCGATCGACTTGCAGCGCCACTGCTGAAGGTGAATCTGCCACTTCCCGATTTTCATCCAGCAGAGCAAACATTCGCTCGATATCTGCCAGACTTTGTTTCAGCTCACGGTAAATCACACCCAAAAAATTCAGCGGAATATAAAGCTGAATCATGAAGGCATTCACCAGGACCAGATCGCCCAAGGTCATGGTTCCGGCAATCACGCCCAATGTGGCGCGCCACAGAATGAGAGTGACTGCGGTGGCGATAATGAGTGACTGCCCGGTGTTCAGCAGTGATAATGAGTTTTGAGACTGCACCGCTGCTCGTTCAAAGCGTTTGAGACCTTCGTCGTATCTGCGCGCTTCGTACTCCTCATTGCCAAAATATTTGACAGTCTCGTAGTTGAGCAAAGAGTCAATCGCACGCACATTAGCTTTTGAATCCAGGTCGTTCATGGTGCGTCGAAAATGCGTGCGCCACTCAGTCACAACCACCGTAAAAATAATATAAACAACTAATGCCGTGATCGTAATGACAGAAAACCAGTGGTCATACTGTAATGACAGATAAGCCAGCACCAGCGAAATCTCGACCAGGGTCGGCAGTATTGAGAACAGCGTGTATGAGACCAGTGTCGAGATACCCCGTGTACCACGCTCGATATCACGGGTAACACCGCCGGTCTGGCGGTTGAGGTGAAACCGCAATGACAGCGCATGCAGATGACGAAACACCTTGAGCGCGATATTACGTACAGCGCGCTGCGTCACGCGCGCAAAAAAGAATTCACGCAGCTCGGTAAATACTGTCGTCGATAGCCGCAGCAAACCATACCCGATCAGCAGCGTCATAGGTAGCACAAGGACTGCATTGGCGGATTGCGCGGGGATCGTCAAGCTATCGACGATCTCTTTCAAGACCATGGGTATGCCGACATTGGCCATTTTTGCCATGACCAGGCAGGCCATCGCAAACACCACCCGCCACTTCCATTCCCACAGATAGGGCAGCAAAGTTTTCAGGGTGGCCCAGTCATTGCGGGTAGACTGGTTGGCAGGCGCGATAGATTGACTAAAGGAGCGGTGTCGCATTCAGGGTTGGCCACCGGTGGTGGCTAGGTTATGCTTGGTCTGCTCGACCAAAGCATGAGATTTTATCGCGCCCCGCCAAATGCTTCAGGTTACCGAATCGCGTAATTCTCGACGCAAAATCTTGCCAACATTTGTTTTCGGTAATTCACTACGAAACTCAATTTGCTTGGGACGTTTATACGCTGTCAATTGGCTCTGGCAAAATTCCATGATTTGCTCGGCGGTGAGCGACGTATCGCGCTTGACGACAAATAATTTCACCGCCTCGCCAGTTTGCTCATCGGGCACACCAACCACCGCGCATTCCAGCACGCCGGGGTGCATGGCAACGATGCCTTCAACCTCATTGGGGTAAACATTGAATCCGCTGACCAACACCATGTCTTTCTTGCGGTCGACAATACTGACATAGCCGTGCTCGTCCATGACACCAATATCGCCTGATCGAAAATAGCCTTCGCGGGTCATGACACGCGCAGTCTCTTCCGGTTTTTCCCAGTAACCCTCCATCACTTGCGGCCCACGAATCGCAATCTCGCCGGCTTGCCCCAGGGGCAGCTCGTTACCATCATCGTCAAGGATAGCGATATCGGTTGAGGGTATAGGCAAGCCAATGGTGCCGGTGAATTCATCGGCATCGGCAGGATTTGCTGTTGCCACGGGCGCCGTCTCGGACAAACCATAGCCCTCGATAATGCTCTTGCCCGTGACCGCACGCCAGCGATCATTGACCGCTTTCTGCACCGCCATGCCGCCGCCATTACACAGCTTTAACGAGGAAAAATCGAGTTTGGCAAAATCAGGGTGATTCAATAAGGCGTTGTACAAGGTATTTACTGCGGGCAGCATATTAAATCGATGCTTGCTGAGTTCTTTCACCAAGCCGGGGATATCTCGCGGATTAGGAATCAAGATATTCATACCGCCGACACGCGTACCCATCAGGCAGCACACAGTCAGCGCAAAGATATGGTAGAGCGGTAACGCACATACGAATACCAGTGAGTCTACTTTCGGTGGCTTGTCCATCGCTGGCTGCAACCAGGCTTCGTTTTGCAGCAGGTTCGCAATCACGTTGCGATGGCTGAGCATCGCACCTTTCGATAAGCCGGTGGTGCCGCCGGTGTACTGCAAGAAGGCGATATCGTCATGACCGAGTGAAACTGGCTGCAGACGCATCGAGGCGCCTTCGCGCAGCGCGGTGCTGAATCGTACTGCGTTCGGTAACGAAAAATCCGGCACCATTTTTTTCACGTTACGCACAACAAAGTTCACTAACAGGCCCTTGGCGGCCCCCAGCATTTCGCCCATGCTGGCTAGCACCACTGTCTTGACATGGGTTCTGGCGATGACCTTTTCGAGCGTGTGGGCGAAGTTTTCGAGAATAATGATCGCCTCGGCACCGGAGTCATTGAGCTGATGCTCCAACTCGCGCGGGGTATACAGCGGATTGACATTAACAACGATATAGCCAGCGCGCAGCACAGCGGCCAGCGCGATCGGATACTGCAGCACGTTCGGCATCATGATCGCCACTCTGGCGCCACGCTGCAAACCCTGCGACTGTAGCCAAGCACCCAGCTGCTTTGAAAGGCTGTCTACCTCAGCATAGGTAATGAATTTACCCATACAGGCGTAGGCTTTACGGCTGGCATATTGCGTAAAGGCCTCGTCCATCAGCTGCACTAATGAACGGTAGCGGGTGTAATCGATTTCAGCTGGTACGCCCGCGGGGTAGGAACGAATCCAGATTTTCTCCATAAGCCACCCTGATTTTCTTGTTAATCGGTCAGGTATTCAGCGCCGGATGCCCGGGATTGATGGTGCGGGGATGATCACGATCAATCATTTTGCTGTTGATTCGCCGATCGTAGCCGAATCTGCTGACCTTGTCTGCTTGATCTCTGTATCAATCAGGTGATGCGGCCGCGGTGTTGGCTTTTTCAACATTGACCAGTACATCATAAAAAGTCGGCGCACGACCCATATCGGTGAGCCGCTGATTGGTCAGCTCATTGGCATTTTTTTGGTCGGGCGCCAGCTTTTTCCACCAGATTGATGGGGCTACTACCAAACCTTGGCGCGCCGCGTCGGTCACCCGGGCTTTGAATTGCATGGCGCCGCGCTGATTAAACGCGCGCACCAGATCTCCGTGATGGATACCGCGTACGCCAGCATCAATCGGATGTATCTCCAGATGCGGCTCGCCCTCGGTATCACGCAAACTTTTAACGTTGACAAAACTGGTATTGAGAAAATTTCTTTGGGGTGGCGAGATCATGGCCAAAGGATATTCGGCCGCCAGATCAGGCGCCGACGCTGCAGACTCATACGGTGGTATGTAAGCCGGCAGCGGATCCAGGCCATCGTGCTGCATTGTTTCAGAATAAAACTCGCACTTGCCGGATGGCGTTGGGAAACCGCCTTGCGCAAACGGCGCGGGTGGCATAGTCAGCTTGATCCATCCAGCTTGCTTGACGCGCGACCAATCATAGCCAGGCGCAGTGTCGCTATTCGGGTCGAAAGCTTGTGCGGCGAGATCATCATCGGTATCAGCAAAGCAGGGATCGGTGTATCCCATGCGCGCTGCCAGCAATCGAAAGATTTCGCTATTTGGCTTGGACTCACCTAGCGGCGCGATAGCCGCATTATTCGCCACGATATACAAATGCCCGTAGGTCGCGTGTACATCAACATGTTCGAGCTGGGTGGTGGCGGGCAGCAAAATATCTGCATAATCTGCGGTATCTGTTTTGAAGTGCTCCAGCACGACGGTAAACAAATCTTCGCGCGCGAAGCCCTCAGCAACCTTGGCGGATTGCGGTGCTACTGCAACCGGATTGGCGTTATACACAATAACCGTCGATATCTGCGGGCCAAACGCCTCTGAGCCGGGTCGCAACAGATCATCGCCGATGGTGCTCATGTTGATGGTGCGCGCCGGGCGCGCAGGATCTACCGGCATGATATCGGGGCGTTCCAATAAGGCTTGCTGCTTGGGGAAGCTATCGCCTGACGAGAGCAGCACGCCTCCCGCCGCATGTCGCCATGCGCCCACCAGCGCCGGCAAGCAGGTGACATTGCGAACTGCCATGCCGCCACCGTGGCAGCGCTGCACGCCGTAGTTAAGCCGAATCGCCACCGGCTCACCTTGCTGCGCGGTCTTGCCATACAGCTGCGCCAGTAGCTCGACCTGATCGACCGGGATACCGCAAACCTGTGCCACACGATCAGGGTGCCACTCAGCGGCGCGCTGTTTCAGCTGCTCAAAGCCCAGGGTGTAGCGGGCGATGTAGTCGTGATCAAGTAAATCGTCACGGATCAGCACATGCATCATGCCGAGCGCGAGCGCACTATCGGTACCCGGCAACAGCGCAATGTGGTGCTGACATTTTTCGGCAGTCAGAGACCGGTGCGGATCAATCGCGACCAGCACCGCGCCGCGCCGCTTTGCCTCTTGCGCGCGCATCCAAAAATGCAAATTCGATGCGACCGGGTTACCACCCCAAATAACGATTAGTTTTGCATTCTCGAATTGCTCGGTATCCGTGCCTATTTTGGCGCCTATCGTGTAGCGGTAACCTACGCTGCCCGCCGATGCGCAAATCGTACGGTCAAGCTTCGAGGCACCGATCCGGTTAAAGAAACGCGTCGCCATAGATTCGCCTTGCACCACGCCCATGGTACCGGCGTAGCTATACGGCAAAATGGCGCGCGGGTCTCTCGCCGCCTCGGCCTGTAATCGGTCGGCAATCGTGGTGAGTGCCTGGTCCCAGCTGATGCGCTCGAACTGTCCGCTGCCCTTGGGACCGGTCCGCCGCATGGGATGAAGCAGCCGCTCGGGGTGATAGGTGCGCTCAAGATAGCGTGACACCTTGGTACACAGCACCCCGGCGGTGTTGGGATGATCGGGGTCGCCCCTGATTGCAATCGCCTTCTCGCCCTCAACCGTTACCAGCATGGCGCAGGTATCGGGGCAATCATGCGGGCACGCCAAGCGAACAGTATGGGATGGCATAGACAGGCTGCAATTAAGGTTATCGATTCAACAAGCACGGCCGGCAGGCGCTGAGGGTAATATTACACATCACTCAACCCTTGACGCTAAGTTAACGACCGCCATGAAGCTAATCGACCCCATCCTGCAATTTCACGACGAGCTTAAGCAAATTCGACGCACGATTCATGCGCATCCCGAGCTGGCGTATGAGGAAACACACACCTCGCAATTGGTTGCGCAGCAGTTAGAGGCGTGGGGCATACCAGTGATTCGCGGGCTCGGCGGTACCGGCGTGGTGGGGGTCATACGTTCCGGCACATCGTCGCGCGCGGTTGGGTTACGTGCCGACATGGATGCTTTGCCATTACAAGAACACAATCAATTCGCACACCGATCGACCATCGACGGAAAAATGCATGCCTGCGGTCATGACGGCCATACCGCGATGCTGCTGGGTGCTGCGCACTATCTCTCGCAACACCGCGATTTCGATGGCACGGTGTATGTCATCTTCCAGCCGGCAGAAGAAGGGCGCGGTGGTGCAAAGGCGATGATGGATGACGGGTTGTTCGAGCAGTGTCCGATGGAGGCGGTGTTCGGCATGCATAATTGGCCGGGAATGCCCGCCGGCACCATGGGCGTGGTGGCAGGCCCGATGATGGCATCGTCCAATGAATTTGAGCTGACGATACACGGCAAGGGCTCGCACGCGGCGCAGCCGCACCGTTCGGTTGATCCGGTGATGGTCGCTGTGCAGATCGCGCAAAGCTGGCAGACCATCGTGTCACGCAACGTCAGCCCCTTGGACTCGGCGGTTTTTTCAATTACGCAGATTCATACCGGGAGTGCCACCAACATCGTGCCTGATGCCGCGTCAATGATAGGCACGGTACGTACCTTTACCCTGCCTGTGCTTGATCTGGTTGAACAAAGAATGCGCGAGGTTGCCTCGCATACTGCGGCGGCATTTGGTGCCAGTGTTGAATTTTCGTTCAGCAGAAATTATCCGCCGCTGATTAATCACCGGCCCGAAACAGAATTCGCGCTGGGTGTCATGCGCGATGTAGTGGGCAGTGACGGTACCAAGCCGGATATTGAACCGACCATGGGCTCTGAGGATTTTGCCTTCATGCTGCTGGAAAAGCCCGGCTGCTACGTGTTCATTGGCAATGGCGATGGCACCCACCGCGATAGCGGTCATGGTCTGGGCCCGTGCAATCTGCATAATCCAAGCTACGATTTCAATGATGATCTGCTACCCGTGGGCGCGAGCTTCTGGGTACAACTGGCAAAGCAGTTCCTCGCGCAACCACCCATACGCACGACTGCTTAAATTGCCCGACACGACTGCTCGCTTCGCTTCGCAGATGAAACCTGAAGCATCACGCTGATGGATGCTATTCCACTGTGGGTGCAGATTCTCGCGCTGGTCGCGTTGGTCTGCTGCTCGGCTTTTTTCTCGATCTCGGAAACCGCCTTGATGGCGCTAAACCGGCATCGGATCAAACACCTCGCACGTCGCGGATCACGATTAGCGCAGACCACGCTGTGGTTGCTGGATCATACCGATCGGATGCTATCGCTCATCCTGATCGCCAATACCCTGATCAATGCGCTGATCACCGCCTTGGTGACCTCGATTGCCATCTCTACGTTCGGTAACAACCAAGAAGTTATTACGATTGCGACTGCGATCGTTGCATTTTTCCTGATTGTGTTTGCCGAGATTACGCCCAAAGTCATCGGCGCCACCTACCCGGAGCGGATCGCCTTACCCGCGTCGTATCCCATTAAGTGGCTTATTTTCATTGGCCGGCCCGCGATCTGGTTTGTGAATCTGTTTGTACGCAGCCTGCTGGCGATGCTGCGTATTCCGACCGGTACCGGCGTGCGGGATTTGCGGCTCTCTCCTGATGAATTACGTTCGATGGTGGTCGAGAGCGGTAATTTTATTCCCGTCAAACATAAAAGCATTTTGCTGAATTTGTTTGATCTTGAACGTGTCACCGTAGAAGATGTGATGACACCCCGATCGCAAATTGAAGCCTTAAATCTTTCAGTCCCGGTGGAAGAAGTGAAGCATCAGCTCACCACCTGCTATCACAACAAGTTATTGGTTCATGATGGCGAGATCAATAAAATCGTTGGCATATTACATGTACGCAAAGCGATGGCGCTGCTGAATCAAGTCGATGAGCTCACCGTTGATCATTTTCGCGAGCTACTAACGCCACCGTACTACATTCCCCCCGAGACCGATCTTTTTACTCAGCTGCAGTATTTCCAGGAAAATCAAGAGCGGCTGGCAGTCATCGTCGATGAATACGGTGAAGTACAGGGCCTGGTTACATTAGACGATATTATCGAAGAGATGGTGGGCGAGTTCACCACCTCTACCCCCGGCGCCACCCGCGCTGATCAATTTGATTGGGATAAAAAAGGCGAGTGCTTGCTGGAAGGGTCGGTCTCTCTGCGAGACGTGAACAAGCGGCTCAGCCTCGATCTGCCCGTGGACGGCCCTAAAACGCTGAATGGCCTGCTGCTTGAACTGCTGCGAGAGATACCGGAAGCCCCGGTATGCCTGAAAATCTCGCGCTGTGTGATTGAAATCGTTCAGGTACAGGAGCAAGTGATCAAGATGGTCAAGCTGTACCGGCCACGCTGAAGCAGCGTTGGTTGCAGCATAGTGCGCTGTTGCCAAATTACGTCAAAACTATCGCTGGCTGCCACTGATTACGGCATGAAGCAGTACCACCGCCACCGATTTTCACCCTGAAGCAAATCGCTTCACGCATGATTCGCGCGACCTTCCCGTAGACCGATCATGCGTCCTGCTTCTGCTCCGCCAACATCATCATCGTCTGGATTGCCGCGTGCCTTGCTACAAGCCGGCAAGCTCAGCCAACAGCAAGTCGATACGATTCAGCGTAACGCCAGTGAAGAACGGATACCGTTTATCGATGCTGTAATTCGAAGCGGCGAATTAGACGCCAGCAGTATGGCCTTGTTTTGTGCGACACATTTTGGCTGCCCGTTGCTTGATCTTGGCGCTGTTGATATCCAGGCGCTTCCCAAACAAGTTATTGATGACCGGCTCATGCAATCACAGCGCGTGGTTGTATTGGCCAAGCGCGCCAGTAAAGTCTCGGTAGCGATCGCTGACCCTACCCAGACACTGGCGCTGGATCAAGTGAAATTCCGTACTGGCTTATCGGTTGATCCGGTCGTGGTAGCGGTACCGCAGCTAACAGAGTTAATTTCTAAATTATCCCAAAGCGCCGAGCAGAATCTTTCGGAGTTGATTGGCGATGATCTCGACAACGTGGCACTGGTCGATGAAAGTAGCCATACTGATACCGCCACCAGTGAGATTGATGACGCACCCGTCGTAAGATTTTTACAAAAAATCCTGACCGATGCCATCAATATGGGCGCATCTGATCTGCACTTTGAACCATTCGAAAAATTTTATCGGATCCGATTTCGTATCGACGGTGTATTGCGCGAGATATCTCAGCCGCCACTGGCGATCAAAGAAAAACTCGCCTCGCGTATCAAGGTTATCTCCAGATTAGATATTTCCGAGAAGCGTGTACCGCAAGATGGTCGTATGAAGCTGTCGGTATCTGGTACCCGAAGTATTGATTTTCGTGTATCGACATTGCCGACGCTGTTCGGTGAAAAAATCGTCATGCGTATTCTCGACGGCAGCCAGGCGCAGCTCGGTATCGACGCATTAGGTTACGAAGCTGATCAGAAAGCACTTCTACTTGATGCAATTCACCGGCCATATGGCATGGTGCTGGTCACCGGCCCGACCGGCTCGGGTAAAACAGTGTCGCTGTATACCTGCCTGAATATTCTGAATAAGCCGGGCATCAATATCGCCACCGCTGAAGATCCTGCGGAAATTAATCTGCCGGGAATAAATCAGGTCAACATCAATGACCGTGCAGGGCTGACTTTTCCAGTGGCATTGCGCGCCTTTCTCCGACAAGACCCGGATATTGTGATGGTGGGCGAGATCCGCGATCTTGAAACCGCTGACATCGCCATCAAAGCGGCGCAAACCGGTCACATGGTGTTTTCCACGCTGCACACCAATGATGCGCCCTCGACATTGACACGACTACTCAACATGGGGGTGGCGCCATTCAATATTGCCTCGGCAGTGACACTCATTACTGCGCAACGACTGGCACGACGTTTATGCAGCTGCAAGCAACCCGAGCCGATGGCAGTCGATGCCTTTCTCGCTGCCGGCTTCACCGAAAACGACCTCAGTGGCTGGACGCCGTATCGCGCAGTTGGCTGCGAGCGCTGCACCGGTAGCGGCTACAAGGGTCGAGTCGGCGTGTATCAGGTGATGCCGATTTCGGAAGCGATCGAGGCCATCATCCTTGCCCAAGGTACGGCGCTGGAGATTGAGGCGCAGGCGAAGCGTGAAGGTGTCAGAACCTTGCGCGAGGCAGGATTAATCAAAGTAAAGCAGGGCTTGACGAGTCTGGATGAAATTTTAGGGTGCACCAATGCCTGAAGCTATATCGAGCATCGCGAAAAAATCGCGACCCGCGGAGCAAACCTATCACTGGCAAGGCCTCGACCGCTTGCAGCGAACAACGAGTGGTGAAATCCGCGCCGATAGCGCGCCTGCTGCCAAGCTGCAGCTACGCCGGCAAGGTATTCAAGTCACCAGCCTGAAGAAAAAACAGCTGCCACGCAGCCGCAAAATTAGCGAAAAAGATTTATGCATGTTTACCCGTCAGCTGGCGACCATGATGAAAGCCGGCGTGCCTTTACTGCAGTCGTTTGATATCGTCGCGCGTGGGCATAGCAACCCGGCCGTGACCCGGCTATTGCTTGATATACGCGCAGATGTTGAAACCGGTACCAGTTTGTCGCAAGCGTTCAAGCGCTACCCGCAGTATTTCGACAAGTTGTTCTGTAATCTGGTCGCGGCCGGGGAGCAGGCGGGTATTCTGGAGGAGTTGCTTGCGCGACTAGCCACGTATAAAGAAAAAACACTGGCGCTCAAAGGCAAAATCAAATCGGCACTGTTCTACCCCGCCGCTGTGCTGGCTGTCGCGGTGATCGTGACCGCTGTCATCATGATCTGGGTGGTACCTTCTTTCAAAAGCGTGTTCGAGAGCTTTGGGGCTGAACTACCACTGCCCACGTTATTCGTGATCTGGCTTTCGGATCAATTTGTCAGTTATTGGCCGATGGTATTCGGATCGATGATGGTCGGCGGATTTTTGTTTATACGCAGCTGGCGTCGCTCGCCATCGATGCAGGCCGCGACCGACCGACTCCTGCTCAAATTACCGGTGTTTGGACCGGTGATCAGAAAGGCCGTGGTGGCACGCTGGACGCGTACGCTGGCCACCATGTTCGCCGCCGGCGTGCCATTGGTAGAATCCCTCGATTCGGTAGGAGGCGCCTCAGGTAGTGCCGTGTACCATGAGGCGACACTGCGAATTGCCTCGTCGGTTGCCAGCGGCACCTCGCTGGCGATGGCAATGCAGCAAGCGCAGGTGTTTCCGCCTATGGCGATGCAAATGGCGGCGATTGGTGAAGAATCAGGTTCATTGGATGAGATGCTGCGTAAAGTGGCTGAATTCTACGAAGAAGAAGTCGACACAGCAGTCGCATCATTGTCATCGCTGATGGAGCCGCTGATCATGGTGATACTGGGCGGTTTAATAGGAGGATTGGTGATCGCGATGTACCTGCCGATTTTCAAACTGGGAACGGTAGTCTGATGCAGTCGCTGCTCTCGGCGCTGATCGATGCGCCTCCTGGTATCGCACTCACCACCTTATGCTGGATGCTGATCGGTCTGGTGGTTGGAAGTTTCTTGAATGTGGTGATTCATCGCATACCGGTGATGTTGCAGCGTGAGACCGATAACTTCATCGCCATTGAGCGCGACGAAGCAGTGCCGCATCAGGGTCATTACAACCTGCTGTTTCCACGCTCAGCATGTCCGGCTTGCGGCCACAGGCTTAGTGCGCTTGACAACATCCCGCTAATCAGTTGGTTGTGGTTGCGCGGCCACTGCCGCTACTGCCGCGCACCGATCTCTGCGCGCTACCCGCTGGTTGAATTGCTTGCCGCTTTGTTGTCGGGATGGGTGATATGGCGCTTGGGCAGCGACGTCGATGGCTTGGCCGCGCTGCTGCTGGTCTGGGTGCTACTGGCACTCGCGTTCATCGATCTGGATACGCAATTTCTCCCCGATGACCTGACCCTGCCCCTGCTCTGGGTGGGCTTGTTATTCAATATCAGTGCTACGTTCACCCCACTCACCGACGCAGTCATAGGCGCGGCGGCGGGTTATCTGGTGCTGTGGTTGGTGTACTGGGGCTATCGCTTGGTCACAGGTAAAGAAGGTATGGGATACGGCGACTTCAAGCTGCTGGCCGCATTAGGTGCCTGGCTGGGGTGGTTGATGTTGCCGCTGATCGTGCTGCTCTCTTCAGCAGTGGGCGCTGTGGTGGGTGTATTGCTGATACTGCTGCGCGGGCATCAGCGTGACAAGCCGATTCCGTTTGGTCCTTTTTTGGCGCTTGCGGGTGTGGTCGCACTGCTCTACGGTCAAGACATCATGAATCTTTGGTTGAACGGCGGTTATTCATGACATCGCCAAGGTTCTCGGTCGGGCTCACCGGTGGTATCGGTAGTGGCAAGTCGCTGGTGGCGGATATGTTCGCCGCCCACGGGGCTTCGGTCATCGATACCGATCAGATCGCGCACCAACTGACCGCACCTGGCGGCTTGGCCATCGCGCAGATTCGGCAAATATTTGGTGATGCATTTTTAACAATCGATGGCGCACTTAATCGGGCGCGCATGCGTGAGCATGTGTTCGCCGATGCTGCGGCGCGGCAGCAACTGGAAAAAATCCTGCATCCTTTGATTTCACAGCAGACCGAGGCGGCGGCGCGCAGCAGCACCGGCCCCTACTTGCTTTTCGTCGTGCCTTTGCTTGTCGAATCAGGGCGTTGGGTTGATCGGGTCGACCGCGTGCTGGTGGTCGATTGCCCGGAGGCGATGCAAATAGCGCGCGTGCAAGCACGTAATCAGTTTTCAGTCGCACAAGTCGAGGCCATTATGGCGACGCAGGTGCAGCGCAGCGAAAGGCTGGCGGCTGCCGATGACGTGATTGTCAACGAAGGTCCACCGGAGGCCGCCGCTGCCGCGGTCGAGCGACTGCACCGGGCGTACCTCGATTTAGCTGCAAAAAAACAGGCGAGAGGTTTGTAATTTCCGGCGGCTTCGGTCAGAATCTGTGAAATTTTTCTGGCTAATTCTCGAGGAACACTTGACCGTCTACGAATACCCTTTCAACGAGCGTATTCGCACGCTATTGCGGCTTGAGGATCTGTACGAGAAGTTCAGTTTCTTCATTCAGCACGATCACCCTTTGCAGCATCATGTCGCGCTCGCGACCATCTACGAGATGCTGGAGGTATCGGGCCGCGCTGATCTCAAATCCGATCTGCTGCAAGAGCTTGAACGTCAGAAGCAGACCCTGCTCGGTTTCAAATCCAACCCGAATGTCGAAACATCGCGGCTGGATGCGATTTTGTCTGATATTGAAAAAACCAGCGCCGCACTGCTCGGTATGCAAGGCAGAACCGGGCAGCATATTCGCGATAATGAATGGCTAATGAGTATTCGTGGTCGCACGATTATTCCGGGCGGCGCTTGCGAATTTGATCTTCCGTCGTATCACGCGTGGCAGTCGCAGCCGGCCGAGCAGCGTCGTAGTGACATCATGGGTTGGTTCGGCCCGCTCGAGCCATTGTTCTCGGCAATTAATATCGTGCTGCGCCTACTGCGCGAATCAGGCCGAGCCACACAAATTGTGGCGATTGCGGGTAGCTTTCAACAAATGCTGCAAGGTCGTACGTATCAGATGCTTCGCGTGCATCTCGATGAAAAACTTCACGCCATTCCCGAGATCTCGGCGAATAAATACGTACTGTGGATACGCTTCACCACGCAAGGTGGCGACATGAAGCCAAGGCCGTTCGAAGGCGACGTACCTTTTGACCTGACGCTGTGTAACTTCTGACAAGCCTGAACCGATGGTCGCTGTCGTCGATTGTCCAACCTGCAGCGCCAAGGTCGAGTGGCGTGAAGAAAACGCGCATCGCCCTTTTTGTTCGGCGCGCTGCAAGCAAATTGATTTAGGGGCGTGGGCAGAAGAAAAATACAAAATCCCCGGCGCACCACCCGAAGAAGAACAAGACCTTGACGGTACCGCGCACTGAGCGGCTCCCGCTCGACGTGCAGCGCTATTGCCCAGTACCGCCTCCGCACCAGTCGCTGTCTTTCTTGTGAGTGCGAGCTCGCTGTCGAATGATCGTTCGATGTTTAATGATCATTTTACGCTGAGTGATTGATCACAGGCCAGTGCGCGGTCAGGACTCAGCGCTATTTTCTGCAAACCGCAACTGATCCAACCACTGTAGCAATGGTATCGTCGCCGGCAAAATCGGCGCGAGTTGTAGTTGCCCTTGCCATGCAAGTTGTTGCCCCTCCAGCGCGCGCGGCTCACCCTGCCATTCACGGCTGATAAAGAAATGCAGCCGAACATGGGCGTGCGGGTAAACATGTTCCACGCCGCACCACGGCTCAGCAGAAAGAAGTTGCACGCCGATCTCTTCGGCGAATTCACGCTTTAGCGCATCGAGTACGGCTTCACCCGCTTCAACTTTACCGCCCGGGAATTCCCAGTAACCCGCATACGGCTTACCTTCGGGACGAGAGCCGAGCAGCACGTCGCCATTCGGCTTCATCAGAATACCAACCGCGACATCGATCGGTGGCGCAGCGTCGTTCATGAGTCGTTATGTAGGATGATCGAGACAGCGTGAATAACATTACGCATGAATGGTGATCTCGGATTATTGAGCAGTCCGAAGTCGCACTGCATATGCGTAGCGATGTTAATTTGTTGATCGGGCAAGCAGCGATTGCACCGTATTGCACAGGCACGCCACCGATGGATTAATCTTTGTGCTTACCGGCCCAGTCGCGCGCGAATTGCCACGCCACCCGGCCAGAGCGCGAGCCCCGCTGCAGCGCCCAGCGCAAGGCCTCAGGTTCTGCTTGTGCCCAATGCGCATCAGGCACACCAAAGTGCTTGAGCCAGTGGCGCACGATGTCGAGATAATCATCTTGCCGGAACGGGTAGAACGACAACCACACCCCAAAACGCTCTGATAGCGAAATCTTCTCTTCAACGGTTTCGCCCGGATGCAAATCGCCGTCGTCGATATGCCGATAGGTTTCGTTGTCCGAGAATTTTTCCGGGAGCAGATGGCGACGGTTCGAGGTGGCATAAATCAGCACATTCTCCGACGACGCGGAAACACTACCATCGAGCACCACCTTCAAGGCTTTGTAGCCGCCTTCGCCTTCTTCAAACGATAAATCGTCGCAAAAAATCACAAAGCGCTCGGGCCGCTCCGCAATGAGGTCGACGATATCAGGCAAATCAACCAAGTGCTCCTTATCTACCTCGATCAGTCTCAGACCTTGCGCGGCAAATTTGGCGAGGCAAGCTTTGATCAATGAGGATTTACCCGTGCCACGCGCACCGGTCAGTAATACATTGTTGGCGGGCTTTCCAGTGACGAATTGATGCGTATTCTGCTCAATCGCTTCTTTCTGCGGGCTGATGTTGTGAAGATCCTCTAAACGAATCTGCGAAACCAGCTTCACCGGCTGCAAATAACCGCGACCATCACGCGGCACCCGCCAGCGGAAAGCGTGCGAGGCCTGCCAATCGACCTCGGGTATGGGCGAGGGAAGTAGCGGTTCAAGTCGTGCCAGCACAGCTTCGGCGCGGAGCAGGAGTTGTTCGAGTTCTTTCATTTTTAGAGATATATGACTCCAACACTGGAGGTAGCATTTTGACAGACTCAACCAAACTCTCTATCAAAATGCCGCTGGCTAGGCGGGGGCGCCGAAGACAGTACATGACGTACGACGAGGCGAGCCCAACAACGCCAGAGGTATTTTGAGAGGGAGTTTAAGAGCGGTAGTCGGCGTTGATCGAGACATACTCATGCGACAAATCACACGTCCATACCGTCGCTGAGGCATCGCCACGCCCTAGCGTCACCTTCACCGTAATCTCTGATTGCTTCATCACGCGCTGACCATCGGCCTCTTGATAATCCGGATGACGGCCGCCCTGCTTGGCGACCCACACATCATCGAGGTACAAATCAATCTTGCTGACATCGAGATCATCAATACCGGCATAGCCAATCGCCGCCAAAATGCGACCTAAATTCGGATCCGAGGCAAAGAACGCGGTTTTCACCAGTGGTGAATGACCGATAGCGTAGGCGATCTTGCGGCATTCGTCTTCATTACGCCCCTGTTCGATATGCAGCGTGATGAACTTGGTCGCACCCTCACCATCACGCACGATCAGTTGCGCTAATTCCTGCGCCAGCCAGATCACGGCAGCGGTGAGCGCTTGGTACTCGTCGGACTCCATCTCGCGCACGACCAACTCACCGGCACCGGTAGCAATGAGCATGAAAGCATCATTGGTCGAGGTATCGCCATCAATCGTGATGCAGTTGAAAGAGGCATCAGCGGCCTGCTTCACCATGGTCTCTAGTAAAGCTTGCGGCACGCTGGCGTCACACGCGATGAAGCCGAGCATGGTCGCCATGTTCGGGCGGATCATGCCGGCACCTTTTGAGATGCCAGTCAGCGTGACTTTTTTACCCGAGATCGTGACCGTGCGTGACGCAGCCTTGGGCAGCGTGTCGGTGGTCATGATGGCTTGCGCTGCGCTGTACCAATTGTTATCAGCCAGCGCATTGATCGCATTCGGCAGTCCGGCGATGACTTTATCTACAGGCAGCGGCTCGAGGATCACACCGGTTGAAAACGGCAATACCTGCGATGCCTGAACACCCAGTAATTTTCCGAGCGCATCGCAGGTTGCTTGCGCATTCGCGAGCCCGGCCTCGCCGGTACCGGCGTTGGCGTTGCCTGTATTGATCACCAGCGCTGCGATCGGCTGGCCAGCAGTCTTCGCTTGATCAAGATGGGCTTTCGCGAGCTGTACTGGCGCGGCGCAAAAACGATTGGTCGTAAACACACCAGCAACGGTTGCGCCGGGTGCCAGCTTCATCACCAGTAAGTCTTTGCGATTCGGCTTTTTGATGCCAGCTTCCGCGTAGCCCAGCGTAATGCCAGGGACGGGTTTTAGCTTGGACGGTGTAACGAGTGGAAAGTTAACGGCCATAGGCGTGTCGATAATTCTTTTGCTTACGTGTTTATGAATTCTTGAGCAGGCACTATATGCCTGCCTGCGCCGGGATGACGAAGAACCGCAACCCGTACTTACGCCAACTTACCGTGACACTGTTTGAATTTCTTGCCGCTACCACAGGGGCAGGGATCATTCCTGCCCACCTTAGGCATTGCATTCGTAATAGGAGTTGCCCCACGCGGCTCATCCAGCAAGGGTGGCGCGAGCAACTCTTCGGGCGAGGCCTCGGGATTAAAGTCGGCGTGCTGATAGCTCACATTCTCAAGGTGCGGCTGATTCATCTGCTGCTCGGCAGCGGCGATCTCTTCCTGCGACTGTATGCGCACCGTCATAATGGTGCGCACCACATCATTGCGGATCAGGTCGAGCATCTGCGCGAATAGCTGGAATGCCTCGCGCTTGTACTCTTGCTTCGGGTTCTTCTGCGCATAACCACGCAGATGAATACCTTGACGTAGATGATCCAAAGCCGCGAGATGCTCACGCCAATGGGTATCCATGCTCTGCAACATGACACTACGCTCGAAACCGCTAAACGATTCAACACTCACCAGATCTATCTTGGCCTGATAGAGCTGATCGACCTTATCCAGCAGGCGCTGCAATAAATCGTCATCGCTGAGTTCCGGCTCAGCCTCAAGCATGGCCTTAACGGGCAGATCGATTTGCCACTCGCGCGATAGGGCTTCTTGCAGCGCGTCAAGTTCCCACTGCTCTTCCATCGAGGCTTCGGGCACATACACTCTGAACAGATCAGTAAACACGCCCTGGCGCAGCGCGACGCTGGTCTCGGTCATCAGCTCGGCTTCGAGCAGCTCATTCCGCTGCTGGTAAATTACCTTACGCTGATCGTTAGCGACATCGTCATACTCGAGCAGCTGCTTACGAATATCGAAGTTACGCGCCTCGACCTTGCGCTGCGCCGATTCAATTGAGCGCGAGACAATGCCCGCTTCAATCGGCTCATCTTCCGGCATATTGAGCCGTTCCATCACAGCGCGCACGCGATCACCGGCAAAGATACGCAGCAGCGGGTCATCCAGCGAGAGATAAAAGCGCGAAGAACCCGGGTCACCCTGACGACCAGAACGACCACGCAGCTGGTTGTCGATACGGCGCGACTCGTGCCGCTCGGTGCCGATGATGTGCAAACCACCCGCATTCACAACTTGCTCATGCAGCGACTGCCACTCATCGCGTAGCGTTTGCGCACGTGCAGATTTATCGCTGGCAGTTAATGATGCATCGGCCTCGATGATCTGAATCTGCTTGTCGACATTGCCGCCCAACACAATGTCGGTACCCCGACCGGCCATGTTGGTCGCAATCGTGATCATTTTCGGGCGGCCTGCTTGCGCAACAATCTCCGCCTCGCGCGCGTGCTGCTTGGCGTTGAGGACGTTATGCGGCAGCTTTTCTTTTTCCAGCATCGCCGAGATCAGCTCGGAATTTTCAATCGAGGTGGTGCCCACCAAGACTGGCTGACCGCGCTCATGGCAATCACGAATATCCGCAATCACTGCGCGATATTTGCCAGCCGCATTTTTGAAAACCTGATCCTGCCGGTCTTTACGCTGGCTTGGGCGATTCGGCGGAATCACAACGGTCTCAAGACCGTAAATTTCCTGGAACTCAAACGCTTCGGTATCCGCAGTACCCGTCATGCCGGCTAATTTGCCGTACATGCGGAAATAATTCTGGAAGGTGATCGAGGCCAGCGTCTGGTTCTCGTTTTGAATACGCGCACCCTCTTTTGCTTCGACGGCTTGGTGCAAACCATCGGACCAGCGACGGCCTTGCATCAAACGGCCGGTGAATTCATCAACAATAATGACTTCGCCGTTTTGCACCACATAGTGCTGATCCTTGTGATACAGCGTGTGTGCACGTAAGGCGGCGTACAGGTGATGAATGAGTGTGATGTTGGCGGCGTCGTACAGCGACGCACCCTCAGGCAGCAGCCCCATCTCCGTCAGGATACGTTCGGCTTTCTCATGGCCGGCTTCGGTCAGCAGTACGGTGTGCGCTTTTTCATCTTTGGTGTAATCACCCGGTACTTCGACCACGCCCTTGCCGTCCGGCGTCTCTTCACCAATCTGTAATGTTAGCAACGGCGGCAAGGCATTCATCTTGCGGTACATCTCGGTGTGATCTTCTGCCTGACCGGAGATGATGAGTGGCGTACGCGCTTCATCGATCAGAATCGAATCAACCTCATCCACAATTGCGAACGCCAATGCTCGTTGCACGCGCTCGGTTGGCGCGTAAACCATGTTGTCGCGCAGGTAATCAAAGCCGAACTCGTTATTGGTGCCGTAGGTAATATCTGCTGCGTAAGCGGCTTGCTTGACCTCATGCGATGCATGCGACAAGTTGACGCCGGTGGTCAGGCCCAACCAGCCGTACAAGGTGCCCATCCATTCAGCGTCGCGCTGCGCGAGGTAATCGTTCACCGTCACCACATGCACACCGTTTCCAGTGAGCGCATTCAGGTAAGCGGGCAGGGTGGCCATCAGCGTTTTGCCCTCGCCTGTGCCCATCTCGGCGATCTTGCCCTGATGAAGCACCATGCCGCCGATCAGCTGCACATCAAAGTGCCGCATTTTCAGAACCCGTCGCGATGCTTCGCGGCAGACCGCAAACGCTTCAACCAGTACATCATCAACGCTGGCTCCGTTGGCCAGTTTGGCTTTCAGCTCGGGGGTTTTCGCTTGCAGCGCGTCATCGGTCAGCCGCTCCAGCGCGGGCTCAAGCGCGTTGATTTCGCGTACCGATTTCTGAAATTGCTTGAGCAGCCGCTGGTTGCGGCTACCGAAAATCTTGGTGAGTAGGGACATGCCGAGGCGAGAAAAAATATCAGGACCGCGCGCCGTTGCTGGCGCAAGTCGAAGCTGCGATTTTAGCATGCAGCCCCTAGTTAACCGACTGACATCACTCGCCCGCGAAAGCCTGTGCTAAGGTTGCCATATGGCCAAATCAGCAACCAACTTCACTCCAGCGCAGCGCCCGGAAGCGCGCCCGTCGGCGCGCGATCCGCTGGCGTATCTGCGCTCGGACGATGCGCTCGGCGCCTTGCTACCGGCCGTGCAGCAAGTCGCTCAGCTACAAGCGGCGTGTGAAGCCCTGCTGCCCATGCTATTCGGTAGCTGCATAGTGCTGCACCTGCGCCAAGGCACGCTGACGATCGCCGCCCCAAACGCAGCACTGGCAACGCGCCTACGCCAAGTTCAGCCGAAGTTGCAACAAGACTTGCAGGCCAAGGGTTGGGGTGTCGAGCAGATACGCTTGAAAATTCAGTTGATGACAACCGGGCCCAAGCCAGTTACGCAGCGTGAGCCGCGCGAACTGTCGAGCAGCGCGCTGTCATCATTTAGCGCACTCGCCAACGAGATTGAAGATAGCCCGTTACGCGACGCGGTTCGGGCATTACTCAAGCGCCGCAACAAGGCGTAAAAACAATACCGCGCTCAGACCGGCGCCCACTCCTGCTCGAGCTGCGTCGAGTAAGCCGCGGGGGCCGTGGCTGCCGAAGTAAAGCTGGTGATCTCGTAAGCATCGGTGTCGTCGAGCAGCGCACGCAGCAATTTATTATTAAGCCCGTGACCGGACTTATGTGCGCTATAGCTGGCGAGCAGCGGGTGCCCTGCCAAATATAAATCACCCATGGCGTCGAGTATCTTGTGACGCACGAACTCATTGCGATAGCGCAGCCCGCCGCTATTGAGAATTCGAAACTCATCCATCACGATCGCGTTTTCAAGTGAGCCGCCACGCGCCAAGCCCATGCCACGCAGCGTTTCAACATCCTGCATAAAGCCGAACGTGCGGGCGCGCGCCACTTCCTGAATATACGAGGCTACATCCAGATCAACCTCGGCGGTCTGGCCTGATCCATCGACTGCAGGATGATTGAACTCGATAAAAAACTTGAGCCGAAAACCATGCCAAGGTTCAAGCCGCGCCCACTTTTCATGCGCGCCTTCACCTTCGCGTACCTCAACGGTTTTTTTAACGCGGATGAAGCGCTTGGCTGAAGCGAGCTCACTACAGCCTGCTTGCTGCAGCAAAAAAACAAATGACGCCGCCGAGCCGTCCATGATGGGAATCTCTTCGGCGTTAAGCTCGACGATCAGATTATCGATACCAAGACCTGCACAGGCCGATAGCAAATGCTCAACCGTCGAGACACGCACGCCATTTTTCTCGAGCACCGACGCCATGCGGGTATCGCCAACCCCACTGGCTGAGGCGGGAAGCTCGACCACCGGGTCAATGTCTACGCGACGGAACACAATGCCATGATCAGGGCCAGCCGGGCGTAAGGTAAGGGTGACGCGCGTACCGCAGTGCAGGCCAACGCCTGTCGTTGAGACAGTATCGCGAATAGTGCGCTGTTTGATCATGGCGGTGTCAGTCGCCCACGTAGTGATTGAAACTGATCACAACAGATTCGACGCTGGGTTTCGTTTGCTGAGACTGAGACTGCGATTGCCACCCATCGCTGTGCGGCATACGCCTGGATAGTCAAGCTCAGTCTCAACAATTCGATGATTACAACTGACCAAGCAAGGTTTCCGCGTTCGACACCTCGAACTTGCCGGCAGCTTCAAGGTTGAGCTGCGTGACTACACCGTCTTTTACCACCATCGAGTAGCGCTGCGAACGGATACCCATACCGAAGCCCTTCAGATCAAACTCAAGACCCAGCGCCTTGGTGAAATCGCCATTACCGTCGGCCATCATGCGAACGATGCCGGTGGACTCTTGATCGCGACCCCAGGCGCCCATGACGAAAGCATCATTCACCGAGATGCACCAGATCTCGTTGACACCTTTGGCGTGTAATTCTTTGGCGTGTTTGACATAGCCGGGCACATGCTGGGCCGAGCAGGTGGGGGTAAAAGCGCCTGGCAGGCCAAAGATAGCGATGGTCTTGCCTTTCACCAGCGTAGCCACGTCAAACGTGTTTGGGCCGAGCGTGCAACCTTCGGTTTCGGTTTCGATGAATTCAGCGAGCTTGCCGTCAGGTAGACGGTCTCCAATTTTGATGCTCATAGTGGTCCTTTGGATAGTGGGAGGTAAGGTTCAGATTCTGGATCCCGGCCTCCGCCGGGATGACCCAGTATGCCCCGCCCGCAGATTTCCTGCAGGCTCGACAGCGCCCTTAATCTGCCTGCCGACGCAAGAACGCTGGAATATCGTAGGTCTCGGTCCCGTTCCGCTCCATCGCCCGCACCGTCTCGGAGGCATGCTCGCGCCGCCATACCGCCGGGGTACGAATCGGCTCGAAGGTTTGGTTGGCGCCCGGTACCGCATCGGTAGTGGTTGTTGCGGCGCTGGCATCATAGGTACCGGTGCGCGCTACGGGTGTCGAGACCAGTTGCGGGCGACGCGCCCGGCCCAGACCCGTGGCCACCACGGTCACACGGACCTCGTCGCCCATCGCGTCGTCATAGGCGATGCCCTGCGCGATCGAGGCGTCCGGCGCGGCGAAGGCGCGAACGGTTTCCATCACTTGCTTGATCTCTTTACCCTTGAGCGAGCGGCTTGCGGTCACGTTCACCAGCACACCACGCGCACCCGACAGATCAATACCATCGAGCAGCGGCGAGGCGACTGCCTGCTCCGCCGCAAGACGCGCACGATCCAGACCGGAAGCGACTGCCGTACCCATCATCGCCTTGCCTTGCTCGGCCATGATAGTTTTCACATCGTTGAAGTCAACGTTAATATGGCCCGGCACATTGATGATCTCGGCAATACCTGCCACTGCGTTGTTCAGCACATCATCCGCGTGACCGAGCCACTCGAGCATGCTGCCATCTTCATAAATTTCTTCCAGCTTTTCATTAAGGATGACGATCAGCGAATCGACATGCTTGCCGAGTTCTTCCAGACCCTCGTTAGCGATATCCATACACTTCTGACCTTCATGGCTGAAAGGTTTAGATACCACCGCCACAGTTAATGCACCAAGTTGCTTGGCAACCTCGGCCACGATTGGCGCCGCACCGGTACCCGTACCACCACCCATACCGGCTGCAATAAACACCATGTGCGCGCCGCGTAACGAATCTTCAATACGATCGCGCGTCTCTTCAGCCAACTGGCGCCCGACCGCTGGCTTCATACCAGCGCCGAGACCAGACTCACCGATCTGGATCACGTTATGCGCCTTGGATTGCGACAAGGCCTGCGCGTCGGTGTTGGCCACGATGAACTCAACGCCTGACACACCCTTGTTGATCATGTGCTGAACGGCATTGCCGCCCGCGCCACCGACACCGACCACCTTGATGATCGTCCCTTTCGTATTTTCCAGCATATCGATTTCCATAGTGACTCCCTTGGGTGAAGCAGTTTTCAGTCGTTAGCCATCACGCGATGTGACAGCTAGCCACTGACAACTGCGGTTGAAACATTAAAAATTACCGAGAAACCATTCCTTCATTCGCTGCCACACTGCTGACGCCGAACCACCCTGACGCACGATCACCTGTCCACGTAAGTATTGGCGCTTGGCCTCATCCAACAAACCCAGCACTGTCGAATAACGCGGACTCTTCACCACATCCGCCAACTGCCCCTCGTACACTGCTGTACCAACACGCGCCGGCTTCAAAAAAATATCTTCGGCCAGCTCGCACATACCCGGCATCAGGGCACTGCCACCGGTCAGTACTACGCCTGACGACAGTACCTCTTCAAATCCGGATTCACGCACCACTTGATGTACTAACGAAAACAATTCTTCAACACGTGGCTCGATCACTGCAGCGAGTGCAGCTTTAGATAAGGTGCGCGCACCACGATCACCCAAG
The DNA here is from genome assembly GCA_018882935.1 of Burkholderiaceae bacterium. Classification (GTDB taxonomy): domain Bacteria; phylum Pseudomonadota; class Gammaproteobacteria; order Burkholderiales; family Burkholderiaceae_D; genus Pernthalerella. The sequence continues at coordinate 5,113 of VERA01000021.1, read as the reverse complement.
CCGGGCACATCGAACACATCGGTAGGGTCGGCCAGCAACTGCTTGGCAATGCCATAGCGCACCTTGATCTCTTCTGCCTCGGCGGTCGGCGTACGCAGCGCCATTGCAATATCGTTGGTGATTTGATCGCCAGCGATCGGAATCACGGCGGTGTGACGGATTGCACCCTCGGTGAAGATAGCGATATCTGTCGTGCCGCCGCCAATATCGATCAGCACCACACCCAATTCTTTTTCATCTGCAGTGAGCACCGCATCAGCCGATGCCATCGGCTGCAAAATCAGATCGGTCACTTCCAGACCGCAGCGACGCACGCACTTCACAATGTTCTGCACTGCTGACACCGCGCCGGTGACGATATGCACTTTCACCTCAAGCCGTATACCGCTCATGCCGATCGGCTCACGGACATCTTCCTGATTATCAACAATAAACTCTTGCGGAACGGTATGCAGTAATTGCTGATCGGTCGGGATATTTACAGCCTTGGCAGTTTCAATCACGCGCGCCACATCTGCGGCACTCACTTCCTTGTCTTTAATAGCGACCATGCCGCTCGAGTTGAAGCTGCGGATATGACTACCGGCGATACCGGTCCAGACATTACGCACCTGGCAATCAGCCATCAACTCTGCCTCTTCCAGCGCACGCTGTATCGACTCGACAGTGGCTTCGATATTCACCACCACGCCTTTTTTCAAGCCCTTGGACTCGCTCTGACCCAAGCCAATAATTTCATGGCGTCCGTTGGGCAGCACCTCGGCGACGACGGCGACCACCTTTGAGGTACCGATGTCGAGCCCAACAATCAGATTTTTTGCATCTTTTGTCATACGTTATTTATGGTCTGTCTCGTTAAGTTGTGCTGTCATCGCCTTGCTGTCTGCTACGGTAGGTATTCATGTCGTACCCTCAGCAGCGATGGTGCTGCTACCTGCCTGTGCTCTGCGCTTTAGCGCGAGCCCATTCGGGTAGCGCATATCGATACTTTCAATACGGCCGGGTAACGCTGATGCCAATCTTGGATACACACTGACCAATCGATCGATACGCGCCTTCAATGCAGCACGATCATTAGCACGACCTAAATTCACTACGACGCCGTTATCAAGTCGCGCGCTCCATGCGTAGCGCTTGGAAAGTGAAAGCGCACGCGGCGTGAGCTTGACGGGTGCTAACCAATCACGCAAATCAAACATGCGCTGCGCGACTTCGCGTGCGCTTTCATCAGGCCCGTCGAGCGCAGGTAACTTGCCCTCCTGCTCTGCCTCGTCGAGGTTGGCAGTAAACAAAACGCCATCCACGGAAATCAAGCGCCCCTGCTCACCCCATGTACCTAATGCGACAAATTCATCGATGGTCACCACAAGCTTGTTCGGCCACTCACGCCGTACCGAGGCATGCTGCACCCAAGGCACAGTCTCAAATGCTGCGCGTGCAGCCGCCAGATCCATACTGAAAAAATTCCCGCGCAGGCGCTGCACTGCTGCGCTACGCACTGTCGATTCATCCACATAGCGAAGCGGCTTGCCGGAAACTGCACGAACATGAATCTCGGTCAGTGCAAAGAAAGGTAAGCGCGCAGTCCACCGGTACCCTGCATACATCAGCGCGAGTACCAGCACACCCAGCATCACGCGGGTGAGTGTATTCAGCGTTCTGATGTCATTCCACATACATCAACCTCAATGCGGCTTCCAGTCAGCCGACGCATGCAAATCAAGCGCCGCTGTACGCAAAATTTCAATACACAACTGCTCATAGGGCAAACCTGCTACCGCAGCCGACATCGGCACCAGTGAATGACTGGTCATGCCTGGCGAGGTATTAATTTCGAGCAGATAGGGTTGCTGGTCGGTAGCGCGCACCATCACATCTGCCCGCGCCCAGCCACGGCATCCCAAGCTGCGATAAGAAGCCAACGCTAGTTGCTGAATCTGCTGCTCAAGCTCGGGCGATAAGCCGCTTGGACAAAGGTATTGCGTCTGATCTGAAAAATATTTGTTCTGGTAATCGTAATTGGCATCAGGCGCGATGATGCGAACCACCGGCAAGGCACGCGCCTCATCACCCGATCCGAGTAATGGGCAGGTAAGTTCCATACCGCTGATGAATTCCTCGGCCATCACCGCTTTATCAAACTTGGCTGCGAGTGCATAGGCCGCAGGTAATTGCGATGTATCGGTTACTTTGGTCAGGCCGAGTGTTGAGCCCTCATGCGCAGGCTTGACGATGAGCGGCAAGCCGAGCTTTTGTGACACGGCGCTCCAGTCACTGGCTGCATTCAGCATCTCGAACTTGGGTGTAGCCAAGCCTTGCTGCAGCCAGACGCGCTTGGTCATCGCCTTGTCCATCGCAATCGCTGAGGCCAATACGCCCGGCCCGGTATAAGGAATACCGAGCTGCTCTAATGCGCCTTGCATACTGCCGTCTTCCCCATAGCGGCCATGCAGCGCAATGAATACGCGATCAAATTTTTCTGTAGCGAGTTCTGCTAACGAGCGCTCTGCGGGATCAAACGCGTGTGCATTGACGCCTTGCGACTGCAACGCTTGCAGCACCCCTGCACCCGACATTAAGGAAATCTCGCGCTCGGCTGAGCGACCGCCGAACAGCACGCCCACTTTGCCGAATGCATGTGCGTGGCTCATGCCTGCCTCCGCTCAGGAACCACTTGCGTCAGCTGCTGCAACTGCGCGGGTACGCCAGCAATAGACCCTGCACCCATCGTCATTACGACATCGCCATCACGTGCCATCTTGACCAGCACGTCTGGCATGTCGGCCATATCTTCTACAAACACCAATTCGGTTTTACCCGCGACACGTAATGCATGCGCCAGCGAGCGACCATCTGCCGCCGGAATCGGCTGTTCACCTGCGGCGTAGACATCCGCCAGCACGAGCACATCGACAGTCGCCAGCACTTTGACGAAATCTTCAAATAGATCGCGGGTACGCGTGTAGCGATGTGGTTGAAACGCGAGTACTAATCGCTTGCCGGGGAATGCGCCGCGTGCCGCCGCAATAGTGGCGGCAGTCTCTACCGGATGATGGCCATAGTCATCCACCAACGTAAAGCCACCGCCGTTCGGCAAAGGAAGTACACCGTATTTTGTAAAGCGCCGACCTACGCCGTTAAACTCAGCTAGCGCCTTTTGAATGTGCTGGTCAGCGATATCCAGCTCGCGTGCAATCGCAATCGCAGCACACGCATTCTGTACATTGTGCATGCCAGGTTGGTTCAGCTGAATCGGCAGTGGCTCGTACTCATCCTGAACCACCGTGAACTCCATATGACTATTCACCGCACGCGCATCAATGGCGCGCACGTCAGCATCTGCATGGAAACCATAGGTCATGACCATCTTTGAAATAAAAGGCATGATCTCGCGCACGTTCGGATCATCAATGCACAGAATGGCAACACCATAAAAAGGCAAACGATTGGTGAACTCGATGAAGGCCTGCTTCAGCTTGGCAAAGCTGTGGTCATAGGTCTCCATATGGTCAGCGTCGATGTTGGTGATGACTTCAATCACCGGCGACAAGTTCAAGAACGACGCATCCGATTCATCTGCCTCAGCCACAATAAACTCGCCACTGCCGAGTTTTGCATTGGCGCCCGCGCTATTGAGTCGACCACCAATCACGAATGTCGGATCAAGGCCAGCCTCAGCCAAAATGCTGGCGACCAAGCTGGTGGTGGTGGTCTTGCCATGGGTGCCGGCAATCGCGATGCCGCGCTTCAAGCGCATCAACTCGGCCAGCATGACTGCACGCGGCACGATCGGAATATGTTTGGACCGCGCCGCTCTGACTTCCGGGTTATGCGGCAGGACTGCGGTCGAGGTGACTATAGCGTCAGCACCGGCGATGTTGTCGGGCGCATGGCCGATTTGTACGGTAGCGCCAAACTCGACTAAGCGGCGCGTTGCCGCGTTATGCGCCAAATCCGAGCCGGATACGGTATAGCCGAGGTTCAGCAGCACCTCGGCGATGCCGCTCATACCCGACCCACCGATGCCCACAAAATGGATATGTTTAACCTTGTGTTTCATTACTTTCCTAAATCTTCCAACACGCCAGCGATGGCATCGTTAGCATCGCGTCGGCCCTGCTGATACGCATGCTCTGCTATTTGCAAGCAACGCTCGCGGGTCATGTCACGTAATAGCGCCGACAGCGCGACGGGATTCAATTCTTGCTGCGGCAGATGAATCGCCGCATCGTTAGCAGCCATCCACTGCGCGTTATTGCGTTGGTGTGAAGTGGTGGAGACCACCAGCGGCACTAACACCGATGCAACCCCGGCGGCACATAGCTCAGTCACCGTAATCGCGCCTGCACGGCAGATGACTACATCGGCGGCTGCGTAGCGGCTGGCCATGTCATCAATGAAGTCGACAACTTCAGCATCGACATTCGCATTTGCGTAGTTTTTCTTTAGTGCGTCGATATTTTGCTTGCCGGACTGGTGAACCACGTTTGGACGCTCTTGCGGCGCCAGCAGCGCGAGCGCAGCAGGTACGGTGTCATTCAGCACACGCGCGCCCAGGCTACCGCCGATCACCAACACATTCAGCGGGCCGCTGCGCTGTGGGTAGCGCTGTGACGGTGCAGGTAAACGGCTGATCTCTTTTCGTACCGGGTTACCCGTAATGTGCGATTTGTTCAGCGGCGCACCGGTTGATGAAAAGCCGAACAGAATTTTTTTGGCGAATGGGAGTAGCGCCTTGTTCGACATCAGCAAGGCAGCATCAGCGTTCATCAGTGCCAGTGGTTTGCCATGAACAGCCGCCATCACACCACCGGGGACGGTGACGTACCCACCCATACCGAGTACAACATCAGGTTGACGAGCGCGGATGATGGCGCCGCACCTGAAGAAACTGACCAGCATTTTCAGCGCACCCCTGAGTGCATGCATGAGACCCTTGCCGCGGAGTCCTGCAAAGTCGATGGCATCGAAGGTGATGCCGCGTGCAGGAATGATGTCAGCTTCCATGCCACGCTGCGTACCCAGCCATGAGACTTGCCATCCCCGCGCGCGCATGGTGTCGGCGATAGCGAGGCCAGGGAAGATATGACCACCCGTGCCTGCAGCCATGATG
>VERA01000089.1 GCA_018882935.1 Burkholderiaceae bacterium | reverse complement strand
GATTACCAGTGGTGCCTGAGGTGTAGAGAATGCAGGCGCAGTCTTCTTCATCCACATGTGCGGCGGCTTGTGGCGACCCTTGCAGAGCCTCGTAACTCACCACCTCTCGCTGATTTGGCGTTGACGCTGCTGATGGTATTAAAGATGGTGTTGAAGATGGTACTGAAGCTGAAGCCGATGTTGATGTTGATATTGATGTTGATGTTGATGTTGATATTGCAGCCGGTGTCTCATCATCCGCAATCACAATAACCACACGCAACGATGTTATCGCTGCCGGATCCGGCAAGCGTGACACTAATGATTGATCGAGTACGATGGCAGCAGCGCCGCACTGCTGCAAGATATACGCAAAACCAGGCGCCTGCTCACGTGTACCAACGGGCACAGCAATAGCGCCGATTTTTTGTAACGCGAACAAAACAGCCACAAACTCGGGGCGGTTACCAACAAACATCACTACCCGCTCGCCTGCACGAATACCCTGCGCAACCATACCGGCGGCAATACGATCAACCTCGTTATTCAGTTCGCGATAGGTCCAGCGCTGCTGCTTGCATACGAGTGCTTCTTGGTCAGGGTACAACGCCACGGCGCGTACCAGCATCGCATAAACCGAGAGCGGTCGATCAACAAAACACTGCAGCACACGATGACCAAAGTGCGTCTCGGTACGCATCGCAGGGAGCTGCACATGATTATGCCAATCGATCAACATTGGCGCATCCTAGACAGCGCGCTGCGCCCCGCGCTCGATCATGATTTCGGCATCGAGCAGACTGCGCGAGTGGTTGAGATCAGATTGTGCCAACAGCACCGACAAATCACTACCACGCAAAGAGGCGATCACCTCGGATAGTCGTGCAGAGAGTGCCGGCGCCACGCCCTCGAAGGGCTCATCAAGTAACAGCAGCCGTGTACCGATCACCAGCGCTCGCGCCAGCGCGACCAACTTTTGCTGACCACCTGACAGTAGCAGTGCACGTCGCTCACGCATCTCTTGAAGCTCTGGCAGCACCTGATATACAAAAGCGAGGCGCTTGGTGGTATCAGCGACGCCAGTAGCCCACAGCGGGACCAGAATATTTTCTTCTACGCTCAGCTCCGGTACCAAGCCGCGATCTTCCGGCATATACCCAATACCCAAACTAGCGCGCGCGTGTGCAGGTAGTCGCGATAAATCATGACCGTCGAATGAAATCGTACCGCTGCTCAACGCCAGATGACCCATGATGGCGCGTAGCGTGGTGGTCTTGCCGGCACCATTCCGGCCGATCAGGCCGACCATTTTGCCTTTGCCGATCGAGAGCGACAGTCCGCGCAGTACTTGCGCAGACTGAATTGACACATGAAGACGATCAATCTCAAGCATGATCAGTAGCAGCGATCAACTCGCCGGTCACATAGCGTTTGACATCGGGCATGGCAAGCGCTTGCTCGGGCTTATCATCAGCGATGATACGTCCGCTATAAAACGCGATCACGCGCTCGCTGTACTGCGCCACAATGTCCATATCATGCTCGACAAACAGTACCGTCGTCTGGCTGCCATCGAGCGCTCGCATGACGGTATCCATCATGGGAAATTTTTCATCGGCAGAGACACCCGAGGTCGGCTCATCGAGTAACAGTACCTTGGGCTGCCGCGTAAGTGCCATTGCAATATCCAGCAATTTACGTACGCCGCCGGGTAACTCGCTCACCAGACGTTCAGCATGCTGAAGCAAATCGAAACGCTGCAAAATCTCATGCGCGAGCGCTATGCTTTCGGCATTTTTTGCCGGCAGCCAAAACGATAATGCGCTCTTCTGCGCAGCAATCGCAGCCAGCAAGTTATCTTGTACCGACAAGGCTTTGTAGAGCTGCGGGATTTGAAACGAGCGCGCGACACCCAAACGCGCGATCTGGCGCGGCGCCAGGCCAGTAATACTTTGCCCATCCAACAAGATCTCGCCCGCATCCGGCTTGATATAACCGGTCAGCATATTCACAAAGGTAGTCTTACCGGCGCCGTTACTACCGATCAGGCTGACCCGCTCGCCATGGGCGATTGCAATCTGTACATCGGCAGCCGCTGTCACGGCACCGAATTTTTTCTGTATGCCGCGTGCGTCGATCATCATCGCGCTGCTCATGCCGGGCCTCGCACTTCAGCATTACTCTGTGCCGTGCCTGAGCGTATACGCGCTACCCACAGCGAGCCAATACCGCTCGGTAAGAAACGAATCACGGCGAGCAAGAACAAGCCCATTGCCAACTGCCAGCTATTGGGGAAATACGCACTAGAGAAAGATCGCACCAACTCAAGCGCTATTGAGGCGATGAACGCTGCCAGCACACTATGATGTCCGGCCAGAATAGCAACGAAAACAAAATCGCCTGAGCGTGTCCAGTAGCTGTAATCCGGCTCGACGTGGCCCAAGGCAATGACTGCCAGCGCGCCACCAACACCGCCACAAAAAGCCGCGATGATAAAGTTGGTAGCAATTAATGACTGTACCGAGCTGCCCAGATACTCAACACGAATTTCATTTTCACGCGCCGAGAGTACGACCAGACCACGTACCGAATCAAAATATATTCGCATCAGCACACTGATCATGCCAACCACAGCTACCGTCACTGCGTAGTTGGTATAGCCAACCCAGGCATCGGCCGGGCGCATACCAAGATAGCTGACGCGCCCCATATTCAATCCATCCGAACCACCAAATGTGGTCGACTTGATCAGCAATCCGTACAGGACCATTGATAGTGCCAGCGTCAGCATCGCAAAGAATATGCCGCGGTAACGCGCAATCAGCCACGCAAAAGGCGCCGCGATCAGCGCCGCGAGCACACCACCTGCCAGTGTGAGCAGCAGCCCGTCAGTCCACCCCAGCCAACGAAAACCCAACGCAGCTGCGTAGCCACCGGTCGCAAAAACCAGACCTTGACCGAACGACACAACACCACTACGCATAAGCAGCATGATGCCAAGAGCGACCACGCCATTGGCCAGCGCCATGGTCAGCAAAAAAGTAAGCCAGCGAGGCATAGCCGCACCGGCCAGCAGCAGTAAGCCGATACAAAGCAAGCCGAGCAGTAGCGTTCGCATCGGCGCCGATTCGCGTGCTGTCATCTCAAATCTTCCTTGCCTGCACGCGTTGGAATAAGCCTTCCGGGCGGAACATCAGCACCACTGCCATCACCAGATAAATCGAGAACAGCTCTGCCACTGGCCACACGTGCACTGCGGCAGATCGCGCTAATCCCACGATCAAGGCACCGACAGCAGCCCCTGGAATACTGCCGAGACCACCAATGATCACCACTGCGAAAGAAATAATAATGACGCCGACCGATACTCCGGGCTGCACCGAGATCATTGGCGCGGTCAACGCACCACCCAGCGCTGCCAGAAAAATCCCGACTGAGAATGCAAGCGCGTACACCCGTGAAACATTCACCCCCATACTGGCCGCGATTTCTTCGCTGTGAATCACCGCCAGCACCAGTTTTCCGAAGCGGGTCCGGTTGAGTCCCCACCACACACTCACGCCAACAACCAGCGCTACCAGCACCAGCATGAAGTCGTAGCCAACATAGGACAAGGCACCCATCTCTATCATGCCGAACAGCATATACGGGTCGGCCACATACAGCGGGTTAACACCCCAGATCAGCTTGGTGACATCTTCCATAATCAAGAACAGCGCGAAGGTGACGAGCACCAACAGCACCTCATCGCGACCATAGAACATGCGTAGCAGACCACGCTCGCACAGCGGCGCCACCAGCGCGGCCACCACAACTGCCGCCAGTAGCATTGCTACCAGCGAGAACGCAGGCGCGAGTTGCATGCTGGTGAATAAGGCCACCATGCTGGCGGTGGCATAGGCACCCAGCGCATAGAAACTGCCATGCGCAACATTCAGTATCTTGAGGATACCGAATACCAAGGTCAGGCCGAGTGCGACGATGAATAGCCATGACGCGTAAGTCAGGCCATCAATCAGTATCGTCAACAATAAAGCCATTTAGCGTGGCCCGAGCGCGGCGCAGGAATCTAGTCGCACTTTGCTCCCGGGAAGCCGGCCTTCATCCAGTCCTCGGCCTTCATATTGGCCGGCGGGTTCACACACTCTGCAGCGAAGCGCTGTATGTCTCTCATCACCATCAGGCGTTTCTCGGGGTCCCACTTGGTTATGCCAATCGCAGTCGGTTGTATCGCCTGGCGCCCGTTACCCAGCGCCAGCTTGATCCGACCACCCGGTGCTTCCCACTCAAGACCTGCAAGTGCCGCAACGATTTGTTCGGTATTGGGTTTTTTACCGCCATTCGCCGCCATGGCTTTCTCGACCGCCAACTTCAGCGCCATCAAACCCTGTGCCATACGATAAGGTGCCTGTACCGGATACACATTCCAGCGGTTGAGGTACAAATTCCACCACCAGTCATTCAATGCAGATTTCGGCGCCAGCATACCGTAGGCGCCACGCGCCCCGAGTACCACCCCTTCAGGCATACGGTCACCCAATGGAATCAGCACATGATCAGCCGCAGTGAGCACCACAAGTGATTTTCTGAACATGCCACGTGGCGCGGCTTGCAAAATCATTGCCTGCAAATCACCGCCCCACAAACTGGAGTGCGTCACATCAGCAGGTTGTGACATCAGCTGCGAGATTTCGGTACCGTATTGCCCTGCGCCGAACTTGGGTCGCTGATCTGCCTGTACCTTGGCATTGGGGTACAACACCTGCATCGATAAGGTGAAGTCCTTGATTGAGTCATGACCCCAAGCGTAATCCTGATTAATCAGATTAATGGTATTGACCTTGACATTACGCGCCTTCAAATAGCGCGCTGCGGCGACGTTATCCATTGCGCCGTGTGAGGCTGTACGAAACACATATTTGTAGCTTGCTTCTTCAAAAATACGCGGCGTGCCGCAGTCATACAGCACCAGCAGCTTTTTCATTTCTTCTGCGGCGGGCGCTACGGCCAGGCAATCTCCCGAGCTGACATAGCCAACGACTGCGTCAACGTTTTCACGGTCGTATAAATTACGTAGCTCTTGCACCTGCTTGGTCGCACCACCATTCTCGTCAACAAACACCGGGACGATATTGAGGCCACCAAACCCCGGCTTGTTATACGGGGCCGGCGCCTTGCCTTGATTGAACGTCTCGATCAGTATCTTGGCGCCGTTTACTGCCGGCACACCAAAGCTGTCGGCTGCCTGACCAGAGAGAAAACTAACGATGCCGATTTTGAAGTCTTCAGCAGCAGCATTGCCTGCATAGCCGAAAATCACCAGGCTGGAACTGAGCGTGAGCGCACTGGCGCGCAGAGCGGTTTGAATACAGCGAATCGGTTTCATCGTGGCCTCTGGGATGGTTGTGCCGGATCATGTTCACCGACACCTTGTTCATCAGATATCGCATGATCCAATTGTTGAAAAAGCCGCGTCAACCGATATCGATGCTGCGTTGCCGTAAATTCGCTATTAATAGGGTAATTGTCGGATGTATTGGCTATTTCGATCCCTGAAATTAGCTTATTAGTAAGTTTAGGTTGGCGTTTACGCCCAACTGATGGGCCTTCGGGCTCCGCTAGACTTCAGGGCTTTTCAGACCCAAAATGCCAAGGTGGCTTCTGCGTACCTTTATTTTTCAGCGGGTGGAGCAAAGTAATCATGAAACAACGTGCACTGATCTTTACTCTGCTGCTCATCACAGCCAACTCATGGGCTGGCTGGAGCTTGGTTCAGGAAACCCGTGAGGGCATCTTGTACGCAGATCGCGATACTGCAGAAAAAACGGCCACCGGATGGCAACTGAACACCTCTGCAGATTTTCACAAAGCGCAGCAACACGACGGTAAAAATTACCTGAGTGCGAAAGCGCGCTACGAACTCGATTGTAAAGCCAGGTTGATTCGTTCGCTGAGCCTCGATCTGTTTGCAGAGAATATGGGTGGTGGTGGTTCGGTTCATGCCGAGCAGCGCCAAAGCGAATGGAAGGTGCCAGACAAAGGCAGCCAGCTGGAAGCTATCTGGAGCAGCATGTGTCAATAATCGACTCGCAGCAAAAACACGCGGTCTGGTTGGAAGTTGCGCTGAATGGCCCCTGGTCACGCGAGCGACAGCCGTCGATTCCGATTCATGCGGATGAAATTGTCGAGCAGGCTATCGCCTGTGCCCATGAAGGTGCGGCGATTATTCATTTTCATCCGTACGATCCCCTCACGCAGCGGCAGCGTGATGATGCGGAAATTTACGCACCCATCATTGAACGCATTCGTAGCCAAGTCGATGTTATTTGCTACGGTACGTTACCGTTTGCGGGCGATGTGGATGCCAAGCACAGCTTGAATGCCGAGCAGCGCTACAGCGCTGTCGCGGCATTAGCGCGTGATGGCCTGCTGGAATGGACCGTGGTTGACCCGGGCTCGACGCATATCACGACCCAAGAAGACATCCAACGCGGCAAGCAAGGCTTCATCTACGCCAACCCTGAAGATCATGTGCGATACGGCTTGGCGCTATGCAAGCAATATCAACTGACGCCTTCTTATGCGATATACGAACCCGGCTTCATGCGGCTGGGGGCAGGATTACAAAAATCACTGCCGGGCGTGCCCGCGCCGGTGTACCGCTTGATGTTTTCAGATGACTTTACCTTCGGCTTTCCACCCGAGGCGTGGGCGGTAGATGCGTACACCCAATTACTTGCGATTGAGGCGCCGGATTCTCCGTGGATGGTTGCAGGCTTGGGTGTAAAAATTGATGCACTGATCGAGCACACGGTGGCACAGGGCGGTCATGTGCGGGTTGGGCTGGAAGACGCGCCGCTCGGCCACACGGTCAGCAATATCGATCAGGTTCGTGCCGCACGTCAGCGCATCGAGCGTGCTGGATGTCGACTGGCCAGCGCCAGTGAAATACGTCAACAGCAAAAATCCTGACGCTCTCCTCGTGCCAAAGCTAATGCTTACTGGCGAGGGGCTGCGGCAACCATGGCAGCGAGCTGATACAAGTTCTGCGACCGTGCGCCGCTACGGCAGAACGCCAGCAGCGGGCCGGGTGAATGCGCGAGCAAGTGCGCAAAGTCTCTCGCCTGCTGCTCGGTAATTTGTCCGCTGATTACAGGCAGATAAGCGTAGTTCAAACCTGCTGCTTGCGCCGCTGCCTCGATTTCGGCACTACTCGGCTGCTCTGCGCCACCCTCACCATCCGGACGATTATTGACCACCGTCTTGAAACCCATAGCCGCGATCTCCGCCAAATCATGCGGGCTAACCTGTGGTGCGGTTGCGAAACCTTCGGTGTGGCGAGTGACAAGCGCGGCCATGTTGAATCCCTTCCAAAGTGAATGACATCGCCCGAAGCCGGTAGTTGCCGATTTGGGCTTGATTAAGCTCACCACATTATATCGATTTCTAAAATAAGACAGTGGCAGTACATGCCCAAGCCATCATTGTCTAATTGGGCGGGTAGCGAAGAGAAGTCGAAGCTCTGGTCGACAGATCATGCTAATTTCCAGACTTCGGCACAGCGCTCGCTGTGTTCACACAAACCATGAGCTCATTATGCGCAAACTCTTGCCCCTCATATTTTTACCCATGTGTATGACGGCCTCGGCCGAGTGGGTGAAGGTCGGTGATACACGTGCACTCAAATTTGAAAAATATATTGACCCCGATACGGTAAAACAAAGCGGACCGATGGCGATCATGCGTCAGGTATGGGAGCTCGGGAACTTGCTTGAACCCGGCAATGCGGGTACCCGCTCAGTAAAAACCTTGGCCGAATATGACTGCCAGAACCGAAAGCTTAGGGTATTGAAAGAGCAGTGGTTTGATCAGCCTTGGGCCAAGGGCAAGGAGCTTACGCCGGCCGATCTGAATAAGGCAGCGAGGGAATGGAGCGCCATTACACCAAACAGCGTCGGCGCCGCGATTATTGATATTGTGTGCCCTGGCGGTGAGGACGGTTGAGCCAAGACATGCGCTTAGCTCATCCGCTTCATTCTCCCTGCGACCGCCAGACAAAAGAGCGCAGGCAACAGCACCCAGAATTTACTTCTTCGGCTCGAGCGATAGAATCAATTTGGCTAGCTGCTTCGCGTCAGCGTCAGACACATGACCCTGTGGCGGCATGATGTCCTCGCCCCAGACGCCAGTACCACCGGCTTTGATCTTGGTAGCCAATTTAGCGACTGCGGATTCGTCACCTGCGTATTTAGCAGCGACTTCTCTCAGGACAGGGCCATACTTGCGTTTATCAATGGTATGACAAGCCAAGCACTGATTTTTTAGCAATAAGCCATTGAGTGGTTCAGTGTCCTCAGCCATGGCCTTGCCGAAAACAGCAACACCTGAGAACAGCAGTAGTGCGATAAAGCGACGCATGAATATCTCCATAAAAAAACGCGCTGCCCGAAGGCAGCGCGTTTAGACACAACCGCTACTTATTCCGGTGTAACACGGTAGATCATGTTGGCGGCCTCATCACCCACATACAGAGCACCGTCTGGGCCCAGTGTCAGGTGACGGAAGCGACCAGCAACGCCTGGCCATGACAGTTCTTCACGCTTGGCTGAAGAGCCGTCTTTGGAAATGTCCAGGATGTCGATGCGGTTACCCGTTGGTGTGCCGTGGATACCGATACCAGCGTAACCCACTGCCAGACGGCCTTCCCACTTACCCCACTGCTTACCAACCAACCAGGCGCTGCCGCACATACCTTGCGACAAACCATTGTTGTTCCATGCTGGTTTCATCGCTTTTGGGTAGGCCTTCAGGTCGGTCATAGGCATGAACGCTGCGCGGTCTTTCGGAGCCATAGCACCCATCTGATTTGGCGAGTAGCCGCAGTAGCTGTCTGGGCATGCCGGACGACCATTGACGTTGTCACGCGGATCCCAACCACCGTTACCACCATTCACCAGCTTGGTTACCTCATCGCTGTGCCATGGGCCATTCTCCGAGGTGTAAGGCTCGTTGGTACCTGGGCGGAAAGTAATGCCCTGTGGGTTACGATGGCCGTAGGTGAAGACACGCTTGTCAAAACCTGACGGTGGGTTGTTACCCGGCGCTGCATTGCCGTCACGATCAACGCGCAAGACCTTGCCACGCATCTCGGTTGGGCTTTGTGGGCCTGGGCCATTGTGGTTATCACCGATCGTCACGTACAGGAAGCCGTCAGCTGGGCTGAAACGGATACGACCGCCGTTGTGCGCACCAGGGCCACCGAATGGGTGGTTCGACTTCTTCGGCTTGTAGCCGAGGTCGTTGATGATCTCTTTAACATCCGATACGTCGGAAAGCGAAGAATTCACTTTCATGCGCATCACGATGTTGTTGTAGCCACCATAGGTGCGGTTGTCGCCGCGCGAGCTGGACATCAGATAGATGTACCGATTCGACGCAAAGTCAGGGTCAACTGCAACGCCGAGCACACCCGCCTGGCCATCGCAGAACAAGTCATCCTTGGTCTGGCTGTAGCCGCTGCTGCCGCCAACGCCAAGCAGCTTGTTCACGCCGCCGGAAGTTGTACGTACCGACAGGCCGCCGCACTTCTCGGTGAAGAACATGGTGCCATCAGCAAGGAAAGCCATATCCCATGGCGACTCCGCTTTTTGGAAGGACTCAACCTT
>VERA01000088.1 GCA_018882935.1 Burkholderiaceae bacterium | reverse complement strand
GGCCCGAAGCACTCATGACCATACGCCGCTTCATCGCTGGCATCACACGCTAGCAGTACGGGTGTGTGTACGTTCGCGTGCGGGAAATCGGGGTTGTCCAGTTTGTTGGAGGCGAGCACGACCTTGCCGAGTTTGCCGCTATTTGCTTGCGCGATGCGTTGCAAGGTATCGGGTGAACGAATCGCACCCAGAATCGCCAATGCGACTTCGGGTTTCGCCAAGAAATGGCTGACCGCATTGCCTAAATCGGTGCAGAACTCATCGTAAGACTTGTGGCCCTCATCAGTCTCAATACCACCCGCAGGCACAAACAAAGCCTGCGAGGTTGTGCACATCTGGCCCGAGTACAAAGACAGCGTAAACGCCAAATTACCCAACATGCGCTTGTAGCTGTCGGTCGAATCAATCACGATGTTATTCACGCCAGCGAGCTCGGCATAAACATGCGCTTGGCGGCAATGATCCATCAGCCACTGCCCAAATGCATTACCACCGGTGAAATCAATCGACTTCACGGCTGGGTGCGTGACCAGATGTTGCGTGGCTTCGCGCTTTTCAGTCACGCACAGCGAAACGAGGTTGGGGTCGATACCATTTTCAGCGAGCACGGCACGTACGGTGCGCACCGTCATCGCCACCGGCAATATCGCCACCTCATGGGGTTTAATGATGACTGCGTTACCCGTAGCGAGTGCAGCAAACAAGCCGGGGAAAGTATTCCAAGTGGGGAAGGTGCTGCAACCCACCACCACCGCCACACCACGCCCGACGATTTCAAAATGCTTCTTCATTGCCAGCGGCGGGTTCTTGCCTTGGGGTTTTTCCCAATGGGCTTCACTCGGCACAAAACTCTGCTCGCGCCAGGCGTGCGCCACAGCCTCAAGACCACGGTCTTGCGCGTGCGGCGAACCCGCTTGAAACGCCATCATCCAGCCTTGGCCTGAGGTCATCATCACGCCGTGCGCTAATTCAAAACTTTGCTTGTTGAGGCGATCAAGAATCTCAAGGCAAATGCCGGTGCGACCCTCGGGACCGATTTTTTGCCACGCCGGCATAGCAGCTTGCGCTGCGTGAATCAATGCATCCGGGTCGCACACCGGGTAAGACACATTTAAGGCAGCGCCATAGGGCGAAGTCTCTTGGTCATACCAGCCTTGCACGCCAGGCTGATCAAGCTCGAAGCGTTTGCCGAGCAGCGCATCAAACGCGGCTTTGCCCGCAGCATCCGAACCCTCACCATAGTTGCGTGGGCTTGGGTGCTCGCCATAGGGTGACCAGTATTCACGAGACTGAATGGCTTGCAGTGCGCCGTCGAGCGTGGCGCGGTGTTTGTCGAGCAGGGGGTGGGACATAGACGTCTCCCGATAAGGTTAAATGCCGTTGTAATACGATACTTTAATTGGCGGAACTATAGAAGATAATGTATCAGAAAGTGCCGGTGGGTGGGGCTAGATTATCTGGACGCGGGCAGGGTATTGACTCCGGAACGGATCAAATTCAGGCCTATAAATTAAAAATTTGGCAATTTATTTAATAAATGAAAATTAAGATAAAGAGCTATCAGCGATCAGTGTCCCCGCCAATTCTGGATTAATCAGTAAAAGCCCGCCCAGTAAACCATGGCTGGAAAACTCGCCACCCACGCCCACACAAAGCGGTTCAATCCAAAAAAAGCAAACACGAGCAAGTGAAACACCAGCGCGATTGCGCAGTACAGCAGCGCGACGCTCGTTCCCAGGAACACGATCGGCACCGCACACTCCCACAACATAAAGCCCCACGAGCAGGCGATGGCGACCGATCGCTTGCGAAATACACTGTCTGCCGCCAGCGGGCCGTAGATGCCGCCATCCAGGAAGTAGGGCAGCGCAATACCATTGCGCCACTCTTTTGAAAACAACTTGATCGCACCCGAGATGAAGTACGACGTCATCGTCTGCAGGCATACATAGCCCAAGCCTGCTTGCCACGCCAGTACCGGGCTAACCAACCATGACCCCCAGTGCGCAATCATCAAGCCGGTGAGGGCAATGACGGTCATGAAATCGCTGCCACCATTGAAGGCACCGCGCCAGCGGATCAAGACTGCGATAGTGCTAAAAAATAAAAGCGTAGCGCTAACGATGCTGCTACCCATGTATAAACTCGCTGCTGCTGCGAGGCGCAGCAACAAGTGCATTCTGTGTATGGGTTCACTGTAGAGCCAATCAAATATCTTTTGCAACGGAGCAGAGGCATGGGCGAGGTCACCGCGTTGAATACGCCAACGCCATAGGCCGTTCGTTTGCTGGACTGAGCGTAGTCTCAGAAACTCCAGCGTCTGAAGCAGCAGGCTGGTGGCGAGCAGACACTCAAAAGCGCGTACGGCGAAATAGAGTGGTGACATCTCAGGCCTGCAGCACTGGCGATACCAGTATCGTCATTGAGTCATCGGGTGCTTGCAGCGGCGGTACTTGCAGCACTTTGAATTGCCAGCGATAGCCGGCTGGCCCAAGCGACGCACCCACGCCTTGTTGTTGCAGCAGGCTACGCGCCAGCAGCATCACCATTTGGTAGCTGACAAGTTTGCTGGCTGATTCTGCGTCGGGCAGTGTTTGAATATCAAACGCAAGATGGTCGACAAGGTTCTGGTTGGCGAGCAGCAGGTTATTTCGCGGGTTATGAAACAAGTCTGCTACGGCAAACTTTGCACGTGGCATAAACATCTGCCACTCGGTCCATTCGCCGTCTGGTGTTTGCAAGCGCGTGAATAGCCGTGGCTGCGAACCAAAGCCATGGTAGAAGCGCCAGTTAGGGAAGAAGCTGCGCAGCAGGTACCACCATGGGCCGGAGACTTCGCGGCCGCGCAGGATCAGGCTACCGAGTACAAACGCAAAGTAGGCGGCGATCAGGGCGAGGGTGAGGGTGTGTGTCACCTCGGAAAGTTATCCCAGCGCGGGGCATCTTGACTACTCTTTCGCTGCCATATACACTCGCCATATAGTTTTATATGGGGAGCTCACCATGTCTATCGGCACCGTTTTCGTCAACAACCGCACCCAAGCTGTCCGGCTTCCATTGGACGTGCGCTTGCCGGAGGGGGTCCGCAAGGTGGAAATACGGGCCAAAGGTCAGGAGCGCATCATCACCCCCCTCGGGCAGTCCTGGGACAGCTTCTTTTTAGACGGCCCGCGTGTCAGTGATGATTTTCTGTCCGAGCGTGCGTCCCAGCAGCAAGCGGAGCGCGAAGGTCTTTGATGCTGCGATATCTACTCGACACGAATATCGTGATCTACGTGTTGAAGCGTCGCCCGCTTGAGGTACTCGCTACTTTTAACGCTAACGCCAGCCGCATGGCGATCTCGTCGATAACGCTGGCCGAACTGATGCACGGCGCAGAAAAAAGCGGACGTGTGAGCGAAAATTTATCGGTCATCGAAGACTTTTGTAGCCGCCTGGAGGTTTTGCCTTACGGTGCGAAGGCCGCTCAGCACTATGGCGCCATCCGTGCTGCGCTTGAAAAACTCGGCCAACCAATCGGGGTGAATGAACTCCACATTGCTGGGCACGCTCGTAGCGAAGGGCTGGTGCTGGTGACGAATAACGCCCCGGAGTTTGAGCGGGTGCCTGCGTTAGAACTCGAGAACTGGGTTGCTGAACATGGCTAGGGTAAACCCAAGCATCTACGGCGTGGAAGCCGCTGTCTGCCGAGATGATTTTAAGGGGGCAATTTGTTGGATGATCGCCTGGGTCTGCCGGAAGCCAAGCGCCTCGGGCTTGAATTCATCGGTTCGGCGGCGGTGATTGGCTTGGCCAAGACCGAGGGCCTGGTCCTTGCTGAATAAACCACGTGGATTGTCTTGCCTAAGTCACTCGATACTTCCGGCGGCCTGCGCTGGCACTTACGCGCCCTATGGCGGCGAGGCCAGTGGCGCGACACCACGCGCCAGATTGCGGACTGGCTAGCCACTACGCAACCGGCTTCACGTCATCTGCTGCTGATAGGCGGCAGCGCTGGTTGGATGATGTCTAGTCTTTGGTTGCAGCGCTTCTCGCGTATTGACCTGATTGATCTCGACCCGTACGCACACCGGCTGTTTCGTTGGAACCATGGCCGTGCTTTGCGCGAATCCGGCACTGAATTGCACTACGCTGACTTCGACGCGCTTGGTAGTTTGGATTCGCTCTTGAAACGGCACCCCAAAGCCTCGATTTTTTTCGATAACGTGTTGGGACAGCATCTGTTCCGCATACGCCAGATCGAGCGCGCTGAAGCTGATCTCGCGCGTATTGCCAAACAACTCAAAGGGCGCGACTGGGGCAGCGTGCATGATTTGTTTTCGGGCCCTACCAACCCTTTGAAGTTACCCGTCTCGCCGATAACGCAATTCGACGCATTGCGTGAGCCGAATGGTTTGGTGGCGGATGGTTTGAGCGGTACGCCGCTGCACCATCGGCTGCTGGCGCAGGTGGGCGGTGAACCAGACTGGGTGGACCACCTCACCTCGGAGGTATTCCCGGTTGGCACCCGTAGCCGCTTAATCGCGTGGCCTTTTTTGCCAGACTATGCGCATTGGCTACAGGCAGGCTGGGTGAACGAATCCAAGCGTGGCTAATGTTCTCACTCCAAGTGCCGATATCCGAATATCGCTAGAATGCCGCCCATCACGCTGCGTGGATGGAGAAAAGAGTTCATGAAACACCTAGCCCTGCCACTATTCATCGCTGCTACTTTAGCGGCACCAGCACTGGCCAAAGACCCAGCGCCCGCTGCGCCGCCACGCCCGCCATCGCCCGGTGCCAAGCACTCACCCCGCGCGCCGCTGTGGAGCTATGACGGCGACACCGGTCCAACAAAATGGGGCGAGGTCGATCCAAAATTTCGTCTCTGTCAAACCGGCAAGCGGCAGTCACCGATTGATATTGACACTCAGGTTGCCGAGCGCGGTGGCTTGAAGCCCATCATGTTCAATTACGCACCCGGGCCGCTTACCCTGGTTAATGGAAACAACACCATACAGGTCAACTTCACCACCAGTGGCGGCGCACGGCTTGATGGGCTTGAGTACAAGTTGGTACAAATGGTGTTTCACGCGCCAAGCGAAGAAAAAATTGATGGTATGGCCACGCCGATGTCAGTACAGCTGATTCATCGCGCCGGCGACACCCGTACCGCTGTAGTAGCGATTCGCTTCAAGCTGGGTAAAGAGAACAAGGCGCTAAAACCTATTTTTGAGCGCTTACCCAAAACAGATTCATTCAATGAGCAACTGGAAAGTTTTAACCCAGCAGAGATTTTGCCGGTCAACCCGGCCTACTTTACGTATATGGGTTCGCTGACCACACCACCTTGTACGGAAGATGTGAAATGGTTTGTGATGCGGCAGACGGTTGAGGTGTCTTTTCGGCAGCTAGCGATGTTCAAGGAGTTATACAAGTCGAACGCCCGCCCTGCGCAACCGCTGAATGGCAGGCGTGTGCAAGAGTACGTCGAGGAGCAGTAAGCCGCTGTGAGCGTTAGGTGAGCGCGGCTGATGCCAGTGCCCCTTACGTCGGTGCCGCTGCGCGCAGGTTGCTAGAGCTTGTCTAGCGACTGATGCAGTCTAAGCAGTTTTTCTTTGAGAGCCGGATCCGCATCCACCATTGGCCCGATGCTCGGGGCAACCCGGCTTGCCACATCGGCGCTGGTGGGCTTTTCGGCCGTGGCTGGTCTGGAAGCGCCAGGCACCAGCCAAGCGGCGGTGAGTAGCAGTGTTAGGCACAGCCACAGTATCCACACCGTGCTGGCCGATACGGTACCGAGTTGCATTAGCTCCGGCAACTCGCCTAACCAGCCGGCCCAATCCAGCCGCAGCCACCACAGCAGATTTTCTTGCGCTTTACAGGTCCAGATAAATGCCAAGGCAAATAAGACCCAATTGAGGGCGAGCAAAGCAGCGGGCAGGCGGACGCGTAGTCTCATCAGGTTCAGGATTTCAACGCGACGGTGAGTTTCTGGCTTAATTCCTCGGCAATCTGCATTCGCAGCTTGGAGGTTTCATGAATCTCTTGTTCGCTGCGGTAGGCATTACTCACTAGCTCGGCCGCCAGACTGCGCACGCCCTCGATTTCCGTTTCCAGTGTGGCAATACGGTCTTGCAGGGTTTTTCTTTCCTGGAGTTTGCCGCTGATTAAACGAATAGCGGCATTCACTTGCGTCCAGGCTTGCAAGCGCGGGTCGCTGATTTTCAGGCTTTCGAAAACCTCCTGCATTGATTCACCAATATCCACTAATGCGTCAGTGGGTATAGATTCAAGCGCAGAGGGGTCTGGAAGATCAGGTGGGGTGTCGCGTAGTTCGCGCACGTGCTCATTCAGGGAAATAACCTGCCCGGTGGCCTCGCTCCAGCCGGCTTGTGGTTCAAAACGCATCATGGTAGGTTTTTCCGACCGCTTCGCCATATGTGAGTTCCCGTATTAGAAAACCGTTAATGAAAAAAAGTTTGGTATTTCAGATAAGCTCACCTATACTCGTCGTTATATTATGGCAAATCTTCCCCTTTGGCAACTTTTCTGCCGGTGGAAGTCAAAAAAATCAACGGCTTGCGACAAAATCGAAGGAATACTATGAGCAAGGCACTCAAGATCCTGATTACCAGCCAAAAGGGGGGCGTAGGAAAGAGTACGGTATCGGCGAATTTGGCCGCGTATTTTTCTTATATATCTGGCAAAAAAACGGCGTTAATCGACTTTGATCATCAGGCAACTGCCGGAAAATGGGTCAAAAAAGCCTACCCAATCGGGATTGACTGCCAGACAGTGGATTTACCGAATGCCAAGGGCTCAGGTATTGCATTATTGAAGGCGAAAGAAGCGCTACGCAAAGCGAATGAGATTCGCGAGGTAGTGATTACCGACCTTACCTGGACCGATGTGTTGCCGCCGGATTTTCTGTTTGAGTTTGATCTGGTGCTGGTACCTAGCTCATTATCACGGGTTGAACTCGACAGCACGCTCGAGTTTGTAAACCGTTTCTCGTTTGTCTTTAATTCGCGCCTTAAAAAGCCACCGAAGCTGGTTATCGTTCCAAGCAGAGTTGATAATCTGCAGACGTACGAAAGCATTTTCTCCAAGTCGTTCAATGCAGGGTTTTTCCTCTCACCGCCAGTGATGCACAGCTCTAGTGCGCATGAGTTTTTCGGCACTGAATATTTTGTGATGACCTCTAAAAAAGAGGTGCGTGAAAACTTCCTGGAGTTTGGTCGCTCAATCGAGCAGCTGGGTGAAAGCGAGGCAGATTTGCGCTCGGCCACCAAGCAAGCGCCGCTTACGCAAAAAGTCAGCGGTTCAATTCTCGATCGCTTTCGCGCAGTGCGTAATTCCGATACCGAGGTCGGCGCACGCATGGCCGCCAATGATGGTAAGCGATTGGCGCCGGGTACACGGGGCAAATCCGTCATCCCATCATTCCTGATTCTGGGTCGCGACTGATCGCACAGCATTTTGCGGTAAAGCGCTGCTGGCGGGTGTGCTTGGCACTCGCTGGTGACGCGTTCAGCTGACGACAATCGTTCCCGAGAACCGCTGAGGGGAATCGCTCCCCGGAAGCACTCCCGCACTGCTATTTACTTCTTGTCGGCGCCTTTTTTAGCCGCGCCTTTGTCGTCTGGCTTGGGTGGTGGTGGCGGAGTACCGTAAAGCAGTATCGCCACGTCGCGGTTGGTCTCTGCAAATGACTCAAGCAAGCCGTCGATCATTGCTGCAATCGTTGCAGAGTCCGCGCTGCCTAACCATTGCTCCCGGTTGTTACGCATCACGATCAATTGCTCCGCCGAGCAATCCGGCGCTTTCTTCTTCAACCACGCAATAGCCTTTGCCCGACGGGTTTTTTCATCCGGGTTATCGATTGCAATCCCTCTGAACTCTGCGACCGCACAGCCAGGCGGCTTGAACGGCCCGGTCTTGACCGGCGGCGGTGGCGGCGGCTCTTCTTTACCTTTCTTGCCGGGCTTGGGCGCGGGTGCTGGCGCAGCGGCTGGGTCAGTCTGCGCTGTTGGCGTCTTTGGCGGCTCTGACTTGGCATCGGCCTTCGGCGCTGCTGCTGCAGGGGTGGCCGGGGTGGCTGGGGTGTTCCCATAAGCAGTCGATGGCGCCGCAGTCTGTGCGTGAGCCTGGCTCAGGCAGAGCGTGATCAGCAGAAGCGCGAGTTTGTCCATGATGAATACGCGCTTAGCTTGCCGGGCCGCCTTGGAACTGAACGGTGATGCTGATGCGTCGGTTACGTGGGTCTGCCGGGTTGTTCGGTATGTAGGGCGCGGTATCCGCCACGCCTTCGATTTTGTCAAAACGGCTCTCAGGAATACCGGCACTCTCCATGATGCGGCGCGTGCTCTCTGCGCGGTCACCCGATAGCGACCAGTTGCTACGTACACCGTCATCATAGGCAAGGCTATCGGTATGCCCACGAATCGCAATCTTGTTCGGCATGCCCGCAACCGATTTTGCGACCTCGCGAATCAAGGTCGATGCTTTAGGATCCATGCGCGCGTTACCGAGCCCGAACATCGAGAAGTCGGCTTTATCGATGACCTCGATACGTAAACCATCTTTTTCGCGAATGAACTTGACCTGGTCTTTGATCTTGTCGAGCTGCGGGTTCTGCTGCATTTTTTCTTTGACTTCTTTTTCCAGCTTGTCAAAGTTCTTCTTGTCGTTCTCTGCGGCGATGCGCTGCTTCTCTGCCTCTGACAACTCGTTAGGATTCATGTCATTCTTTTCGTCCTTGGAGTCGCCAGCACCGCTTTGCTTGCCGCCCTCGAGGCGCGGCGTCTCGCGCTCAAACAGGCTGGTTTGCTGACCGGCGTAGGGCATGCCATCCGGGTCGGTAATCGAGTTACCGCCCATGATGCCGCCAGTACCCGCCAGCTTGCTCACGCTCGCCATACTGTGTGACATCGGCTTGAAGTAGTCGGCGATGCTCTTGCGCTGATCTTCGGTGGTTGCGCCCAGCAGCCACATCAGCAAGAAGAACGCCATCATGGCGGTCATCATGTCGGCCAGCGCGATTTTCCATGCACCACCATGTGCGCCGGCGTGACCGGCCTCGATCATCTTTTTCTTGACGATCGGTTCTAAGGGTACGGCGGCTTCCGCCGGGGCGCCTTCTTCTGGTTTGTCGGCTGGCTCAGCCATGGAGATTACCCAAGTTGATTAGCTATAAGAATCGACCGCAGCATCATAAAATCAAGCCCTCATGATCACGCTTGCGCAGCCGCTGACGACATTGGCGCTACCTCGCCGAACGCTGGCTGATGTTTTTGGTGCCAGCCTTGCCTTGAGCCGTGCGATCGTGCTGATCAGAGAGCAGATCAGCTGATGCGCTCAGCGCTGCTCTTTCTGCAACATAATACCGGAACTATTGCTCAACGGAACGTTTTGGAGGCCGGTTTGCCCAGCCCTTCCTGGCGGTCTGCCACTTGAAAAATACCCATGCCGTCAATGATTTCACGCACTGCTTCGCGCGCATTTTTTTTGCTGATGCTGCTGTTGCACTTAGCAGCAGGCGCCGCGGCCGCAGAAAAACCTTCAGGCGCGCTGGCTGATGGTGCCCCTGAGGCTGCGACTGCCTCTACCGACAAGTCTCTGGTAAAGGCAAGCAAGTGGATGGTGTCGTCGGCCAACCCATTGGCCAGCGAGGCGGGGCGTCAGATA
>VERA01000087.1 GCA_018882935.1 Burkholderiaceae bacterium | reverse complement strand
GACCAGTACCGGGCAACCGACTGCAACCGCCGGTGCGACCTGATGCACGATAAGGTTCAGCGGATGATTAAATGCTGAAACAGCGACCACGACACCAATTGGCTCGCGTGTAGTAAACGCCAGTCTGCCTGCTGCGGCAGGCGTTAAACCCATCGGCACTTCAGTGCCGACCAGATGGCCGAGTTCTTTGATACACAACTCCACACCATCAATCGCGCGCGCCACTTCAACCCGTGCATCAATCAAGGGCTTACCGCCTTCATCCGCGATCTGATGTGCCAACTCTGCAGCGCGCTCACTCATCAGTTTGGCGCAGTTTTTTAAGATGGCGATACGCTGATGCACCGGCAGCCATTGGCTGCGATCACGGCTAAGCTGATGCGCGTCTGCCAGCCAGCCGTCAATGCTGTTCCAGGGCACTAGATCCACGCTGCCGATGGGTTTTTGGTCGAATGGGTTGACGACTTCAAGTGTGCTCATGACGTTCTCTTTAACTAGTGTTTGGCGTGCAGCGCGTGGTTTTTGCGCAGATCGTCGATTAACAGTTTGCGATTCATCGAGTAATCGACCGGGCAATCAATTAGATGCACACCGCCGTCGGCGAAGGCTTTGGCGACGACGGTTTTAAACTCAGCGGCACTCTGTATACGATGACCATGCGCGCCATAGCTATTCGCATACGCCACAAAATCCGGATTGCCAAACTCCAGGCCCCAATCCGGCATGCCAGCGCCGGCTTGCTTCCAGCGAATCATGCCGTACGAGCCATCATTCAGCACCAGTACCACCAGATTCAGTTTCAGGCGAACGGCAGTTTCGAGTTCCTGGCTATTCATCATGAAACCACCGTCACCGCAGATCGCCATCACGTGCGACTCCGGGTGCAGCATCGACGCCATCATCGCCGAGGGCAAGCCGGCGCCCATCGTCGCCAGCGCGTTATCCAGCAAAATCGTATTCGGTTGATGCGCCGGGTAGTTACGCGCAAACCAGATTTTGTACACACCATTATCGAGCGCGATGATGTCATGGTCGCGCATGACTGAGCGGATATCTTTCACTAATCGTTGTGGCAGTATCGGGCAGCGATCATCATCTTCGGCTTCGGCAATACGGTGTGCCACATCAGCTTTGACTTTATTGAATAGCGTCAGATCAACCGATAGCTTGCCTTCTAGCATGCGCGTGAGGTGACTGAGCGAGAGCGCCAGATCACCCACCACTTCGACCTGCGGGAAATAGACTTGATCGACTTGTGCTGCGCGATAGTTCACATGCACCACAGTTTGACCTGCGGGCTCCATGAAGAAGGGTGGCTTCTCGACAACGTCGTGGCCGATGTTGATAATCAAATCGGCTTGGTGAATATACGCGTGCAGATAATCATCGTCAGAAAGTGCCGCAGTACCGAGATAGAGTGGCGAAGATTCATCCACCACGCCCTTACCCATTTGCGTTGTAAAAAACGGTATCTGCAATTGATGTACGAAGGCATGAATCGCTTCGCGTGCATGTTTACGGTTGGCCCCGGCACCTACCAGCACCAGTGGGTGTTTGGCTTTGATGAGTAGGTCAGCCACCGTTTGAAGTACCGCATCCGAGGCCTCGGCATAGTAGCGGGGATGCGGTGGAATCGGATGCGCATCACACGGCTCTGCAGCAATATCTTCCGGCAGTTCTAGCAATACTGCGCCGGGGCGCTCCTCTTCAGCGATACGGAATGCTTCGCGCACGAGTGCCGGAATCGTATTGCCGTTCACAATTTGGCGCGCCATTTTGCAGATCGGTTTAAACAGCTGCACGATATCAACAATCTGAAACTGGCCCTGCTTGGATTTTTTGATGGGCTTCTGCCCGGTGATCATGATCATCGGGAAAGCACCCAAGTGCGCGTACGCTGCGGGCGTGGCGAAGTTGGTTGCGCCTGGGCCAAGTGTGGCCATGCAGACGCCGGCTTTACCGGTCAGCCGCCCGTAGGTCGCGGCCATAAAGGCGGCGCCTTGCTCATGGCGCGTGAGAATCAGGCGGATTTGTTTCGAGGTACGAAGCGCATCCAGCAAGTCAAGATTCTCTTCGCCGGGTACAGCGAACACATACTCAACCCCTTCATTCTCGAGCGCCTCGACAAATAGCTCCGATGCTTTACGCTGATGTGCCTGCTCGTCCGCTGCAGTCGCCATGCTTAGGTACCTCCCAGGTGCAGGCATGGGTCTCTATGCCCATGCCATTTGATTATTGTTATTCGACCGACAGTCCGGCCCTGCCGGCACGAGCTAGTCTGGCTGGACTGTATTCGAAGACTTGACCGGGGGCAACCAGCTGTAGAAGCTGTAGAGAGAAAGAATCGAGCGGGGTTGTGTTTTAGTTAACCCCGCTTGCCGATCGATTTTATATGTCTTGGCCTGGTCGCGCGAACAATTCACGCCACGAGATTATTTGGGCTCGGCTGCCTTGGGCGATTCACCGTTATTGGGCGTGGCATCGGTAGCTGAACTCTCCGCCTTCGGCTCCATCTCCACCGCCGGTGCCACAATCGCTGGCGGCTCTGCCGCTGGCGCAGCTGGCGCTGTCATCATGCCCAATGGTGATACGCCAATCCAGCGTACATGCAGCACCATCATGAACACGGCCCATACAATCGTACCGACGACGATGGCGATGCCGGTGCGCGCCGCAGTCCCCGCAGCATAGGTCGTGCCGTTAGCACGATCGCGCTTGCGCGACGATACAAAGCTCGTGATGGCCCAGATCAGGAAGCTACCAAACAGCAGTACATCGGCCAAATTACCATTGGCCAGTAAATGCGCCAAGGCCCAGGTTTTTACACCGGCCACCATCGGATGCCCGACCTTGGCCTTGATGCTATTACCTGGCACGTAAGCGGCGGTCAGCAGCACGAACGCGATTAGCGTGAGTGGAATAGTCAGGTAGTAGGCCCACAGCGGCGCTACCCAGAGCGGCAGGGGGTACGTCCGGGCATGGCCATAGCCAATGACGATCAGCACGAAGCCAGCGATCGAGACCACTGTAATCAAGCCTTTCCAGGCGTTCTCGCCGAAACGGCTGATCAGGTTGCTGCGTGCCGAATCGGCCAGCATGCGCGTCGAGTGCGCCCCCAGAAAAAGCACGAGTCCAATGATTAGCAGGGCCATAGCGATTTCTCCGTACAATAAGACCCGCCGAGTTTAACCGAGAACTAGAGACTATCTGGTTAGGCTCCTTACGGCGCTGGTGATGCGTGCCGTGCGCCTTGTACTAGCTGCAGCATTGCCGCCTCGCTATCGGTTAAGCGAGACAGCATTTAAGTCCCCGTTCATCAACAAAGCCGGAGAAGCCTCACATGTCAGCCGCCACGCGAACCCGTCAGATCATCGCTGCCGTGATTGGTAATGCGCTGGAGTGGTACGACTTTGTGATTTACGGTTTCATGACTGTGATTATTTCCCGGTTATTTTTTCCGGCTGAGAGTGAATATGCCTCGCTGTTAATTGCGATGGCCACGTTTGGCGTTGGGTTTTTTATGCGGCCGGTCGGTGGCGTACTGATTGGACTTTATGCTGATCGTCATGGCCGCAAGGCGGCGCTGCAGTTAATCATTCTGCTCATGACCATCGCCACCGCGATGATTGCGTTTGCGCCGACATACGCCGCCATTGGAATCGCGGCGCCGGCGATCATGGTTCTGGCGCGCTTGCTACAAGGCGCGGCGACGGGTGGCGAGTTCGCCAGTGCAACCTCATTTCTGATTGAGAGCGCACCGCCCGAGCGTCGCGGCTTTTATGGGTCGTTACAAATGGTCGGTCAGAGTATTTCTGCGCTCACGGGTGCGACCGCCGGCATGCTGGTCACGCAAGGGCTGACACCAGAACAAATTGACGCTTGGGGCTGGCGCTTGCCATTTTTGTTTGGCTTACTGATCGCGCCCGTTGGTCTGTGGATGCGGCGCCATCTTTCAGAAACCGAAGAGTTCCTCGCCGCGAAAGAAGATGCTACTCAGCATCTGGGTTTGCTGGCAGTGCTGCGCGAGCATTTGCGTGATGTACTGGTGTGTTTCGGTTTGGTAGTGTCATCAACCATCATGTTTTATGTAGTGTTGATTTACATGCCGACTTACGCCAAGACCCAGCTGAATATTCCTCTTAAAGAGGCTTTTACTGCGCAGGTGGCAGGGCTGGTGTGTCTGACGGTGCTGATTCCGTTGTTTGGTGTTTTATCTGACCGTATCGGCCGTCGAATAGTTTTGATGGTGGCCGCGCTACTCTATTTGGTACTGACCTATCCACTCATGGATTGGTTGCTGGCCGAGCCCTCATTGATGCGCTTAGCCACCATGCAGGTCGTGCTATGCAGCGCGATTGCGGTCGGCTTTGGTGCAATATCAACTGCATTGGCAGAGCAGTTCCCGGTACGGCAGCGATCAACAGGTTTGGCGCTGGCGTATAACGTGGCCGTGATGATCTTTGGTGGGTTTGCGCAGTTGATCGTCACCTGGCTGATCAAAGCGACAGGTTCTTTATTAGCACCATCGTTTTATGTCATGTTTGGCGCGACGGTAGGCATACTCGCAGCCTGGTTCATTACCGACCGTCGCCCGCCGCCTGAGGCAGCCTGAAGTAAAACGTTTGCAGGAAATCATAAATTTCAGCAAGAAAAACGGTAAACATCGCACAGCAGAATCTGCATAAACGTAACGGCATAAAAATTCGATTCAAGGAGATCAATGTCATGCGCTACCTGAATTATTGGGTGCTGGCTTTCATGCTGCTTATGGGTCATGCGGTATCGAATGCCGACGAAGGCCCGGTGTATGGGCCCGAGCTGGAGGGTTTTGATTATCCTCTGCCGGTACAGCGCTTTGCGTTTCAGTCGCAGCGCCAGCAAGTACACATGGCATATCTGGATGCGCAACCCGAGCGTGCCAATGGCCGTACTGTGGTGCTACTGCATGGGAAGAATTTTTGCGCAGCGACCTGGGAAGGCACGATGCGCTTTTTGCAGGCCAATGGGTTTCGGGTGATCGTGCCGGACCAGATCGGCTTCTGTAAATCGAGCAAGCCGGCATCGTATCAGTACACGTTTCAGCAGCTAGCAAATAACACCAAAGCCTTGCTGGATTCGGTAGGCGTGAAGCGATTTATCGTAATGGGGCACTCGACCGGCGGTATGCTGGCTACCCGTATGGCATTAATGTTTCCGCAGAACGTAGAGCGGCTGGTGATGGTGAACCCGATCGGGCTGGAAGATTGGAAAGCCGAAGGCGTACCCACGCTGTCGCTTGATCAGTGGCATGCACGTGAGCAGCAGCTGACTGCCGAGCGCATTCGCAACTATGAGCGCGTAACCTACTACGTGAACGAGTGGCGCCCTGAGTACGAGCGCTGGGTACAAATGATCGCCGGTATGTTTAGAGGGCCGGGTCGCGATATCGTCGCATGGCATTCGGCGCTCACCTATGACATGATCTTTACGCAGCCGGTACTGTATGAGTTTGGCAAGCTGCAGGTACCGACACTGCTGATGTTTGGTGAGCGCGATGGTACGGCAATAGGTAAAGATATCTCGCCACCCGAGGTCAAAGCAAAGCTGGGCGATTACCCCAAGCTGGCGCGCCGTACTGCTGCTGCGATTCCGGGCTCGGAGTTGGTACTGTTTCCCGAGCTGGGTCATGCGCCGCAGATGCAAGACCCCGAGCGCTTTCATGCTGCATTAATCAAAGGACTGAAATGAGTTCCGCACCGAGCGCTCAAGAACAATTTGACGCACAAGCTTCCAGTATCTTGACTGCGGTGTACCTCACACCGGATGTTGTTGCGCAGCGAGAAAAGGTATTGGCGTTATTAGCGCCGAAGCACGGTGAGTGTGCACTTGATATTGGTTGTGGCCCCGGTTTGACCACGGAAGCGCTGGCACTGGCGGTAGGCGAGTCAACAGAAGTAGTGGGTGTCGATATAGCACCACCGATGCTGGCTATTGCAAAGCAACGCTGCAATCACTATGCGGCAGTCAAGTTTGAGCAGGCCGATGTAACGCAGCTACCGTTCACTACGGCGCAGTTTGATATTGCACTCGCGTCGCAGGTCTATGAGTACGTGGAAGAGGTTGACCAAGCGCTGCGTGAGCTCGCGCGCGTGGTGCGTCCCGGTGGTCGGGTTGCGCTAGTCGATACCGATTGGGAATCGGCGGTATGGGCAAGTCATGATGATGCCCGCATGCGCCGTGTACTTGAAACCTGGGATCAGCACATCCCGCATCCACAATTGCCGCGCACGCTGAAGCGGCGCATGCAGCAGGCAGGGTTTGAGAATATCAGGGTCGAAGTGGTGCCACTGTTGAACCTGGCTTACGACCCTCAAACCTACAGTGTCGGCATGATGACCTTATTGGGTAATTTTGCTGCCGGCCGCAATGGGCTATCCGAACAAGATATCGCCGCATGGCGCGACGATGCACGCGCCATCGGTGCAGAAGATGGCTATTTCTTTAGCCTCAATCGCTATGTGTTTTTGGCCACTCGGTCTTGATCAGAATTGAGAGGCTCTTCACCTTGGGCTAAGGTGTCAGGCAAGAGCGGCAGACTCACTGCGCCGGAGATTAAGGTCTTTAAAGATGAGTGCCGGGGAGAGCGCTTTAATGACGGAACAGTGCGCGGTTGTTCTTGACTGCTATAGAGTGGAAATAAGGCGCAAACTGCTGCTCGTTGTATTCGAAGGTGTGCATGAATCTATCGAATAATTCAAGCTCTTGCGTTGCTGGTTCGCGTGTACTCAGAATCGCGTCATATAAATTCACTAGCACCGACAGCTGCTGATCTTTGTCGAGCACGTTCTGGCAATTGATCAGGAACTCATCAATCGAGTTCAGTTTGGTGTAGCGGTTGGCGATTTCCAGTAACTCGCGGTCGTTTTTCAGGGCAGTCACCAAACGGCTAATCTCATGAGGTTCGATTTTGCCATCGGCGTTAATCATGTAGATGAGTGCCGCAGCAAAAGCAATACGCGGCGTTAGATCGGGCGCTTCGCCAAAGTATTCGGTTAACTGCTCACCGCAATGCAAGCAAAACTTGGCCTCGGCACTGTGGCCCTCCGTCGTGCAGGCATGGCAGGTGCGGGTGGTGGTTTCTGACAGGGTTTTGCGTACCGCACGCTGCGCGATCATCTCCGCTGAAACAATACCTGTTGGCACCGCCAGAATGCCCCAACCAAACATCATCATCATCGAGGCAATCAACCGCCCGAAATCCGTGTGGGGCGTAATATCGCCAAAGCCTACCGTAGTAATCGTGGTGATCGCCCAATAAATCGAAATCGGCACACTCGAAAAGCCATTCTCCGGTCCTTCAACCACGTACAGCAACGAGCCAAGAATCACGACCAAGGTAAAAATAATCGAGATAAATACACTGATCTTGCGGCGGCTGTCAGCTACCGCCATCATGAGCCATTGCAGCTCGTCCACATAGCCCGTCATTTTCAAAATACGGAACAAGCGCAGCAGGCGCAGGATTCGTACATCCAGCAGCACATAGGCTTCCGGCACGAACAGCGCGATATAGCTCGGAAGGATCGAGATCAGATCGATGACACCAAGGAAGCTCTTGGCGTAGCGCAGCGGATTCGGGCTGCAGGCGAGTCGCGCAAGATACTCCGCAGTGAACAGTATCGTGAAACCCCACTCGATGAAGTCAAATGCTGTCTCGAAATCGGTATGCAGCGCTTTCACGCTATCGAGCATGATCACGAGCAGGCTGAGCAAAATTGCCCAGATCAGCAACACATCAAACCGTTGGCCGGCTTTGGTGTCCGCCTCGAAGATAATCGTGTACCACTTCAGCCGCCAACCCGAGAGAGATGAGGGCCGGTGGCCATCCGGGTGATCGGAAAGAATCTCCTGATCCATTTCGCGTCGTCCTTGGAGTGTCACTCGGATTTGTTTGTGGCTTCTTCGCCGGCAGTTTCCTCAGCGGGTTTGGCGTCTTTGCTAACCCAAGCGCCGAGTGCCACAACAAGTATCGCGCCGATAGTGCCAGTGAGGCTGAGGTGCACACCGATATCATGGAACTGAAGCAGATCCATCGGTAGATTTTGCGTAGTCCAATCGACGATTGCTAAATCATGCGAGATCATGGCACCGCCCAAGTAGCCGAGCAGTGCAGCCCCAAGCGTGACGACTGCAGGGAACTTGTGCATTACCTTCAAAATGATAGAACTACCCCAGATCACAACCGGGATACTCACCATAATGCCGAACGCGACCAGAATCATTTTGTGATCGGCGTGGGCTTGTTCTGCTGCAGCGGCGACTGCAATTACGTTGTCAATACTCATCACCAGATCAGCCACGATCACGGTTTTAATAGCGGTCATTAAGCGCGTACCGCCGTCGATCTCTTCATCGTCGTCGCCCTCATCCAGCAGCAGCTTCATACCTATCCAGATCAGCAGAATACCGCCGATGATTTTCAGGTAGGGTACCGAGAGTAGCGTAACGGCAAATGCGATCAGGACCACGCGCAGCACAATCGCTCCTAGCGCACCACCAACAATACCCTTCATGCGCAGGTGCTCGGGCAGGTGCCGGCAGGCCAGCGCGATGACGATCGCATTATCGCCACCCAGCAGAATATCGATCAGGATGATCTGACCAACCACCAACCAGTTCAACTGCTGAAAAAATTCAAGCATGCTGTCTCCCGTTCGGCCCTGACGGAGTGCGTCGGTACCGGTATCGTTTCACGCAGCTTAGGCTTTGCCGCGCGCTTTTTCTGCTTTTTCTTCTTCAATTTGCCGACGAATCGCCTCAACCTGATCGTCGCTCATACCAAATTGGCGCTTCAATTTTTCGAGCTTGAGTTGCTCTTCTTCTGTCACGATGCCATCGGCCAGTGCCTCACGGATTTCGGTTTCCATCATGACTTCGCGTCGCTCAACCTGCGTGGTGTATGCGGTAGCTACTACACCCGTCAGAATTGCCGCTAGCGCAATCGCCAACACTTGGGTAATTACGACGAGTACGATGCCGAAGGTAGATACCGGATCAACGTTACCCCAGCCAGAGATAATCGTAAGCAGATACCACTTCATGGTGGCCGGAATCGAGGGAAACACCTCAGGCTGCAAATGACCTTCAGCGATGTAGATCATCGAAGAGCACAGCAAGCAAGAGATCAGCAGCAGGAACAGCGCCGAGGTGAATGAATCACGCTCAGCTTTGACCGCCTCGATCAAATCGGTGAGTGCGCTGTTGTAGCGTGATAGCTTGAAGATACGCATCAGGCGGAAGATACGCAGCACGCGTAGATCAAGCCCGGGGAACAGTAACTGCGCGTAGAACGGAACGGTGCCGAAGAAATCGATCAGCCCGTAAAAACTGAAAATATATTCTTTGCGTCCGCGCCAGCTGCCGCCTTCTTCCTTGCTGTACTTCACGCCATACGACCAAACGCGCAGCACATACTCGACCGAGAAGATCATGACGCTAACGACGTCGAAGATATGAAACTCAGCGGCATAGGCCTCGTGCAGCTCATGTACCGATTCAAGGATGATCGCAAGTACATTGAGCACCACCACCGACGCGATGAAAAATTCGCAGGTACGGCTGGCTTTGTTGTTGATCGACCCTTCAAGTAGGTCGTAGATGTGGGTCTGTAGCGATTTCATCGATATCATTTCGGCATTAACTTTGCCGTTTTTATAGTGCCGATGCTCTTCTTTGTGAGCTCC
>VERA01000086.1 GCA_018882935.1 Burkholderiaceae bacterium | reverse complement strand
AATCCGCAGACAAACCGACCACCGCAATGGTGTGATTGTTTTTCAGGATACGGCGCAGCTCGGCGATGGTGCTCAATTCAGCTCTCCGGAAATTCAGGCGTGGGCCGCGACGGTGTTCGATGGTGCTGCATTGTTCGGCAGTCGCGGCGTCATGATATGCCGGTATAACGGCCAGATCGCTGAAAGCAGCGACATGCCGGCGTAACCGGTCGGCATTTGCGGTGATGCCGTGACGCGTCGCAATGCATTGCAGTCGAGCGAGGGTTCAAGGTGATGCGCTGCGTGGCGCGGCAAATTAAACAGCAGCGCATCGGAGATGCGGTTAGCGCAGTCCCAAATATGTTGCGGCCCGATGCGCTCTGGTTTGCCATCGATGATATTCCGTTGCAGACCCCAGTGCTCGACATAGTCGACGGTAGCGACCAGCGTTTGCGCAGTGCACGCGGTGACCACAGCGAAGCCTAACGCTTCTACGCCAGCAAAGAGCGCCAGCGTGAGTGCGAGCAGCGTGCTAACGCCGGTCAGCGCAAGCGCCTCATTGAGCCAGCCAGGTTTTTGTCGCGAGAGCCGGACTGCGTGAATGAATACACCCAAAAAATAGCGTGGCATGAAGCGCCAAAGACTTTCGTCTTGTCTTGCGCTGGCAGGGTCGGGCAACGTGGCCGCAGCACGATGATGACCCCGGTTATGTTCGATGGCGTAGTGCCCGAAGCCTATCCAGCAGAGCAGCGCGCGCGCGAGCGTGCGATCGATCAGTGGTCGACGATGACCCAGTTCATGCGCCAGCACGATGCCGATGCCGCCAGCAACATAGCCACAGCTAAGGGCCAGCAGCCAGAAGCTGACCGAGCTCAGGTGGGGCGCGTGTAGCGCGAAGCCGATGCACATAATGAGCACCATCAGCATCACTGATCGTAGCAGCCAAGGCTGCCATTGGTAGTTCGGTGCTTTGCTCGGTGTGCTTTCAAGTGCATCTGCGCGACCCTGATCATGCGCGTTCACGCGGCCAAACAGCCACTCGGCGAGGGGTAGCACCAGCATCGCCAGGACCAACGTCAGCCATGGCAGTTCGAGGTACCCACCAAGCAGTGGCGAGAGCGTAAATCCGATCGGCAGCAGCAGGTGTAGCAACATGATTAAGCCTCCTGCGGGCGATTGTAGCGGGCTCGCGAGCATCGGTCTTAATCAAAATATTATCGAAAAAATATCTATAGCCAGAATGACAAGGACGCTTTTATCGCGTTGACATCATGACACCCCTATGTTTCAATTCGGAAACATTGGGGAACTAGTCGCACCATAGCGTGTCGCGTCGGTCGGCCAGCCCCGAATTTCTCCGCGAGAGACTGCGCATGCGCCAGCCGAATCCCATCATTGGCAACAGCCCGCCGATGCGAGAGATCCGCAAGCTGATCGATACGATCGCGGATTCCACCGCAACGGTGCTTGTCATGGGCGAATCCGGCACCGGCAAGGAGCTGGTCGCTCAAGCGCTGCATTACCAGTCACCGCGCGCCGACGCTAATTTCGTTCCGCTGAATTGTGCTGCGATTCCACGTGAGTTAATGGAGTCGGAATTATTTGGCCATCGCAAAGGCGCATTTACTGGCGCATTGGCCGATCGTGTCGGTCGGTTCGAATTAGCGCATGGCGGCACCTTGTTCCTGGATGAGATCGGCGATTTGTCGCTGGACATGCAAGTCAAGCTGCTGCGCGTGCTGCAAGAAAAAACCGTTGATCCTGTGGGTTCGTCGCGCGCTGTAGAGGTGGATGTACGCGTTGTCGCCGCCACGCACCGGGATCTGGAGTCGGAGATTGCGGAAGGCCGTTTCCGTGAAGACTTGTACTACCGCTTGAATGTGCTGCCGCTGCGCACACCGCCGCTGCGCGAGCGGGGTGACGATATTGTGATTTTGGCTCGCCACTACGCAGAAAAGTTTGCACATAAAACGCCTGCGATCAGCTTCTCTGCAGACCTGATCGATGCCCTCAAAAGCTACGACTGGCCGGGCAATGTGCGCGAGCTCTCGAACCTGATTCATCGCTTCTCGACCTTGTTTGCCGGGCAAAAGCTGACCCTGAAATCGATTCCGCGCGCAATGCTGCCAAAAGGTTTGCAGAGCCTGCAGGAAGAGCGCGCTGGCCTGCCCGACTCTGAGCCACAAGAAGAGCACGCAGCAGACGTATTGCAGATGTTCGCTATTCAGCATGAAGAGCCCGCCAACATGCCGTCGGCCAAACCCGAGCCGGCGCGTAACGATGTTGAAGACATCATCATGCTGGCGCAGGGTGGCACCGTATTGCCACCGGAGGGCGTTTCGCTGAAAGAGCGTATGGCGCAAATCGAGCGCGCCTATATAGAGCAGGCGCTGGACAGAGCTGATGGCAATGTGTCAAAGACAGCGCGACTACTGAATTTGCAGCGAACCACGCTCATAGAAAAAATCGACAAGTACCGACTGCGCTCTGCCTGAGCGCGTTTCACTGAGGGTTAACCACGATGGATATCGCCAGTCTGATCGGAGTGCTGGGCGCCTTGCTGCTGATCGCTATCGCTACCGGTGGTAGGTTTTTGCAGTTTTTTGACTTGCCGGCGGTCTTTATTGTGTTCGGCGGTACCTTCCTGGTGGTGCTGTCAAAGAGCACCATGGCAGAGTTCAGAGCGGCATACACCACAGCGCGCGAGGTGCTGACCACTAAACCGACGCCGCTGACTGACATGATCGATGAGTTGATCGCCGTTGGTCGCGTAGCACGCTACGATGATCGTTGGATGATCACGCTCGAAGACCGCGAGTATAAAGATCCCTTCATCGCCAAAGCAGTGCGTATGTGGGTGGATGGTATCGATCATGCGCTGCTCAAAGATGCGCTGCTGCGCGAGATCACCGAAATGAAAATCCGCTACGAGCAGGCGCGTGATTTTTTTGCGTATGCGCAGGAGCTCGCGCCCGGTATGGGCATGATCGGTACCCTGATCGGTTTGGTGATCATGATGGGCGGTGTGAATGACCCACGCACCATCGGCCCGGGTATGGCGGTGGCGCTACTAACTACACTGTATGGCGCGGTATTGGCGAATGTGGTGATCGGTCCACTGGTGCAAAAGATCAACGGCCACGGCAAGCGCGTCAAGCGCAACTATGAAATGGCGATGGCAGGCGTGCTGTTCATTCATAAAGGTGGCGACCCACGTTTACTGCCAGACCTGTTGCTCGGCCATTTGCCGCACGAAGATTCAGCACCGATAGCGCTACCAGAGCCGAAGCAGGAAAAGGCAGAAGCGGAAGCGCCTGATAACGCCTGAATCGATGAAGCCCGCAGAAAAAGAAGAAGAAGCCGCGCGGATGCCGGTGACGCTGTTCGACAGCATCACCGCGCAAGACGAGGACCCCGCTGTACGTCATGGCTCTCCGCTGTGGGTAGTAACCTTCGCCGACATGATCACGCTGTTGCTGGCATTTTTCTTGTTGGTGCTGTCGTTCTCTGATCTCAACCCCGAGCATTTTCGGAATGTCAGTGGATCGTTGCAAAAATCGCTTGGTCGCGCCGAGAAGCCGCCACCGGTAGAACCACCACCGGCTGAGACGCAGCTGGTCGCAGGCCCCACCGAAGAGAAGCTGCCGATACCGGAGCAACTCGCCAAAGACCTCGGCAAACTACAAAAAGCTTTGTCAACTGATCTGGTCGGTAAGAAAGTTCAGGTCACCACCGAGAATGGCCGCTTGCTGATTCAGATGCCCGCACGAACTAACGGCTTGCTACCGCAAGAGATGATTGACTTGTATGCGCGAATCGCAGAGGCGCAGGCGCAGGTGGAAACACCGGTTGAGGTACGCGAGGGCGAGCCTGTTGACCGTAGCGCTGAGTTGGCGCGCCAGATACGACAATTGCGCGAGGTACTGTCAAAAGAAATCGAGCAGGGTGAGGCACAAGTAGAGCGCGACGGTGAACGTATTGTGGTTCGTATGGCAGTGCAGGGGAGTTTTTATCCAGCCAGTGCCGATCTATCACCTGAGGCAACGCCGATGTTGAAAAAAGTCGGTCAGGCTATCGCTAAAACCGGCGGTCGAATCACAATAGAAGGACACACCGACGCAGTGCCACTGAGCGGCCACGCACGCTATCGTTCGAATTGGG
This sequence comes from Burkholderiaceae bacterium, assembly GCA_018882935.1. Lineage (GTDB taxonomy): Bacteria > Pseudomonadota > Gammaproteobacteria > Burkholderiales > Burkholderiaceae_D > Pernthalerella. The sequence goes on along the minus strand of VERA01000086.1, from coordinate 5,609 downwards.
ATTTGTCCGGTGCGCGTGCGTCGTCAGTTGCTGATTACCTCACCGCGTATGCGGGTGTCGATCGCGAGCGAGTCGTGGTGCGTGGTATGGCCGATACGCGTCCGGTAGCGCCGAACGATACCCGCGAAGGCCGCGCAAAAAACCGCCGCATCGAGGTGCTAGTCGATGCCTACGGCGGTTGATTCAGGCAAGACGGCGGAGTATTTTTTGCAAAGATACTGAATAGATTTTTCGATACCTTCACACACCAGTGCCGGGAAAAACCGGGGCGGTGCCGGCGGAAATTTTTCTTGATAATCTCAATAAAATCAACGGCCTAATTCATGCCTTGCCAGGCTAACTGTTCGCTGCAGTTGGGGCGATGCAGCCCAAAAGTTCGATTAGATGAATAGATTCATGAATGGATACTTGGGCGAAGAATTCCCCTGATGTAGATTCGCTGCAGCTCACGCGTGAACGCGCGCGTACGCTTTCGCCGTAGGTATCTTGCGCGGCAAGATATTGTCTTTTGGCCGGGTTACCTCCCAACCGAGGCAGGCAAGCCAAATGGCGCGTGGGATCGATTTGTGTGCGGTACGGTAATAGCTCACCATGCGGCGGCTAATCCCGAGGGCCTCAGCGGCAGTGTTCAGCGAGAGCCCGTTGCGATGCATCCAGCCACCAAACATCTGATGGCTGACTTCTCCGGCTTGCTCTTTGCCCCATGCATAAACATTATCTGCGCCTAGCTCGGCATCAAACCATTCGACTGCCTGGCCCCATTCGGCTAGATGAACTTTTGCAAAAATTTTTGGCGATAACAACTTGTGCAGTGCGGGCACCTTCCGTAGGTTGCGCTCGATATCAACTTCCAAGATCTCCCCGGTACTCCATGTGGTCGTTAGCTTGTAAGGCGCTAAAGCGTCGACCGATATCAACCTGGGATAAAAAAATTCGCTCATGGATTTAATCTCCTCCACTCGGAGAGCAAGAACACTTGATTAGACTCGATCCAAAGCAATTCATCTCGGATATCTCTTCTCGTAATCTTGCCGACCAACTTGAGAGAGTCTATCTCAACGGTACACTCCCGCCCGTCACGAAACTGAATATGAACGTGCGGGAGCAGATGGAAAAATGCCACCCTGAGGTGGCATATTTTTTTCAGTTTTAGACAGATTATTCCGGCTTCGCTCCGCCGCCCGTGCTGTACGAGGGTACCTTAGTACCCGGTACCGTGCTGTTCGGCTTGGATTGATCACGAGCGTAGCTGACAACGCGATCTTTGTTAGCCTCACGCGCTCTCGCTGCTTCGGCTGCTGCCTGACGTTCTTTGGCAGCCTCGCGCTCACGCGCCAGCTCGCGCTCTTTGGCGGCTTCGCGCTCGCGTGCACGCTCACGTTCACGTGCCAGCTCACGTTCTTTGTCTTTCAGTTCTTTCTCGCGTCGCGCTTTCTCAGCGGCGAGTTCATCAGCCATTTGTTTCTCGCGCTGCTTTTGTTGCTGCGCTAGCGCTTCAACATCTTTCTTTACACCTTCGACGGTCGAGACCGAGCCTTGCAAGCGATTGAACTGGCCAGACAAGTCTTTGACTGCCTTCGACTGATCTTTCAGCATGCCATCCAGCACCGTGAGCTGTTGCAGCAGCTCTTTGTTCGCTGCCTCGGTACGCGCTGCTTCGGCGCGCACAGCTTCAAGCTTGGCCAGCTCGGCTTTTACAGCCTCAGCACGTGCTGCCTCTATTTTGGCTTGCTCGGCTTTGGTCGCATCAGCGCGGGCACGTGCCTCGGCTTTTTTATCGGGTTGTGCAGGGGCTGCCTCTGCATTAGATTCTTTTTTATCGGCAGCAGCAGCGGGTTTGCCTGGCGCCGGGGCAGCGGCAGGCGCCGGCTTAGGCTCAGGACGCGGCGCAGCTTTTGGTGACTCTGATATGCGGGCGATTTTTTCTTCGATCGCCTGTTGTACCGAGTGCGTCGTTTCCTGCGCTAACTTCAACTCTTCCAGCGCAGCATGAATATCATCCATACTCTCCATGCGACGCTTGAGGTCAACCGCGCGCTTGCCTACTGCCAGCATCATCTCGTCGAGCTGCACAACCTTGTTTTGGAGTTGTACGCTCATAAAGCTGAACACGCCCGCAGTGCCCACCAAAACAGCGCCCGTAATACCGAGAATGAGTTTGGCCTGCATCGAGGTGCGCTTGGCACCATCGATCAGTTTTTCTGCGGCTTTGTTGACATGACCACCAGTAGTGGCGACCGCAGAAGCAGAGCGGTTAGCAACCTCGGCCGCATCAAGCACAATGCTCATCAGCGATTCGAGCTGCTGCGATGCTGCGCGGTTGTTCTCCACCAGAATTTGTACTGCCTCCAGCGCGCGCTTGGCAGTGTCGTGCGGTACTGCTACCGTGCCATCCGGCATGGTGTTCGCAATTTCTATTTCACCGTCTGTACTTTCGGCCGGTACGCCCGCTTCCTCCGGGCTCAGTGAGGGCGGCGGCGGATCAGGCATGAAGCCGCCGGCAGCATCCAGCTTTACCTCCGGTGTGCCATCATCTTTTGCGTCGTCGCTCATTTCGCAATCCGTTTCGCCAAGCGTTGTATCGATTCTTCAAAGCGGTCTAGTTGCCGGTTTACTTTTGCGGTCGACTCACCCAAGCTCGCAATACGCTCTTCCAGGTGAATCGATAACGCCCACGGTGTTGCCTCTTCCTCGACCTTGAACGTCAGATCCGGGTCGCTCATTACCTCAGCCTCGGCCTCGGTTTGGTCAGCAAGCGCATCTGCCGCTGCATCATGCTCTGCGTCTGCGTCTTCGCCCTCCAGCGCGACATCGCCGATCGTGCCGCGGCCGTGCAAGCCCTGCTGGTCGTGCATCTCGCGCATGTCGGACAGACCCTGCGCGTCTTGCATACTGCGTTGATCCGACAAACCCTCAGCGTCATGCATATGCCTCGGGTCTGACTCGCCGTCGCCGTCGTGGCTGTGACGCGCATCCGTCAGACCATCGGCGTCATGCAGATGGCGGCCGTCCGAGGGCCCATCGCCGCGATGACTGGCTTGACCGTCTGCATTACCGTCGGCGTCATGCATGTGACGCGATATCGCTGCACCGTCGCCATCACGGAAGGCGGTCGCGCCTTCGCCTACATCCTTGCCATGCAGCTGACGCAAGTCTGCGAGGCCATCGCCATCGTGCAGGCTGCGCTGCTCCACATGCCCATCATGCGTATCGTGCATTTCTCGGTGCAGGGTCTCGCCATGCTCCGCGTCATGCACTGCGCGCTGGTCACTGGGACCTTTTCTGGCGCGCGCGCGCTTAACCTCAGTGGTGTCGGCAATCGCCATTTCCGGCGGCTCGTCGCCACGAAATATCTGTGTTTTTTCTTCAGACACAACTCACCTCAGCACATTAGCGAATCAGCGACTTGCAGTCAGCAGCGCTGTCTGCAATGACTTGACCGGACGCAGCCACGGATCAGGAGGCATGCCGCCACGCGCGGCATAGGTTTCTGCCTCTTTACGGGTCGCGAACGGTCCCGAGATCACGGCAAATTTCACCCCCTTATCCGAGGTGTTGACCGCCACGATCATCGCCTTCGTCAGCGCGCCGAATTGCGCGCGCCACTCTTGCGCCTCTGCCATCGACCCTAGTGACACGTGTTGCACGAAAAAGCTGCCGGCTTTGGTTTGCCGTATGAGCTGATCGACGCCACGCTCCGATCGCGGTGCCAGCGCATCCGCCGGTTTGGTGTCGGCCTTGGTATCAGGCCGCGCCTCCGGCTTGGAATCCGCTTTAGCCTCCGCCACCGACGGTGCTGCCGGGTCGGGCTTTGCTTCGGGTTTTGCTACCGCCTGTACGGGCACTGCGCTGGCAACATCGGTCTTGATGGTCGCCGGCGCGGTTTCCGTTCTTACGCTGTTTGAATCGGCAGCAGGCGCCGTAACTGAAGGGGCGGGTGGTGCGGTTCGGGTGGCAGCCTCAGGCGTAGCGGCGTTGTTGGCGCTGGCGGCCTCGGCCGCTTTTTGTTCTTCCAGCTTGGCGGTTGGGGGTTTACCCACCACTGCGACCAGCGCATCCATTGCCCACGGCGGCAGATTGTCTTTAAGAATAGGGGAGGTGGCCAGCAACGGCGAGGCCTTGTCGGCAAACACAAGCAAAACCACGCCAATCGAAACCACCAGCATCAGCAGCAGGGCCGCGCTCCAGCGAAGCAGCCGGCTCAGGATGCCGCGCTTGGCAGGCGTTTCCGGGGTCGGCTTGGCGGCAGGTGCGGCATCAAAGCTGGGCTCGGTACGGCGCTGCCGCTCGGCCTCTGCCTGATCTTCTTGTTGCTGCCGCTCTTTACGCGCAGCGGCGAGTTGCGCTTCGAAACGCGCCTGAGCGGTACTTGTCTCAGTACTGGCTTCTTTTTTGGGTTTGGGAGCAATCTTGATCTCGGCGAAGCCCGTCGCGGTAAGTACTTTTTTTACTTCAACCTCGCGACCCATAGCACGCGCGATTTGAATCAGCGCATCGCCCTCAGACCGGGTCGGGATTTCAACCGGCCAGCGCAACAGGCGCTGACCGATGCTGTCGAGTGTGCGCTCATGCAGTTGCATACCGAGCTTATCAACCAGCAGCACCAGCGACACATTCGCGCCCGGGAAATCCTGTATCAGTCGCGCCAGCAGCTGCAGGTCACGCTGGCTGATTGCTTTAGCATCATGCGCCAACAGCACCCGGCGCGGCGCCGAGCGATTCTCGGGGTTGCGCGCGTCTTCGATCGAGATATCAGACAGTATCTGGTTGAAGCGTTCGAGTAACTGCTCGGTATTCTGCGGCAGAAAAACCTCGACCTGCAGGCTGGGGGTTTTACGTAACTTGGCCAGCACCAGCCGGCCGTAGTGGTCGAGCACGCCTTCACTGTTGGAGGAAAGGGCCAGCGATTGACTGCTCTCGCGCACCGCGCGCATCACATAGTCGAAGCGGCTACGGTCGGCAGCGCGCAGGAAAATCCCCTCGCTGCTGACGATATCGTTGCTGGTATCGAGCTGCTGATCGGTCACGTGACGGCCTCTTCAAGTTGTCCGTTCGAATCAAACTGCATATTTTTAGGTACTTTGGGTTGCGGCCGCTGCAGCGGTGGCGCGCCCGGGCGGATACTCGCCAGGTTAAATACATAGGCGATTACCTGCGCAACGGCATAGTACAGGTCTTCCGGCACAGGTTGATCCAACTCGGTGGTGAAGTACAGCGCACGCGCCAGTGGCGGCGCGCGGAAGATCTCTATGCCGTGTTTTTCCGCTTCCTCTCGAATCCGCGCCGCAACCTCGTCGGCGCCTTTGGCGAGCAGGATCGGGGCGCTATCACCGTTGGGGTCGTAGGATAGCGCGACGGCAAAGTGCTCCGGGTTGGTGATCACGACATCAGCTTCTTTCACGTTATCAATCATGCGCCGGTTGGCCATTTCGCGCTGCCGGCGCCGAATTTGCGCTTTGACCTCGGGACGACCCTCCATGTCCTTCATCTCATCCTTGATGTCTTGAATAGACATGCGCATTGATTTCATGAATTCCCAGCGCTGGAAAGGTACATCAATTGCTGCAATCAGAATCAGCGCGCAGGCCATGATCAGCGCTGATTTGACG
>VERA01000020.1 GCA_018882935.1 Burkholderiaceae bacterium | reverse complement strand
ACTTTGGTGGGGTAAGCATAGGCCTTGTCAGCATAAGACACGACGCGCGCACCGCCTGCCAAGGTCTGCATTGCATCGCCAAATCCACCTTCGATGGCGGAATACACATTCTTGCCCGCGTTTTTACGCGCCAAGACGCCAGTTTCGTTCAGCTGTGTATATGCCTTTTCAAGCATGGGCACCCAGATCTCGCCCTCCGCGTCACCCGACTTGCCGATCATCAGCTGCGCCAAATCGCTACTACCGTCACGGCTTGGTAACTTATCATTGACCGTTACCCACACAGGCTTACCATCGCCATCGTAAAAGCGAACACCCCAGAGGCGATTCCCGCCGAAGGTCCCCATATCCACAAACATCGATTCGATCAGGCCTGGCTTGGTATCGGTTAATGCAATCATCGCTGCAAGCAGATAGCAGTCCCCCATACCGCCTTGCTGCACCTCAGTTGCAAGCGCTCCATTAGCCGTAAAAAGCGGTTGAGTATAAGTTGCGTAAGTACCTGTCTGTGGCTTGGCCGCGGGGTTAGCCGTGTCGCCCCCAAACTCCGGCGCCGGCATATCGCTACCAAGCAGCCAGCTCTGCCACAACTGATCAAAACCGGCCTTGCTCATCTCGCTAGACAAATTACCCAGGTTTTGCGGCGATGGTCCACCGCCGGTGAATTGCGCATTAGCCAAAGAACCATTGACAATTTGTCCTAGCAGGTAGCTTAGGTATTCTGCTTTGGTACTACCCAGTGGCTCTAATAGCGACTTGCTGACCTTTACAAGATATTGAAGATCATCCATCAAGTCCGGCGTCACGCTGCCGCCTTCGGGAACGGCGGCATTAAACATCGCAAGCATGTCAGCATGGGTGAGCGAGGATTTACCTGCTAACAAAGTCTTCAGTGAACTCGTTTTAAGCGTGTCACTCCAGTTCGATTGCACCGGTGTATCGTTATTCAAAAACGATTTCACCGCGGACGAATCAGAATTCTGCTCAATTGATGACATTTGGGCCTCCGAGTTTTATTTTATGGGCGTTGTGATGAATGGAATAACTCCGTTCATCGGATTTCCCTAGTTATTACTCTTGGTTGAGCCTGTCGAATCACTATCGTTACGAGAGCAATTTCCGCACGCGTTAAAGCGGTCGATAGCAGACCTATCGGCTATTCCGAGTATCACGACATTGCAATATACACGACCGGCTACCGTTGCGGTAGGGCATGTACATTAATAAAGTAATAATTCGCCTTCGCTTATTATCACTCGCTGACCGCCACAACCCGGTTACGTAAACACTTTGCGGTTGATGCACCAAGTTGAGCTAATAAATCTGTTATCTGATCACCGTCACGCGTTCGATTCAGCTGGCCTCTCGTACCATACCTTGCTCCGATTAACGATTCGGACCACCAGCAACATCGCCGGTACTTCGATCAATACGCCCACCACAGTGGCTAGCGCTGCACCGGACTCGAATCCAAACAGGCTGATAGCGGCCGCCACCGCTAATTCAAAGAAGTTCGATGCACCAATCAGCGCAGAGGGACAAGCAACCGCATGCGATTCACCCATTTTTCTGTTGAGCCAATAAGCTAAGCCGGCATTAAAAAACACCTGAATCAGAATCGGTACAGCGAGTAAAACAATCACCAGCGGTTGGCGCAGAATCGCTTGGCCCTGAAATGCGAATAAGAGAATCAGCATCAGCAGCAGCGCAGCGATTGATACTGGCCCAACCCGCTGCATTGCGGCGTCAAAGCTTTCATGGCCGCGGGCGAGTAGATAGCGACGCCACACCTGGGCCAAAACGACGGGAATGACGATGTACAAAACTACTGAAGTCAGTAGCGTTTCCCAGGGCACCACGATGGACGACATTCCAAGCAGCAGCGCAACAATAGGCGCAAAGGCAAACACCATAATGCTGTCGTTCAGCGCAACTTGAGACAAAGTAAATAATGGGTCGCCATTGGTGAGGCGGCTCCATACGAATACCATCGCAGTACAAGGCGCAGCAGCGAGCAGGATCAGACCAGCCAAATAGCTATCAATTTGCTCACTCGGCAGCAACGGTGCGAACAGATGGCGGATAAAAATCCAGCCTAACAGCGCCATTGAAAACGGCTTAATCAGCCAATTGACAAACAGCGTGACGCCAATACCGCGTACATGACGGCGTAGCTGATGCAGCGCGCCAAAATCAACCTTGACGAGCATCGGAATGATCATCACCCAAATGAGCAAGCCGACCGGCAAATTGACTTGAGCAACTTCTATTGCACCGATTGCCTGGCAAGCCTCTGGAAAAAACTGGCCGAGTAAAATACCAATGACAATACACAGCAGAACCCAGAGAGTTAAAAAGCGCTCGAAAATTGTCATACTTTTCCCAGCTTTTGTAATTCCGACTGCAAACTCATTTGATCGAGTTTTTCGATTGGCAGCGATGCGAATAATTCAATTCGTTTACGCAGACCCAGCATGACTTCCCTGAAAGCTTGCCGCTTCGCCTCATCGCTCCCCTGCACTTGCGATGGGTCGGGAAAACCCCAATGCGCCGTTACCGGCGTACCCGGCCAGATCGGACAGACCTCGCCGGCTGCGTTGTCACAGACCGTGATGATGAAATCCATTTTCGGGGCACCAGGTAAGGCGTATTCATCCCAGCTTTTAGAGCGAAGTTTTGCTGCCGGATAGCCCAACATTTCGGCAATTTCAGCGGCGAACGGGTTAACGTTGGTGCCGGGGGTAGAGCCGGCGGAAAAGCCAACGAAGCGCTTACTCGGGTCCATCGACGCAAGTGCCTCACCAATCACCGAGCGAGCCGAGTTATGAGTACATAAAAATAAAATATTGAAAGTTTTCAAGTGGTTGCTCCTTTGATTTTTTTCCGACGTGGTGCGCAAGGCTGCCCGCCACAACAGTTTTCAAGTAAGAAGCTGCTCAGAGTCTGTACAAGTTTGGCGTTGGGTCGGTAGATCAGGTTGCGGCTCTGGCGCTCAACCAACAGTAGTTCGGCGCGAGCAAGCTCTTTAAGATGGAAGCTCAGTGTGGCATTTGGTATGCCTAGCTTTTCGATCAGCTCGGAGGGTGTGAGACCTGTATCGCCCCTCTGGACGATCAAGCGAAAGATATTCAGTCGGGTTTCTTGGCCGAGTGCCAAAAAAACGCGAATAGCGTTATCGTTGTTCATATTTCCAATTATATAGAAATATGTGACAACGCCATGACATGTAGCCGATGAGATGAATGACGCTACGCTTCGGATAGATGCGGTGCTTCGAATAGATGCGGTGCTCCGGATAGATCGGTTACTCCGGATAGATCTGTCGCACGGGACAGATCGGACGCCTCAGATATACTAAAGCACTCAATGTGTTCATCCATCCTCACGCCCTCATCTTCAATGAAGATTTTCATTTCCGATCGTTTGAATAACTTGCTTGCATCGCTATTGCTCAGTCTTAGTCTTGGCGTGTTTATGGTTGAGGTGCACGCTATTGATGCTGGCAATAGTCGGTGTCAATACGAGCAGCTGAAATCTGGTCACCCCGACGGAATTATGAAGCGATATTGTGGTCGCCAAATCGCTCAGATCATGGGCTGGGAAGGTGCTGAGTGGCTCGAACGCCCTGAGCGAAAAACCGAGGAAGGCCTGGATCAGCTGATCGACCTGTTGCAGCTAAAACCCGGCATGAAAGTTGGTGATATTGGCGCAGGTACCGGACGCTTGAGCGTACTGATGTTGAACCGCATCAAGCCCGAAGGTCAGGTTTGGGCGGTTGATATTCAACCTGAAATGGTGAATTACTTAAGCTCTCGAGCCAAACAATTTGGCAAGAATCAGTTGATGGTTAGTCAGTCCTCGTCAACGTCGCCCAATATACCGCCAGCGACGCTCGACATGGCGATTATGGTCGATGTCTATCATGAGCTTGAATTTCCGCGAGAGTTTTTGCAAAATTTGATGAAGTCAGTAAAGCCGGGTGGTCGGGTGATCTTTGTGGAGTACCGAGCGAACGACAAATCGGTACCCATTAAGACATTACACACCATGACGGTAGCGCAAGTTAGAAAAGAAGCACAAGACGCAGGCTTGATTTTCGAGCGCTCAGACTCTACTTTGCCCTGGCAACATGTGGTGGTTTTTCGATTGCCAGCGCCGTGATCAAATGTACGTACTAACCAGCGGTGATGGCCACTGCCCCGGCCGCAATCTGGTGTACTGTTTGATATTTAATAGCGGTTACTGTTTCCCTGCACAATCGTACCCGTGCCTTGAACCTTGCCGTCTTTGATCCACTTGATTTGATTGCCCTTGATAGACGCGCGCCAACAATCTTTCGGCTGTCCGGTATAGACCCAGCACATGGTGTCGCCCTCTATTGACCACTTTGCTTGGTAATCTTTGCTGCGCACCGTGCCGTCCTTTGCATAAAATTCGGTGTACTTCCCGGCCCCGTCCATCGAACCCTGCACAGTATTACCAGCGATCGCTTTTTTTAGCTGCGGGCCTGCGGCGAGCGCATTCTCTTCAGCGGCATTTATGATGCCAGCGTAGCCGATGAATAAGCCTAAAAAAAGTGGGGTGCAGCGTCGGATAAGCATTATTTAATGTTCCGGATTATTGCGGATTCAACACCTCATGCATCGATCAGTCTTTGCTGCCGTTTGCGCCTAGCGATAATCAAAGCGGAGTTTATTCCAGTCAGTATCATCATCGGCCACAGAAAGGTGCACACCATCGCCCAAAACACCCGGCTTCCCAGCGTGTGCGGGTGATCGGCGTCTTCGGCTTTATGCGGGCCCTCACTGAAAAAATGACGGATCGGAAAACTTGCCAATCCAAAAACAGCGCCCAAGACGAGGAAAGACACGATGTAGGCATTCATGGCAACTCCTTTAGTAAGCACAGGCAGCAACGCGCGAGCATCAGCAACCCTATGCGCGGAAGAGATATGACAGTGCAAGCACATTGACCGTCGCAACCCGGAAGAATTGACGATGCCTGAAACTGTAATTATGAATTTACACTACAAAACGAAATTTTACTAGACACACTCCGTGGCCCGCCAAGGCCGTGAGTGCCCCGGCGAGACGGGTGTTAAAGCAGCCGGTTCATTCGCTCACGAATACTGGCGGGGGTTTCGGCGTCCCAGCCAGCTTCGTCGCCGGGGAGCGGCAAGATACGCCCCCACTCGGCGACTTGCTGAGCAGGCACGTCGAGGATGTACACCTGCACACTTGCAGAATCAGTCTCGGCGATCGCTGCTGTCGATGCCATTATGGCCACAATAAGCTGCTGCTTGAGCTCAAGCTGCCTGCCGGCCCGAATCTGTCCGTGAACAAAAATATTGTCATGCGCAAGAAGCTTGCCAGCGACAAAATAATTATTCTTGGGTACATCAACAAAAATCACCTGAACAAAATACTTTGGTGCGCCTGTCAGCTGGCAATGGATATCGGTTATCGCCGCCGCCAGCGAGGATTTTTGATTGTCGCTGAGGCGACCCTGCTGAGCCGAGATGGTGTAAGTTGGCATAAGCGATACGGTTGTTGAGTTCAGGCGTCGTTATGCGCCCATGTCATCCGACTTGCTGGGAAACCGGGCACTGGTATACCGAACAATTAATACGCTAATTGATATCAGGAGCGTAGATACCGCCACCGCAATCATTTCATTGATGTTAATCGGTGAATGGCTCATGATGTCAACCATGTGCCGCGTGAGCGCCGTGATCGCAATATAAAGCAGGAAGCGAACCGGCATATGATTAGTCTCGAAATAGATGCCCACCATTGCACCGATTTCCAGGTAAATGAACAACAACAGCAAGTCGCCGATGCTGGCATGTGACTGCATGAAAACTGTGACAAATGTCACGCCGGCCGCCCATATCGTCGCCGCGCCAATACCAAATAGCGCAATGCGATGAAACAGCGCTACCATGCTGTTACCAAACTTATCCATGACCGCGTTTCTGGCGTTACTCATTGCGCCTCCTCACTTGGCGTGAATTGACCAAACTACTGGAAACAGCTGACCCTTCGAGGTTAATCGATTTCTAATGGGCTTGCCTGCCATCCTGACGACACGTAGAAAACGATTTGCAGTAACCGAATCGTCTAGTACTATTTGCAACTACTGCACACCCCTTTTAGGCAAATAGCTAACAAAATCTGTACCCAACAGGACTATATCTGTTTATTTGGTCATGAGGGTTTGCCGGACCAGGTCCGGCCTTTGTTAAACTCAGAAATGCAGGCCTCACCGCGAGAGCTTGGGCCATGAATGCACCCACAAGATGAATCATTGCTATAGTTGGCGGGGCAATTTCGTACGAAAAGAGGATGTCTCATGAATGAAAATAATGCGAAAGGCGATCTGTTCATTGGCTCAGGAGTAGTCGCAAAAGGAAGCTTGACTGCGCCTGGTTTGATTGTGGTGGACGGTGCAGTCGACGGCGTGATCAGTGCAAGCGCTGTAGATATCACCGGGAATGGCGTTGTCACAGGTGCCACCACCGCCAATAATATTCGGGTAGCGGGCCAGCTGATGGATACCAGCACAGCGCACCAGTCTCTGCTGATTGAATCTACCGGACAAGTGACGGGCGATATTTCCTACGGCGACCTTGAGATACGCAAAGGTGGCAATATCGCTGGATCGATCAATGCTCGGCCAGCAAAAAGCTAGCGAATAGAGCACACCGCCACCCAGGATTTGAGCGGGAAGCACCTACGCGGTTTTAATGGTTTATCGACTGACCACCTACCAAGGAATTTCATTACCCTGGTAATCAATGAAATGAGCGCCCGATTTTGGAGCAAGGCGCATCATCGCGCGCATCATGCCTGCCACCGCTTCCCCTGGCTCGAGTAATTGCCGTACATTTGTCTGAAAAGGCTCTGAGAGCTTTGATCTCACGGTACCTGGCTGCAGGGCCACTACGCGCAATTTCGGATTTTTTCGCTGGAATTCGATAGCCGCTGTTTGCAGCACCATGTTGAAGGCCGCTTTGGACGCTCGATAGCCATACCACCCGCCCTTTTGATTATCGGTGATGCTGCCCACCCGGGCGGATAACTTTGCGTAAATTGCATCGCCTGAGGCCATCAACGGCAGTAGTTGTTTCAGAACCAGTGAAGGTCCGATCGTATTAACCATAAATTGCCGCTGCAGCGCTTGCGCGTCTAATCGTGCAAGCGCTTTTTCAGGGCCAGTACCGTCGATTGTTAGTGCGCCAGTCGCGTCAATAATGAAATGGAACGGCGCATGCTCATGCAACCGATTGCTCACATGCCGAATTGATTCGGGGGTCTCAAGATCGAAGGCATCTGTTTCAGATCGGGATATAGCAAGCACCTGCCCACATCCAGGCGATTGTTCCAAGTAATCGTAGAACGCACCGCCTATCGAACCGCTCGAACCAACAACGAGGGCGTGGAAGTTATCAGGAAACTCCAGCTTCCGAAAATCTATTTGCATGAAAAATTCGCCGAGCTACCAGTCGCTTTTAATACTAACATCGAGCGATAGGAAAGCACTCACAGGTTTGAGTAGTTTACGCTGCTATTGCATCAGGTGCGCGTAAATCCATCGGCATTGAATGTTTTTTCTGCTACGACTATAAAAATCCAGATTACAGCTAACCATCTCCGCCGCCGCACGCCCTCACCATGTAGTTGTCGTTTGGTGTACCCGCCACCACTTTTTCCCAATCGCTCTTGAAAAAATCGTCTTGCAGACGCTCGCCGCCACCCATACGGCCGGTATATCGGAATCGCTCAACTTGCTGAAGCTTCTTTGTACAGTCGTAGGTGAAGATGGATATGCTCGACCAATAAATCTCACCCTTCTCTGATTTCTGCTCTTTTCGATAATCAACCAATCTTTTTGATTTTGCAAAATTTCCATCTAAAACGACATCTTTGAAATCGACGTAAGCGTCTAAAACGCCTGATGTAGCTGTCAGCGTCCACTCTGCATTTGATAAGGGAGAAAGTGCCAGCAGACTAAGTAATAGCAAGGATTTTTTCCGTTTGAACATCGTTGAATTACCTTTACTTTAAATTCACAACTTCCCGTTAGTAGTGACAAGATAAATTATGCCTTACCCATAAGTGCCTGCAGCTCCCTGCGCGGTGAAGCCTGCGATGCAGGCGCATAGCCTAGTCGCGTCCACATTTGCACTGTGTCAGCAACTCCCTGACCGACGATAAGCTGGTGAATCGCTTTGTAATTGTTTGCTTGCTCAGGATATTCCTGTAAAGCCTGCGATAAGGGTTGCATGCGCAAGCCCAATGCCGTAGCGGCGAGTTGTAGTCGCACATAAGCTCTTCCTGCATTCACTTGGGAGGTGCGCGAATTATCTGAGGTCGTCAACCAGACACATGCCGGCGTAGTTGCCATCTTCTCGTTGAATTCTGCTATTTGACGTTTGATGACTGCGCTATCAGGCGCCGACGGCTTACTGCGGTCAAATAATCCCAGCGCAACCAAGGCGCGCACCAAAGGTGCATTGATAAAGAGTCCGTCGCGGTGCTTTGCAATTTCCTCAGGCCCTACCCGCAACAGCTTGTAAGACTCCATAAGTGTGTGTGGGGTCTGCATCTCGATTCGCCAGGCTTCCATGGCGATTTCCCGGTGCTGTTGTATGCTGGATTCGCTGGCCGTTACCATGCCGAACTTGGCTGGATAGCCCTTGATACTCTCAGCTAATACAGCGCGCGCATCAGTGTCGGGTATGCGGCTTTCATATGGCCCGCGGTTCGTATGACGATGAAAAATCTGTTCGAATAAGCGATCGGTTTGCACGGTCGCATCGCGCGCCAGGCGAATGCGCGCAGTTGGTCGACCATCGGGTGATTTGCTGTCGAACTCACCCTCGGGGAATAAATGTATCTCAGCACGGTAGCCTTTTTGTTTGGCTGCCAGATCGAGTAATTCTAAAAATGTGCCTTGGCTAATAACAAGCTGTCGCGACAATGGGTCGGTTTCAGGCAGCAAGCGGCGCGTATCCAGCCGCAACATAATCGTATCGGGCTCAGCTAAATCGACCAACCACGATTGCAGATTATGCGCATGTGGCGCCAGCAAAGCGTGCGAAAGTACCCAGCGACGAATGTCCAAATCCTCCGCAGGCGGCGTCCAAGCAGCCACCGCTGCGGGCGGTAGATCAGCGCTGCAGCCAGACAAGCTGCTGAGGGTCGCAGCCGCAATCACGCCACCGCCGGCGATTCGCAAAAATTGGCGCTTGTTCATGCTTTCCCCAAGAATATGTTGCGCTTTGCTCCATTGTGGTGAAACATAAAGCACTTCACAATTGCATAAAATCGATTTTCAGATATTCATTAATGAATGACAGACACTTTAACTGGTCGCTCATTCCCTCTTTTTTGGCTGCCTTGGAACAAGGAAGTCTGCTGGGGGCGGCACGGGCGACGGGCCTTAGCCAGCCGACATTGGGTCGTCATATTTCCGAGTTGGAGCAGCAGCTGAATGTGGTGCTGTTTGAGCGCACCGGCCGCGGCTTATTACCCACCCAAAATGCGCTGGCATTGGCCGAGGCCGCACAAACGATGCAAACTGGCGCAAGCAGTTTTTCGCGCTTGGCCAGTGGCACAACCGCGAGCTTGAATGGCGTGGTGAGGATCACGGCAAGTCAACCAGTGGCATGCTTTTTATTACCACCGATCCTGGCGCACATGCGCCAAGTATTACCCGAGGTGACCGCGGTGCTGGTGGTGAGCAACGACATCAGTAACTTGCTGCGCCGCGACGCCGATATTGCTGTACGCATGACGCGCCCTAGCCAAACAAGCCTGATTGCCAAGTGTATTGGACGGATAACAATCAAGGCCTGCGCGCACAATGACTACTTGCAGCGTCGAGGAACCCCGCGCAGCGTACCCGACTTGATCGGACACGACTTGATTGCAGGCGACCAAAGCAGCGAGATTGAGATGGGTTTTGAAGCACAAGGTTTTCCGGCAAAAGACTTGCGCTTCGCGATTCGCAGTGATGACTTGAATGCCCAATGGGCTGCCGTCAGAGCGGGCCTGGGTATAGGCTTCATGAGCGATTATTTGCTAAGCTCAGAGACTGCTGTTCAAGCGGTACTCACACAGTTGAAGCTACCGGAATTTCCGGTATGGCTTACCGTACACCGAGAATTACAAACCAGCGCACGCATTCGTGCGGTTTATGATTTTTTGGCTTCACAGATAGCGCAGAGCTTGCCCGGGTAATACATCGGATCGCTTGAAACTATATCGTAGGTAGATAACTTTTAGGCGTGACTTTTTTCGGTGATGTAATCCATCAGCGCCAAGAAAACGCCTGAGAGTACAAAAGTCCCGTGTAGTATTAATAGCCACATCAGATTGTCTTTATCGATTTGATCGATGGACATGAACGATTTAAGCAAATGAATACCCGAAATCGCTACAATCGATGCGATTAATTTCAGCTTCAGCCCACTGAAGTCAACCGTGCCCATCCAGTCCGGGCGGTCTTTGTGTGAGGCGACATCGATCTTGGATACAAAGTTTTCGTAGCCAGAAAAAATTACCATCAGCACGAGATTACCGGCTAACGACAAATCGATTAGCGCCAGCACCCAAAGGATGACTTGTGATTCGTCTGCACTGGCTACCAGCGGAAAAAAGTGAATCAATTCCTGAATGAACTTGAACATCAGCACCGCCAGGCTGCCGATTAAACCCAGATAAAATGGCGCCATCAGCCACCGCGCACCAAAGATAACCCGCTCAAGCGGGCCTTCAAATCGCTTTAGTTCGTGCTCGACGCTGTCAAGTTGTTTATCAATTGGCATGGTAAATGTAGGCGTATGAGAGTGAGAAACAGAAGGTCGTCAGCAGCTGGCCACGACAGTTGTAAACGCTATTATTATAATTTCCTTTGCCGGTGAGCTGCCCCCTCTCAGTGATTCAATGGTTTCAATTTTGCACAACGACACATTCAGATAGCCAGCGCCTGCCCAACACAGGCAATCAGAACATGCCCTACTCTCAGCAATTTATAACGGTGATACCCATGAAACGACTCATGATGTGCATGTTGATGATCTTTCAGTCGAGTGCGTGGGCTGATTGGGTTCCGTTGAGCAAAACGACCAATTCCGATGAATATTTTTATGATGACTCATCGATACAGCGCTCAGGGCGAACCGCACGAATTTGGGTAATGACCAACTTCCGAGACCCAAAAAAGCACCAAGACGGCTACGTCTATGTGTCGAGCAAAGAAAAAATTTTATATAACTGCGACGATGAAACCCGCAGTACTTTGTACCTGATGCACTTTTCTGAGAGGGATGGCGAAGGAGAAGTTCACAAAAAGGGGCATGTTCCGCAACATACCATCGAGTTTAGAGCTGTACCCAAGGACAGCGTCAGTGCAAAGTTCATGAAAATTGCATGCGGAAAGAAGTAAGCATCCGACCATACCATTTTTCTTAGCCGCATCATGAAACCCAAAATTTTTGTTACTGATGCCACTTTTCCGGAGATCATTGACTATCTCTCGCAGTCGCTTGAGGTTGAGCACAACCAGTCTGATCAGCCTTACAGTGAAATCGAACTCATTAATAAGTTGCATGATAAAGCCGGTGTATTTGCACACTCGACCCGGCGCTTTTCTGCAGAGCTATTCGCGGCCTGTCATCAACTCAGAGCTGTATGTAACATGGCCGTTGGCTACAACAATATCGACGTTGAAGCCGCAAGCGCCGCTGGTGTTATGGTGACCAATACACCTGATGTGCTGAATGAAACCACTGCAGACTTTGGGTGGGCACTGATGATGGCGGCAGCGCGCCGCGTCACTGAGTCAGAGCATTTCTTGCGCGCCGGGCGCTGGACGCGTTGGCGGTTTGATGACTTTCTCGGCGTAGATGTGCATGGCAGCACACTCGGCATTATTGGCATGGGCCGAATTGGTCAAGCGATTGCCCGTCGCGCTGCCGGGTTTAACATGTCGGTGGTGTATCACAACCGCTCACGGTTAACGCCCGCACTTGAAACAGCCGCAAATCATGCCCGCTATCTCAGTCTGGAGGAATGCCTCCGGACGGCTGATCACATCATCCTTGCGCTGCCCTACTCGGCGCAGTCTCATCATCTGATTGGCAAAGCACAGCTAGCCATGATGAAGCCGACCGCGACCCTGGTGAATATCGCACGCGGCGGTATCGTTGACGACGCTGCGCTGATCACTGCACTTGAATCCGGAACAATTGCCGCTGCGGGTATTGATGTCTTTGAAAACGAACCCTCGTTTAACCCGGCGTTTCTGTCACTCAGCAATGTGGTACTCACACCGCATATTGGTAGTGCTTCCACCTCAACGCGGCTCGCAATGGCTTACTGCGCAGCCGACAACCTTATCGCTGCAATGACAGGCAAACGCCCGCCTAATTTATTGAACCCTGAATATTTATAGGCCCAGCGCAGTATTTTTTTCGAGGCGGATACCTGCAATATAAAGCTGACCGTTGCGCATTTCCAGACGCGTAGCGACAAACTCATCGCATATCCAGTTCTGCTCATCTCTGATCGCACACTGGCTATGCTTCTCGACAGCCGCCGGCAACTCAAGCTGGACCTCTCTCGAATCGAGCAATAAGTCCGGCGACATATCGTAAGACCGATAAATACTGACCTTGCTCGTTGCATCATTTTGAACCGAGACTCTTATTTTTTGAACCATCAAAAGTTTCAGCAAGGTTCTCTTGAGTTTTTTATCTTTGAGGTTGGCAAAACGCTTCTCGATCTGAGGCAATCCTTCCAGCGTGTAGGTGTGATACACGTCGACACCGCGACAGCCACCGAGCAATAGCAATGCGGCGACGGTCAATACCAACAGGCCAGCAAGGGAAATACGCGAGGCTCGCACCATAGCTCGAGGCTTATCAATTAGGAGGGGGAAGTCGGGGCACACGCCGGGCAGACGTGTCAGCGCACTTCGCCGCTATGATGAACGAGCCTTGCTGATTTGGGTGTTCAACGCACGTAACATGAGCACACGAGCGCTCGCGCGCCCTGCGTCAGTGAATGCACGTGTGGCTAGGTGATTCCGCGATGCAGGACAACTTCCAGCACGAACCGGCTACCCACATAGGCCAAAAGCAGGGTTGCAAAACCGGTAAGTGTGAAGGTGAGCGCGGTTCTGCCACGCCAGCCACGCCAGTGCCGGCCAGCCAGCAACACACCAAACAGTAACCAGGAGAGCACGGTAAATACAGTCTTGTGCTCCCAGCGGAATGGCTTACCAAACAACAGCTCCGAGAAGAACATTCCGGAGATCACCGTTAAGGTCAGCAGCGCGAAGCCAAGGGCGATCATGCGGAACAGCAAGCGCTCCATGGTCAGTAGCGGAGGCAAGTCATCAATCGCCAGCAATAACCAGCCACGGCGACCGCCGCTCTGCGTTAAGGGGTGTAGCCGAGATTCCTGCACGGCCATCAGCACCACATGAAAGGCGGCAATGGTGAGGCAGCCGTAGGCCAGCGTCGACAGCACAATATGCCAGGAAAATAAGGGTGGCTTGCCAGCAAAAGGTATTTCGGTACCCGGAAAAATAATCGGCAATACAATCGTCAGCGCCGCAGCAGGCAGTACCATGCGCCGTAATCCGTCGACCGACATATTCCGGTTTTCAAACCAGTAGGCACCCACAGACATCCAGAGCGCCGCTGACAGCATGACCGCAAATCCGAGCCGAAGGTGGTCGGGTGCGATGACGGCTGCCGCCAGACTCACCCCGTGCAGCACCCAAGCCAGCAGCGTTCCAATGGCGACCACCTTACGCTGCTGTGCGGGCAGTAGCGCGCAGATGACATACAAGAGCCCAGCGACATGAATCAGTAGTAGTTGCATGCGCCGAGTTTACACCGGCCGGCGTCGGGGAAGCGATATGGCTAGGTTATGATGCACAACAACAGGAGGCGCCATGTGGATTGAACTTGGACTGTTTTTTCTGGTAATGATTTTCGCGATCCATCAGATTCGTGACGTTCGCAAAGAGCAGCGCAAACGGGCCGAGCGAGAAGCGCAAGATACATCGCGACCCACCGAGTGACGCCCGTATCTTTTTGCTCGGCAAGCGCGGCTATGGCCATTATGGCAATACTGGCCGTGACAACCCTATGAGGTATTCCGGTACGATCTGCGCCTTGCGTCGCTATTTCCCGATAGAGAATCACACTAAAAACTGGAAGCGTTCATGTTCGATTATTTCCCGATAGATGCCAACGAGTTTGATGGCCCTGTGCTGGTCACAGGATCAGGCGGCTGCATAGGCAGCTGGACCGTCGCGTTGCTGGAGCATGCCGGCGTCAAGGTGCACGCCTTTGATTTAACGGTAGACAAGCGTCGACCCGGCCTGTTAATGAATGAGGCAGCACTCAATAACGTGGTTTGGCACGCCGGTGATATCGTCGATACAGCAGCTGTCAAGACCGTAGTGGAAAAAAGCGGCGTGCGCGCAATCATTCATTTGGCGGCGTTGCAGGTACCGTTTTGCCGCGCCGATCCTGTCGCGGGTGCTTTGGTGAATGTGGTGGGTACGGTGAATGTGTTCGAGGCTGCAAAAGCGTGCGGAATATCCCGACTGACCTACGCCAGTTCTGTCGCCGCCTATGGCGCGCTGGAAGATGGCGGTGCCATGTCGACGCTTTATGGGGCCTACAAGTACTGCAATGAACAAACTGCCAAAGTCTATTCTGAAGAAAACGGACTCCACAGTGTGGGCATTCGCCCGGGTGTTGTCTATGGCGTGGGCCGTGACCAAGGCATGACCTCAAAAACTACCGCTGCTATTTTGGCTGCCGCTGCCAACAAGCCCTATGTCGTACCCTTTAGCGGCGATGTCTCTTGGCTATTTGCCGGCGAAGCAGCCAGTGCATTCATACGCAGTGTAGCCAAAGCTCATGCAGGTGCACCCGTATTTGATTTAAACGGCGAATATATAAGCGTTGAGGCTGGCATGCACATGCTTAAAGACGTGGCACCCGCAGCGCAGGTAGACATTACTGGCGGGCCTTTGGCTTTTCCCATGGATAAATCAGACGATCCGCTACGCGCCTTTGTGGGTGACTACGGCCGAATGCCGCTCAAGGAAGGTATTCAATCTACCTATGCCCAATTTCAAGCATTAATCAAAGCAGGAAAATTAGATGCAAGCGCGCTACTGTCCTGAGACATTGCAGTACATCATGCGAGCCTTGCTTGCGCCTGTACGGCAAGCGCACCCTGCCCGTTCGCTGCCCACAGCGCTACGTTACCACCGTCGTGCGACAAGTTACCGTGTACGCTGAATGGCGCAGTATCAAACACGGGCGACAGCGCCCGAAATGAAAATTCCACTATCTTCCTGTCAGGTAGCTCTCGCCTGATTAACTCGGTCAACAGTGTTGCAATTAAGGGGCCGTGCACAATCAAACCCGGATACCCCTCAACCTTATTGGCGTAGCTGCGATCATAATGAATCCGATGCCCATTGAAGGTCAGCGCCGAGTAACGAAATAGCTGTACCGCGTCTGGCTCAATCTGCATCGACCACTGCGCATCTGCAGGTGCTGGTTTAGCCGGAGCGGGCGCATCTGTGGCGCTGGGCGCTTCTCGATAAACGATATCGTGTTCCTCCCGAAGCACGATAGTGCCGCCAACACAGACGTCATGCGCGACCGTAACAAAAACCAGCGGACCTGACTTGCCTTGCTTGAGTTCGACCGCTTTGATGGTTGAGATGCGTTGCGCTTGCTGGCCAATCATGAGCGGCGCTAAAAATTGTAGTCGTCCACCCGCCCACAAACGACGCGGCAAGGCAACCGGTGGCAGAAAACCACCGCGCTGCGCATGACCATCCGGGCCCAGCATGGACATGGGATTCGCCGACCAGAAATAAATCCAGTGCCACAGCGGTGGCAAAGTGTCAGCCCCCGAAGGTGCCCAAGCGACATCGAGCGTTGCTGCCATCGCAGCCGCTTTAGGTGCATCAATTACATCGTTTACTGTCTCTGAGCGGCCTATCCAGCTGCGAAGGTATTCCTGATCTAAAGACGCATTCGGCATGAGACATTCTCGGTTCTTTTACAATAAGGAGTATCTGATTTTAATTGATCGCTGTGCCCTATACTGATGCGTCAGATAAAAAGCCCCCACCAGCTCACCCTCGCCCTCTTGCCCGTATTATTGTGAAAACCGCTCAGGATATTGCCGATAGTTTTAATTTACAGCAGCTACCGGCAGGGTTTCATGATGACCCCTACCCGGTCTACCGTGCGCTACGCGAGCATGCGCCGATCAAAGCTATGCCGGATGGCAGCTATTTTTTAACGCGCTACGACGACCTTATAGCGATTTACAAAAATCCAAAATCGTTCAGCTCAGATAAGCAGCGCGAATTCAAACCCAAATTTGGTGATTCATTGCTGTACGAGCACCATACGACGAGTTTGGTGTTTTCTGATCCGCCGCTGCACACGCGCGTCAGAAAACTGATTTCTGGCGCACTGACACCGCGCGCTATCGCAGGTATGGAGAGCAGCCTGACGCGGTTGGTTGATCAGCTACTCGATCAGTTGCAAGTGCAGTCCCAGCCCGATCTGATTGAACATTTTGCATCGGCCATACCGGTTGAGGTAATCGGCAACTTACTCGATGTACCGCTGCAAGATCGCGGGCCATTACGCGCTTGGTCATTGGCGATTTTAGGTGCGCTCGAGCCCGTACTGAGCGAGCAGAATTTGGCAGCAGGTAATCTTGCCGTTCGAGAGTTTATGGATTACCTGGTTGATCTGATTGCCCACCGCCGAGCACACCCCGGCAATCCGGAGACAGATGTTCTGACGCGTCTGATTCAAGGCGAGTCTGACGGTGAAAAACTATCAATGAAAGAACTGCTGCATAACTGTATTTTCTTGTTAAATGCGGGACACGAGACCACCACCAATCTGATTGGTAATGGCCTGGTCGCTTTACATGATGCAGACGAGCAGCGTCATCGCCTGTTAAACGAACCCGAATTAATCAAAAGCGCTGTTGAAGAAATACTGCGCTATGAAAGTTCAAACCAATTAGGTAATCGTATTACTACCGAACAGGTTCAGCTGGGTGATGTCGTCCTGCCAGCGCAAACCCGAATCACGCTTTGCATAGGCGCGGCTAATCGCGACCCCTCGCAATTTGCACAGCCAGAGCAATTTGATATTGCTCGAAACCCAAACCGTCATCTTGCATTCGCCAGTGGTACCCATGCCTGCGTGGGTATGAGCTTGGCGCGACTTGAAGGACAAATCGCACTGGGTAGATTCATCTCCCGCTACCCACGCTACCGGATTGAAAACCCACTTAGAAGCCCAAGGGTACGGTTTCGTGGCTTCCTGCAGCTGCCTGTTGTACTAGGCTGACTATATTTTCGTGTGTTGAATTAAGCGGGTCTTTCCCTGCTGCTCGCCGTAAAAAACACGCGACAGCTAGCGCTTCGCCATCAGCTGCTTGAAATCTCGCTCGTAGGCGAGCAGCTTTTTATTGGCGCGCGCACGTTGCTCAGCATTGGTCAGGTTATGCAAACCAGCCAGATTGGCGCATGCTTCTTTTTGCAAGCGCTGCTGCATCGAAGAAAACCTTGGGTCACTCGGCCGCATCGAGCGATCGATAAGACCTTCAATCTCTTCCTCGGCTGCTGCTTGCGATAGCTTTTGTGTTTGAATTTTTTCAAGCGTCAGCACAATCGCTTGTTGCCGCAGCAGGCGCCGTTCCCAGCTGATCTGAGGCTGCCAGGATGAATTTTGAACCGCACGCAAAATGAACTCTTTTTGCTCGCGATTCAGGCGCCCGTAGTAGGTCTCGGCACGCTCCTGCCAGTCATCAGCGCGGCGACGTAGCCGCTGCTCTGCAGATCCATCTAACCATCTCTCGCGCCACTCACGATCTTCGTCTGCAAAATGACGCTTCAGGTGACGCAGCTGCGCAGGTTCCAGTTGGCGCGCCAGCCCGGCAAGTAGCGGAATGCCCCGGTTGAGCAGGGTATCGAGTTGCTCGGAGGCCTCGTCGATCGTGTCGCAGGTCTGCTCCGGCGTGATATCAGTTTGGCTCTGACGCGCAACCGTCGCAACGATATCGGCGTAATTCGGTAGCTGGGTCTGGCGATGCCATGCGTGCAAGCTTTGCAGCTCGGGCTTGATCCAGCGCGTCTGTTCAGCGTTCAAGTCGAGGTGACGATCCAGCCACCAGCGTGCCACAAAATCTGCCTGATCGTAGCCCAGCCTGACCATACTGCAGCCGCCAAGCATTATCAGCAAAGCCATGAACAGCAGGGATCGAGGTCGAATGATAGTCAAAGCCAATGGGAGCCGCGTGCATCAAACAATTTACCAAACCGGCGCGATGCCGGGCCCGAGGTACTATGATCAATTGACAATTTCAACGCGAACAAACACCACTATCATTGTTTGAGTTGCTCAGCCATACGCGACGATTCTCCCATAAAATAAGGAGCAGCATTCGCGCTACAATGAAACATCCCACCCACTAAGGTCTCAGCTGCGTCGATGAGTCTGCTTGAAGATCTCAGTAGCAAAGTATCCATGCTCAACGAATCCGAACGCGTTGAGTACAACCGCCGCTTGCAATCAGCCAAGGCAACCAAAGAGCTCGCCGCGAGTTTGTCGAGCGATATTCAGCAGCTTGATGGAACAGTGAATCTTTTCTCGCTGATCTCCATGACCGCCAGGACAATCTTTCTCACGCTTTTTGGTGCTGTATTCGCTCTTGAGCTCAATTCAGATGCTCGCCTGATTTGGCTCGGTGCGCTATTGGTAATGGCCGTAATCGTGCTGCTGGTTGATATTCAAAAAAATTCTTTCTCCTCGCAGCGCGCAACGTTACAGGTGCAGCGTAGCAGCGTGGAGCGCGAATGGGCGGCACTTGGCTTGGAGGTCAGTTTTCTGCAGGCGATTCTCGAGATGGAAGCCGCTATGCATGCCAAAGAAGCTGCATTCCAGAGCCTTCAAAATATCAGTAGCTCGCAAGCCGAGCGTAAGCGAACACTCTCCCACTACGACTACCAAATCCGAAACGAGATTTTGGTCAACATTCAGAATGAGAAGAACTGGTGGTCAAAAATTGACGTACTGACTAACCGATGGTTCAGCGTCAAGTAGACTCACATAAACTGATAAAACCACAAGCGAGCAACAGCGCTATCTCTATACAGTCACGAAGCTGCAACCGATCCCCGCAGTATGTGATATCCCCCTCTTCAGTACTACGCAAAAAATTACGTCGCCACCTATTCCCGCAAACGGCAGATCTATCCGCTAGCGCCGCTTGGCATTCACAGGAATTATCCGTCCCATAATTTCTGAAATCCGTCGATCACGTGTTTTAGGCGGCAGCATACCGAGTGTATTTAGCCGGCCCGAGGCGAGCAAATCCGCCAAACCATGAGCCACCGCCCATGTGGCAGCGACGTCAAGCATCATGGTGCTGTCTTTCTTCGCGGAGCCTTGATCTTTGGTCACCCGCCTCACATGCTCAACCAACTCATCAAACGCAGATTCAGCCACCTGCTGCAGATCAGGATCATCAAAGTCGGGCCGGTCAGAGGCAAACATCAAACGAAAGATTGCCGGGTTTTCAAGCGCAAAAACCACGTAGCCCACCCCAGATGCTTGCAGCTGGGCGCGCGGATCGTGCTCAGCACGTAAACGAAACTCCCGCTGCCGCTGAAGAAAGCGCTCGAACCCTCTGGCGGCTAGTGCTGTCAATAAGCCGTTGGCATCTCCAAAATGATGCGCAGGTGCGGCATGACTCACTTCAGCGCGTTTGGCAACGCCACGCAACGAAAACCCTTCGACACCACGTTCGATTAACTCTGCTTCAGCAGCATCAAGTAGCGCAGAAAACAGATTGCCATGATGGTAAGCGCGCTCTTCGGTGGGCACCTGATTTGTCTTCATCAGCGCGATCATTACCCGGAATTGTGACACTGTCAAGATCAATATCGAGAGCCGTGGGCAATTATCGGCTAAGGCTAGATCATGCAAACAAGGCCGCGACCGCAGTTGCCACCTCGTCACTCACCGGCAGTTGTTGAATCAGGCTGTGTGAGCCTGGCCTGAAGCTTATGCTGCGAACCGCCTAGGGATTGCAGTAGTCGCAGCGCGACGGGTCGGCAGTTTTATCGGCAGACTCGCGCCGCTCATCTGAATGATTACATGTATCGCAACGCCAAACGAAAGCCAATGGCAATCGCGTCGCCGCACCGCATAACCCGCACGGCAGCCCCGTAATACGTTCTTTCACCCAATAACCTGGCGTCTCACAGCTAGGGCAAGTTGAAGAGATTTTATTGATCAGATCTTCTGCCGCTTGCACAATCATTTGTTGACGTGACGGGTTGCGGTGAGCTCGCTGATCAACTTCAGCAAACACGCGACCGTTAACAGACCGCGAGAGCAATGTAGTGAACTTGACCAGCAAGGCAGGCCAATCATCAAACTCTTTGTGAATATCGGGGTGATCTTCGCGATCAGGCCGAAGCACTACGCCATGGGATGGAAATTCGACATCAGAAACAAATTGGCGTAGCTCGTGTTCATTGCTGACAAACCGCTGTAATCCGCCGGCAGGACCCTGCGCCATGCCAACAATTTCTATGCCCCTGGTGGCGTCACACCATACAATCAACTCGGTATTCCACGGCATGATGCCGCCCACCGGATCTGCGCCAAACGCGCCCTCACTGCCGAGGCCGAGCGGCAGGCCGCTGAGCTCGATAGCTTTATGCGCCTTGAACCGCGCCGCCGCTAACTGTGTACCTGGTCTGGGAATGTCGCGGGTGAACGTACCCAGCTGATCAGTATCGAACCCGGTTGCACGATGAATCGTGCAACCGACTTTTTCCGAAAACAGCGGGCCGAGTAGCAACTCTTTACCATGTTGAGTGAGGAAAGCTACGTCTCGTCCGCTGTATGTCATTTAAGTACCCAACACATGCTGAGCCACCGATGTAGAAATAAAGACACGCGCCTAGACCTTTCCATAGGTAATAATCTATGGTCGCCAATCAAAAAAATGATTTTTCTTTATACATTGATTGAACTACGATCCGTTTCGTAGTGGGTAACACGCGAAAAGAGTGATTCAAATTTCGGGCAATTTCCCCAAGCGCATAAACAGATAAATTTTGTAAGGGCCTCAGATTATGGAAAATCTAGTTCACCAGCATAGAAGCATGCACTGGAACCCCCTTATTCAAGAGATTCAAGCTAAAGACCATCTGATCTCTGAGCTGCAGCAGACTTTGGCCGAAAATCAGCAGCGGCTAGAAGAGCTATCGCTCGCGCTACAGACGCTGCTGGCAGCTGAGGGCGCGCACCCGACGTCACTGGAGCAATAAGCGCGCAAATCAAGCGGCTTTGATTGAACGCTTGGCACTATTCCATTAGGACCATATAAGTTATCGCAAATATAATCTTCTGATTAACACCAGAAAACTTGCACTGGATCAATAAATCTTTCATTACGCAGTACTAAGCTGAGACTGCCATTAATGGCTGGCGGGTTTCACAAAGCGCAGCGCGAAGCTCTTTATTACTAATCACGATTCCCGTCTTGTAGTTTCCTGAATAGGACATCCTACGACGGAACTGCGGATCGGTGAATGGGCTGCGCGATGAGCAGGCGTACATGAAAACAGACTTAAAAAGGCGAGCAGAACTGCTGAAATCAGAGCACTACAACCCCAAGGCACTGATTGATCATGTCAAGAAGAATCTCGGGGTGAAGCGAGACTATGAATTAGTACGTATTATTGGCTTTAATGCTTCTGTTATTTCCAAAGTCAGGCATAAGCGCAAACTGCTGAGTGCCGAATTATTGCTGGCCTTGCATGACGCTACCGGCATTCCTATCAAAGAAATGAAACAGATCATAGGTGCTGGCGATGCCACTAGCCCAAAACCAAGCCTGCAAAAAATCGAAAGCAAGCGTAGACTCTAAATGCAATTAAACAGTGAACCTTGCATGTCGACATATTGGGACCTATGGAAACTTTGTTCGACAAATACGGTGGCGCTCCATTTGTAACGCTGGTTGTGCGAGATTTTGCGACCAAATTTTCCAGACATCCCAATTTACGACGCTACTTCACAGGTAAATCTAAAGAAATTTTTTTGATTCATCACACTACCTTCGTCGTTATGGCGCTTGGGAAAACGCCCGAACAATGGTTGGGAAAAAGTATGAAAACGCTTCATTCCGGCTTAGGCATCACCAGTACCGCCTATGAGCTCAGTACAGAGATCATGCTGACTGTACTCCGCGATCACGGCGTGAGTGAAGCAGACCTCAATGAGGTCGGTAAATACCTGAAAAAGAGCAAGACACAAATCGTAGAAAAGTAGACCAGGAAGATTGCCGTTCACGCTTCTACATCGCGTTTACCATTGCTCTACCGATGGTCGCAGGTCCAGCTCAAAGGTCCACGCATCGCGCGGCTGCTGATGTAACCACCAGTACGCCTCGGCAATATGGTCAGGACTCAGGATGCCATCGGGCCCGGCATCGGCAACGCGCTGCGCGAAATGTTCTCGCGCGAAGGCGGTATCAATCAGACCGTCGATGATAATGTGCGCGACATGAATTCCCCGGGGCCCGAGTTCGCGCGACATCGATTGCGCCAGCGCACGTAGCGCCCCCTTGCCGCCTGCAAATGCAGCAAAGCCCGCTGCGCCGCGCAGACTTGCCGTCGCACCGGTAAACAATAATGTGCCGTGACCCCGATTGAGCATGACGCGTGCCGCTTCTCGCCCTACCAGGAAACCTGCAAGCGCGCACATTTCCCAAACCTTGAAATACTTTTGCGCTGTGGTCTCCAAAATCGGAAAACGAACATTACCTCCCACATTAAATATAACGACCTCTATAGGTCCGACTTCCAATTCGATACGATTGAACATGCTGATGACTTGATCCTCGCGCCGTGCATCGAGACCAAACGCAATGGCTCGCCCACCTTGCGCATCAATCTGTTTAACCAGCGGCTGCAGGGCATTCTCGTTTCTTCGTGCGACGCACACCGTATAACCCGCCTGTGCAAAGCGACGGGCAACCGCCGACCCGGTGGCATCGCCGGCACCGATGACGCAGCACACACCTTGCTTGGACATGATTTCCTCCTGTAAGCCGAGCTCAGGCCCGCGCCGTTGGTCGGGCTGTTACCTCTGAAAACCAGCGCGACAGATGCGCCAATTCAGGAGAAATGCGCAGGCCTACTGCCTTACCCAAAACAAAGGCACACTGCGCAATAATGTCAGCTATGGAGTAATCCTCACCTGCGATATGGCGGCGTCTGGCCAGTTCGCTATCCAACCAAGACATCGTCTGTAGCGCGCGGCCACGCGACCAATTGGCCACCTCCGGTATTTGCTCAACACGACCTCGGTAGAAGTCGCTGCTGTGTATGAACACCAGCGCAATCATTTGCGACAGTTCATGGTCCATCCGTAAAGCCCACATGTCGATATGAGCTGCTTCACGTGGCGTGCGGCCTATCAGCGGTGGATCAGGATAGAGCGCTTCCAGATAACGGCAGATCGCCAGCGATTCGGCAATCGTGCTGCCATCATCAAGCTCGAGTAACGGCAACTTGCCGAGGGGATTCAGACGAATAAAATCGGGCGCCGCGTTAGCGCCGCCTGCGGCATCCACCTCGCGGCGCTCGATGGACACGCCCTTCTCTGCCAAAAAGATCCGCACACGGCGTGGATGCATGCCTGGGGTGAGATCGTGAAGAATCATGGATAACCTCCATTAGGTACGGATGGTAATTAGGTACGGATGGTATAGCGTTATTGGCAATACGCTCTGGCGAACCATCGTAATACCTCACCCGATTAAAGCCGCACGCACTGAATCAAGCAATACCAAAAAGAGTTTGCCATGATGACAAGAACCCTCACCGGTTTATTCATCACGGCGCTCACCGAATGAATCATCCCCTCAAATTATGACAACGTCAAGATTAATGTTGACAGTGTCAAATAAACCGTCGTAATCTTTACATCGGAAAGTTTAACTATCGCAAACCGAATTCTGAACTCGTTGAGGGCGCACCCGTGAGCAGCATAAAAAATTACCCGTATGCCGTAGTTATTTATTCCGTGCTGTTCGCAGGAGCAATATCTTTGCCCGCCGTGAAAGCGCATTCCCAAACCATTTCTACAGTAACCATCGAGGCTTCGTCATTTAAAAATATGCGCGGCACACTAAACTGTCGTTTGTTTACCAAGGCAACTGACTTTCCCGACGGAGAGGGAATCGTAACTATAAAAACAGCAATTACTGGCCCAACCACGAGCTGTACGTTCTCCAATGTTGAGCCTGGTACCTATGCGGTAGCAGTTGTACATGACGAGAACAGCAACGGCCGAATCGATAAAAACTTTGTCGGCGTACCTAACGAGGGCTATGGCGTATCTAACAATAAAACATATGCACTGTCATCGCCGAAATGGGATGAATCGATTTTTTCTGTGGGCACCTCCGAGAACAAAGTACTTCAGATAAAACTGCGGTATTAGCGTGGGACAAGTAAGCTCACACTTAGATGTATTCCCTAAGATTCAAGATCAAAAATTCAAGGTAAAAATTTCAATATTCAAGATTTCGGCACGCCCACCAAAGTGTCTTTCATACTTCCATTCAGTACAACCAAACTTTTCGATATCGCCATGAAACAAGTAAAGACAATTCTTCTCACCGGCGCAAGTAGCGGCATCGGCCTTGAGATGGCAAAAATGCTCGCCACACAAAATCACCGTCTGATATTGGTTAGCCGAAGTAATGAAAGATTGGAAGCGATTGCCGCCGACCTAGCAAAAAAAACCAGTGCCGAGATACTGGTGCATGCGCTCGACTTGAGTATGCCGCAGGCCGCACAGCAGTTACTGTCATATTGCGATGCACAGCAATTTGAGATTGATATTCTGATCAATAATGCCGGCTTTGGGATTTTGGAAGAGCATGTCAAGATCGCTCCTGAAAAGCTCAGACAAATGCTTCAGCTGAATGTAGTGACGGTTGCCGAGCTTTGCCAAGCCTTTGGCGCGAGAATGAAGCAGCGAAGAGCAGGCACCATTCTGAATGTCGCGTCAACGGCTGGGTTTCAGGCGACGCCCTATTTTGCTGCTTACGGCGCTTCTAAAGCGTTTGTTCTTTGCCTATCCGAAGCGATTGCTAAAGAGCTTGAAGATGCTGGTGTACGGGTTTGTTGCCTGGCGCCCGGGCCTACCGATACTGCTTTTTTTGATGCAATCAAGCCGCAACAGATTGATGAAGGCCACTATTTCAAGAAAGCAGGCCGTACGAATGTTCGTAGCGTTGCAGAGGCGGGTGTGGCGCTACTGACCCACGGTGGTACCACGCGTGTGGTAGGGCTGGCTAATCAAATCATGATCTTTGGTAATCGATTTGCGCCAAGGTCAGTTGTCGCAGCGATTTCGAAGCGACTTCTCAAGCCAGTCAACATTACATAGACAATAGCCAAAACAATCGGAGACTTCTAATGGCAAAGCTGGCAATAATCGTGCTGATAGCCACGTTGGCGATTACGACACATGTTGTCTTTAGCCAGCCTGTTGCACTCAAAGCTCAACCGATCAAATTTCAAAACAATTATCTGAATTTCGAACCGCCAGGTCTGTTCGATTTTTTAAAGTGGCGCTGGAATGCCCTGCGCGACGGACATCCGAAATCAGCACAGATACCCACACCAATAGTTACTGCAGATTTGGCGTTCATTCACGCCAATAGCCAAGCCGGCAGCCTGATGCAACCTGCAGTGACGTGGGTCGGGCATGCGACTGCGCTGGTTCAGTTTGCCGGGTTGACTGTGCTGACCGATCCGATTTTTTCTGAACGCGCTTCCCCGCTATCTCTGGTTGGGCCAAAGCGTGCTCAGCCGCCGGGCATCGCCTTGAAAGACCTTCCCCATATTGATGTGGTACTGATATCGCACAACCATTACGATCATCTTGATGAGGCAAGCGTTCGCGCACTCGCGTCGCAAGCCGGTGGAGCACCTTTGTTTGTGGTGCCCTCGGGTGTGAAGACCTGGTTTACAGACTTGGGTATTACGAATGTTGTTGAGCTGGCTTGGTGGCAAACACATCGTATGCAATCTTCCTCGGGACCGGTGGAAATTGTTTTAACCCCGGTACAGCACTGGTCTGGTCGCAGCCTGACAGATCGAATGGATACGCTATGGGGGGGCTTTGCCGTATTTACCAAAGATTTCCATTTCTTTCATGTCGGTGACACCAGCTATTCACGTGATTTTCAAGATATTGCGACACGGTTTGCCGATCGGCAGCCAGCTCATGGCTTTGACTTGGTACTCATTCCCATCGGCGCGTATGCCCCGCGCTGGTTCATGAAAGACCAACACGTTGACCCGGAAGAAGCTGTACAAATCCACAAAGATTTGCGAGCAAGGCAATCGGTGGCTTACCACTGGGGCACCTTTAGCTTATCGAATGAAGCGCTCGACGATCCCCCGATCGCACTTGCGGCCGCGCTTCAAGCGCAAGGTATACCAGCAACGGCGTTTTCGGCTATTCCGATTGGGCAAACGCTCAAGCTAGCTGCACGAGCCGAGCGTTAGCTTAAAGAACACCGCGGAAATTTTTCGACAGCACCGCCATGACGCCAGATACAAAACCCCACGCTGCTGATGCATCCGCCGACTCAATGTCGACAAAATCTGCAAGAAAAATGGAAGCCCTGGTACCGCCCGCTCGACGCATACCCACTGCCGTTGGCGCCCTCGCGGTCAGGGATTCTGGTACGGGTGCGAGCGGCGACACGATTGTGCTGTGGCCCTCCATATTGGCCGACCATCACATCTACCACGCCCCGATTGCATCTTGGCTAGGACAGCATCGGCTTGTGATTATCGATGGGCCCGGACATGGCGACAGCGGGCCGGCTCCCGCTGTATTCAGCATGAAGCAGTGCGGACAGGCTGTCGCCGATGTATTGAATCAATTAGGTATTTCCAAGCCGGTTATTGTTGTCGGCTGCAGCTGGGGGGGTTTAGTCGCCGGCGAGTTCGCGATCGATAACCCCTCGCGCGTGAAAGCGGTGGTCATGATGAATACGCCCGTTCATAATGACAAGCGCGGTTTAAAGCTGAGCGATCGATTCGTGGTCTGGGGCGCTCGCTGGCTGCACAGCACCCGTGTTTATCAAGAAGGTGTCGCGCGCTCATTTTTCATGCCTAAGACATCCCGGCAAGGCGGCCCAATCATTGACGCGTTCTACCATCATCTGCGCACTGCGGATGGTGCGGCGCTCGCGCTATCAGTGCGTTCAGTGCTGCTTGAGCGAGAACCACTCGCGCCGCGAATGCCAAGCATAAAGGCGCCAACACTATGTATTGCTGGTCGATTTGATGCGATGTACCCCACCGAGACCTTGCGTGATGCAGCTTTATCTTTGCCACACGGACGCTTTGAGATACTCGACACCAGTCATATCTCTGTAGTCGACCAACCGGAAACCACCACCAAGCTGATTGACGCATTCATCTCAAGCTTGTCGGCTGAGTCTGTTTCTGCCAACTGAAAGCAGAAATGCACGCCGTGAAATACGCTTCCGATGTCACAGCAAGCCTTATGCGGCTACGAGCATGATAATTTATACGGATACGTTCAATGTAATCGCTCGGGCGAGCCATGGCATCGCTTGAATTTCTTTCCTGATCCGCAGGGGCAAGGGTCGTTGCGGCCCGGTCGGTCGCCCATCACCAAGGGACTAGGCTTGACCGCACCGGGTAGCTTGCCCTCTGCGGCATCCTTTACTCTCCGTTCCAGCCAGTATCGACATATATTTCTGACATCTTCAGGAAGCTGATCAGCGTATCGTTGATGTTGTTCGAGATCGTTCGCTTGTTCTTCGAGGATTTCCCACCCATCCTCGGTACCGTACAGCCTCAGTACCGTAAACCATTCGGTGTGTGTTGACGTGAGTGGTGTCCAGCCCTCGATATCAAGCACCAGGCCTTTCATGAATCCCATGCACCAATCATCCAAAATCGTTACTGGGTCGCCGTTGTTTGGGTTTTCGAGCAGCAGCGGCTCGAAATCTTCAGGCGCTTCCCTGACCTCGGCAGCGATGCTATTCATGTGCCGAAATACCAGTTCATAGAACCGCTGTGCGGCGCGCTCTGAGCGGAACTTAGGCCGCAAGATGCCCTGCTCCACATCCCAGACCCACGGCATCCACATGCTTGGCATGATGGTATTCGGGCCAGAGACAACAGCCGTCAGGAAACCATCAAGCATGCTGACGCTCATTGGATCTATATCGCCAGGCTGATCTATCAGGATGCGATCTAACTCGTCGATCTCATCATCCGACAGCGGCTCGCTCAGATTCATCATAAGTGGGTTAAGTAGTTGATTCGGCTATGATACGAGCAGCGTCTTGTTTTCAGCAAGAAGCCCGCCACGGCCCCAAAAAACTTGATTATTGCTTAAAGGTGTATAAAGGGCGGGTATTCAGCCCATCTTCGCCTCATGTCCGTACTGCGATCAGCACTACTTGCCATGCTGTACGACGGACAAAAAGTCCGAGAGCCCTACATTGACTTGGTGAAGTCGCTTATTCATAGCGAGTTTGAAATCGCGCGTACCTACGCATTTTATGATGGCACTATTCGGCGCGAGGGTATTGTGTATATCCTTGGCAAGCAAGAGGTTTATTGGCTGGAGTCGACTGCGCACTGGCCGCGTATGTTGATTGTTCGGGATGCCGATTTGCGGGAAAACATATTAAATATGCTCGCACTTAATCCGATGTACGCGAAATGGTTCGGGTAAGCCTGCGCAACCAACCTTGAATATCATCGACAAAGGTGTACACCGCTGGCACCACCAGCAGCGACAGCAGCGTGGAGGTAATCAACCCACCAATTACTGTAACCGCCATCGGTGAACGAAAGCTCGGGTCTGCACCAAAGCCCAAAGCTAATGGCAACATGCCCGCGCCCATGGCGATGGTGGTCATTAATATCGGTCGGCTACGCTTGTGGCAGGCATCGACGAGCGCCTCAAAACGTGCCATGCCAGCGCGACGGGCCAGAATCGCGTAATCGACCAGCAAGATTGAATTTTTTGTAACGATACCCATCAGCATGATGAGACCGATCATCGAAGGCATGGAGAGCGCTTTTTGTGCAACCAACAAGCCGACGAAGGCACCACCGATCGACAGTGGCAAGGCCGCAAGTATCGTCAGCGGCTGCATGAAATCGTGAAACAGCAAAACCAGCACGCCGTAAATACACAGCACACCAATCAGCATCGCAATACCGAAGCTTTCGAATAGTGCCTGCATTTCTTGTGCGTCGCCTAGCTCGGCAATGGTGACCGATGGCGGCAGATTTTTCATGCTGGGCAGTGCACGCGCTTCTTCATTCAATTCACCGAGTGACCTACCACCCAGCTCAACTTCGAGGGTCACATTACGACTCCGATTAAGTCGATCAATTTGTGCCGGCCCGCTGTCCATGCTGATACTCGCGACTGTACCCAGCATAACTGGACCATGTCGCCCGGGTACCAACAAGCGCTCCAATGCCGCAAGATCTGCGCGCACGTCATTCGGTAGCTTGACCCGTATCGGCACCTGGCGCTCTGAAAGGTTGAGCTTCGGCAGGTTTACATCGTAATCGCCCGCAGTAGCGACGCGCACAGTTTCGGCAATACTGGCGGTTGTCACACCAAGATCTGCAGCGCGCGCGGCATCGGGCCTGACAATAATCTCCGGGCGTACCAGCGATGCGCTGGAGTTGATATTCCCGATGCCGTTCAGCGTACG
Organism: Burkholderiaceae bacterium; assembly: GCA_018882935.1. Taxonomy (GTDB): domain Bacteria; phylum Pseudomonadota; class Gammaproteobacteria; order Burkholderiales; family Burkholderiaceae_D; genus Pernthalerella. The sequence goes on along the minus strand of VERA01000020.1, from coordinate 8,196 downwards.
TAGTTCGCGCTCAACTGCCCGCGCCGCCGTGGTCAGCGCGCTCGGGTCATCACTTTTGAGTACCAGTTGCATTTTCACGCCGGTATCAGGCGGGCCCACCGTGAATCGCGCGCCGGGAATATCGTCGAGCTTGGCGCGTAGTTGATTCTCTAATTCTTGCAATGACTCGCGCCGCTTGTCGCGATGAATCACATTAAGCGTAAGCACAGCGCGGCGCGCCTCGGCAGCGGCACCTGGTGCAAATGCATCGCCACTTGAGCCACCGCCAATCGAACTGAAAATACTTTCAATACCTTTGACTTTCATGGCGGCCAATCGTGCCTGCTCAGCAGCGGCCGTGGTCTCGGCCAGTGTACTGCCGGGGGGCAGCTCAACCGTGATCTGCGTTTGGCCGCGATCGGCTGGCGGTATGAAACCTGTCGGAAGCAGCGGCACCAGCGATAACGAGGCAACAAAAAACAAAGCTGATGCAATTGCCGTCACCCAGCGATACCGAAGACACCAGCGCATCACACCAAGATAGGTGCGCATCAGCCAGCCATCTTCAGGCTGGGTATGCTTGGCTGGTTTTAGCAGGTAGGCCGACATCATCGGCGTCAGCAATCGCGCCACCACTAATGACGACAGTACCGCTACTGCGGCTGTCCAACCAAATTGCTTGAAGAATAAGCCCGGAACGCCGCCCATGAATGCGGTTGGCAGAAACACGGCGACCAAGGTGAAGGTTGTTGCAATGACCGCCATGCCGATTTCATCAGCCGCCTCGAACGCTGCCTGCATGGGTGTTTTACCCATCTGCAGGTGGCGCGCAATATTTTCGATCTCGACAATGGCATCGTCGACCAGCACGCCCACCACCAGTGCGAGTGATAGCAGCGTCACGGTGTTAATGGTGTAGCCGAACCATGACATCGCCAGGAAAGTAGGAATAACCGATAACGGCAACGCTGATGCGGCCACGAAAGTAGCGCGCCAGTCGCGCAAGAACCAGAGCACTACCAGTACGGCCAGCGCTGCGCCTTCGTACAGTAGCAGCATGGAGCCATCGTAGTTCTCTTCAACCGGCTGCGCATTATCAATAACCTGAGCAATGCGTAGCTGAGGATGAGCGGCCTGTAACTGTCGAACCGCATCGCGCACACCTTCGGCTACCATTAATTCACCAAAGCCTTTGGTTCGCGCGATTTCAAAGCCGACCACAGGTTGTCCATCTTGGGTTGCGATCGCGCGCGGCTCTGCCACGCTGTCGTGCACTGCTGCGATCTGATCGAGCCGCACCCGCCGACCATCATCGAGCGGGATATCCATCAAGGCTAATTCGGCAGCAGTTTTAACAGTGGCGATGGTACGCACTGATTGCTCGGCACCCGAGATATCGCCGCGGCCACCGGGCGCTTCCTGCTGCACCTGCCGCAGCCGGCGCGAGACATCAATTGCAGTGACCCGCAGCGCAGTCATGCGCGCGGTATCGAGCTCGATGCGAATCTCGCGCGTCACCCCACCGATACGTTTGATCGCACCTACGCCTTTTACTGCCAGCAGTTGCTTGGTTACCGTGTTATCGATGAACCAGGAGATCTCTTGTACATCGGGGACCGCGCCCGCGGCATTCGGCGTTGCAGTTACGCTGAAGGTCAAAATCGGCCGCCCCGCCGTTGAGACCTTGGTGACCGATGGGTCGCGCATATCGGCCGGCAAATCGGCACGCACGCGCGCAACCGCATCACGCACGTCATTAACCGCATCGGAGAGATTTTTTTCGAGTACAAACTCAACGGTGACCGTTACCTGACCATCGAGCACCTTGGTGTAGATGTTTTTTATACCCTGCAAGGTAGCGACCGAGCCCTCGATTTTGCGGGCGACTTCGGTCTCCAACTGCGCCGGTGCCGCGCCCGGAAGCGAGGCGACCACATTGACAATGGGTAGTTCAATATCGGGAAAATCCTGGATCGCGTTGGATCTGAACGCGAGCAAGCCCGCCAGTGTCAGCAGCGCAAACAGCAAGATCGCCGGAACCGGATGCCGGATCGAGAGCGCTGAAAAATTCACCGGGCGTCCTTGGTCTCGCGCTTGTTGTCGCGCGTCGCGGCGTCACTGCGTGTGACCTTGACCAGATCGCCATCGTTCAGAAAACCGGCACCCGCCACCACGACTTCGTCCTGCAAAGACAGTCCTTCAGTGATCTCAACCTGGTCTTGCAGATACCTTCCGGTTTTAACCTTCTGTTGCACCACACGGCTATCAGGCTTGAGCTGAAACACGTAGCTAAAGCCATCACGTACCACCACCGCTTGCTGCGGCAGCGTGACGCCGTTGCCGCTACCCAGCGTGAACTCGCCTCGCGCAAACATGCCGGGCTTCGCAGCCGCCTCACCGCTACCTGCCGGCAGTAAATCGACATACACCAAGGCGGCACGGTTTTGCGGGTTGACCGTCGGCCCGATCATGCGCACCTTGCCGCTCAAGCGCGTGCCGTTCGCCGCTACCAGCGTCACCGCAGTGCCCGGGCGAATGCGCGCCAGCTCACTGGCCATTACCTCCGCTCGCCACTCCAACCGACCCTTGCGAATCATTCGAAACAGCTCGGTACCGTTCGCCACCACCGCACCAACGGTTGCGCTACGCGCTGAGATCACTCCGCTATCGGGCGCCAGCAGCTGCGTAAATTTCAGACGCACCCGCTGCGCGTTGAGATTTGCCTCGGCTGCAGCAACACGCGCACGCGCGGTCTGCTCTGCGGTAATGAACTGATTAATCTGCTGCGTGCTCAGCGCGCCGGTGTTCATGAGTGATCGTGCGCGCTCGGCATTGGTGCTCGCCTCATTCAAGGTGGCCTGCGCCTCGAGTAATGCTGCTCTCACCTGAGCCAGATCGGCTTGTATTGTCTCGTCCGAGAAGCGCGCTAGCAGCTGGCCGGCACGCACCACGTCTCCGACATTGACCAGCACCTCAGTCAGACGCAGGCCGTTCGCTTCACTGCCGATACTCGCTTCTTGCCAGGCTGCGATATCACCATTAGCGGCCAGGGTTTGCGGTAGCCGCGTTAGTTGTGGGCGTGCGATGGTCACCGTCAGCGCCGGCTTGGCTGAGTTGGCGGGCTTGGTGCTCGCGGCTTTGTCATTGGCGTTGCTGTTGGCACTGGGCAGTAGCCATACCAGCATAGTCAGCAGCATGATCATCAAGACGCCCGCCAGTGCCGGTCGCGGCAGATGATGGTCGAACCAGCGCATGATTGGTAAAGGTTTCATCGAGTGTTATGGGGTTGCGTTGATTGTTTCGCGCTCAGCGCTGGCGGGTGACTGCCAGCCGCCGCCGGCAGCGCGGTACAAAGCTATCCACGCTGCTATTCGTTCACGCTGTAGCGTAACCAGCCCAATTTCAGCAGCGAGCTTGCTGCGGCGCGCCTGTTCAAGTTCGATCAAGCTGCTCATACCGCGCTGATAACGCAAGCCAGCAGCGTCGAGCGAGGCGGTGTAGCCGTCTATCGCAATTTGCGCATCGTTGCTGCGCGCTGCAATGCTGTCGAGATTGACCAGGCTCTCTTCAACTTCGCGTACCGCGCGCCGCACAACTGCGTGGTACTCGCTGGCTGCTTCCTCATAGCGCGCGGCGGCGGCGGCGATAGTGGCGCGGCGGCGATTGCCATCGAAAATCGGCAAGCTGAGCGCCACCGGGCCTACCGTCCAGCTGTTCAAGTTGAAGTTACCGTCAGCGGTCTCGAAACGATTACGTCCGATACTGCCGGATAAGGATAAACGCGGATAGCGACGCGCCTCTGCACTGCCGACATCGCTACTGGCAGCAGCAACCTGCTGAGCAGCGGCATACACATCAGGGCGTTGCGCCAAAGTGGCTGCTGGAAGCTCGGACAGCGGTACCGGTGCAGGTAAAGGCAAAGCAACTGAAGCGCGATCGAGCTGAGTACGCAGATCACGCTCATCAAGCCCGGTGAGCATGACAAGTGCCTTGATATCGACCTCGCACTGCGCGCGCAGCGCGGTCACGTCGCCGCGCCCTTCGGCAGCACTGGCTCGCGCCAGCGCGGCGTTTGCCGGCGACTGGAAGCCGGCGTTCGCTGCTAATTCGGTCAAGCGAGAAATCTCTGCACGCGAAGTCGCATCGGCCTCCGTCAGCACGAGCAGGCGCCGACAAGCGCGCCATGCGTAGTACTGATTCGCGGTCTCGGCAGCTACCGATACTCGAGCCTCGTGCCAACTTGCCTCCGCGCCCTGAGCGCGACGCTGCGCCGCATCGAGCGCCATTCGGTTGGCGCCGAACACATCGATCTCCCAACTGGCCTGTACCGCGCCTTGGTACACATTACCGCCCGGGAAAGGGGGAAACGCACTGCGCCGCTGCGCGCTGATGCCGGCATCGACCATGGGACGTGAAGCGCCAGCAGCGGCCAGGCGCTCGGCATTGGCCTGCGCAATTCGTGAACGCGCTGCACTCACGCTGCTGCTGGCGTGTTGCGCGGCATCGATCAGCACCAGCAGCACCGGGTCTTGCTGCTGGCGCCACCAATCGGCCAGTGAAGCGATCTGCCCGTCGTGCGCCAACGCGCCCTCGCCCGGCACAGGCGCAAACCAACGCGCAGGCACTGCCGCGCTTGGCTTGGCCGGCGGCATCATGATGCTCATACTGCCGCAAGCACTCAGCAGTGCGCCGAGCAGGGTCGCGGTCAGCAGGGCCAGCGCTGTGCGCAAGAGGAACATAAGCGGGTACGTGAAGGTCTAGCGAGTGAACCGTGCGCATTCTGCCAGTATCTGAATGTTAACGTCGACCACCCGCGTTAATTTTTTGGTGGTGGGCGGCGCTGACGATGCGGTGGCAGATGCGTCGGCGCTCGGGGTAACATAAGCACTCCACATCACCAAGCAAGGAGCCCGCTATGATGAAGAACGTCGGAGAGACCGACCGCGCCCTGCGCGTGTTTGTCGGTGTGTTGCTGATTCTGCTGTCGCTGCTCAATGTAATCGGCCCCTGGGGCTGGTTGGGGCTGTTGCCGATAGCTACCGGACTACTGAGGGTATGCCCGGCTTACAGCGTGCTGGGTTTGCGGTCCTGCCCGGTGCAGCAAAGCACCGACAACGCCTAAGCAAACAGCGTGACGTTGGGTTCATCAAGGTCTAGCGCGCCGCACTCGGCGCGCTAGATCTTGATACCCTCGATCTCGATCAGTCGCGCCAAGCTGTTTTCCAGAATGCCGCGTGCCATCGCCGCTGACTGATTCAGTTGTGCGTGCAGCTGTGCATCTTCGACATTCCGGCTGGCGCACTCGCTGCTGTACTGCTCGAAAGCCGCCAAATTAATAATCAGCTCGGCCAAGTGGTTGGGGCACTCGCAGGCGATGGTGCTGGACAAATTGGCGACCCGCGCGAGCTGAGCATTATCAAAACGGCGTGGTTGAGCCGCGGCGACCGGTGCTTGCGCGGTGTTGTGCATGATGCTCACAGACGACTTGGGGAACGCGCAGCACACGCGATATACCTCGGAAGCAGTCACCATACCCTTCAAGCAAATGATTCCTGCTCGCTCGAGTTGCTCTACCGACGCGCGCGTTGCGAATTTATAGATCACCAAGCCATGGATACCACCGGTATCGAGCAAGGCTTTTCGGATGTGGTCGAGTGATTTTTCATTGATGGTCACAATATCGAAGACCACCACATCGGCCTGCTTGTCGACGACACTGGCTGCGTGACCAGCGATGCGATCAACGATCTCGATATCTTCAAACCGGAGCAGATCAGGACCGATGCGCAAGCGAAGCGCATCATCAAGAAACATCACCCTGCGCTTGAATCGCGGTGGCGCTTTTGGCTCTGGCATGACACTGCCGGACGCGTTCAACATGGCGCGTAGCTGATCTATCGGAAGCTTGGCCACGCTGCTCACTGCATGACCGCGCTCGGTCAGCTGCTTGACCAACGAGACCTTGAGGATATCAACCTCGGAATACAGGCGTCGCCCGGTATCGGTGCGCTCGGGCACGATGAGCTCATAACGCCGCTCCCACACCCGCAGGGTCTCTGGATGCATGTGCGTGCGGCGTGCCACCACGCCGATGCTGTACTGGTGCTTGCTGTCTGCTTCCATCTTGATCTCGGCCTCAAGGGATTAGTCATGCATTTGCTTGGTCGTCGTCGGATGACTTTGAACCCGCTTCGCAGAGCAATTGCATATATTTTGTTTATATAATCGATCCAATCGAGCAAATATTAGCATCAACAAATCAAAATTTGCGACAAAAATAAGTCTTTTTTTATGATTTATGCTTATTTTATTAACGCTAATTTAACGATTTTTGTAATTTATATTATTTATATATTAACTTAATCATCATATTGGCCAAATATTTTATGTTTTGTTTAAATTAAAGCTTGACATCACATGGTCAAAACATAGAATGGGGGCAATTCCGTAATCAACTCACCGCCCCACTGGAGAAAAACATGCTTAAGCAGATCGCTATCGTTGTCGCCCTCGTGGCAAGCACCAGCGCTGTTGCCGCCGGTTCCGCCAATACCGCCATCCTCTCTGATAAAGAAGAGGTGATGTCCTTTACCGTAGCTGAGAACACCTGGGCCGTGGTCGCCGCCAACAGCACCAAAGGCCTGACCAAACTGCGCGAGTTCCATGACATGGGTGATGCGGGTGTTCAGCAAATTGACTACGTCGTCAATTGCAGCAACCGCAAGCTGTCGATGGCCAACTTTCAGGTACTGACCGAAATGAATGCCAAGCCTACCGAAGCCGTCGACCGCAGCATGGCCGAGTTGAAGTTCTACCAGCCAGTCATTCAGCACGACATCAACATCGTTGATAACGTATGCGGCGGTCGCCTGGCAATGAACAAGGTCCGCGCGATCAACTAATCGCCGAGCCTTGCTGAATTCGAAAACGCCGCCTGTTCGCAAGGCGGCGTTTTTATTAGCGGCTTGGTTAGCTTCTCGGCCTAATGACTATCTGCTGCGCTCTGTACCTTGGCAAGAGCGTGTCCATGGCCACAATGCATATTCAAGCCTGATGCTGATACTCCAGCAAATGCGCAAGATCGACATACTGAAGCGCGTTGATGTGCGTGCTCTCCAACACCACATGGGGCGCCACACCAGCGTCGAACGCCTCCTTCCAGCGCAGCGCACACAGGCACCATCGGTCGCCTGCAACCAACCCGGGAAAGCGGTACTCTGGTCGGGGTGTGCTCAGATCATTACCGCGCTGACGCGAGAAGGTCAAAAACTCATCAGTCATCTCAGCGCAAACAACGTGCGACCCTCTGTCGGTTGCGTCAGTATTACAGCAGCCGTCGCGAAAGTATCCTGTCATTGGCTCGGTCGAACAAACTTGCAGCGGCGTACCGAGTACATTAATGGCCATGAGACGTTGTCCTTCATCGAGAGATCATTATGATTAAACGACTACCACGCTGGATTATAGTGCTGGCGCTATTGATACCCGGCTTTTCAGGCGCGCAAGAAACCGGCTGGATCACCGACAAAAACGGCTGCAAAATCGTGAACATCGCGCCGCAGGATGGTGAGAGCGCTGACTGGAGTGGCGACTGCCGCAAAGGCTTCGCGCATGGCGACGGTACCCTGACCTGGTCAATGTCTGGTGTCGTTACCGAGATTTATCAAGGCAGCATGGCCGAGGGCTACGCCGAGGGCCAAGGCAAGCTGTGGCGACGCGGCGGCGCCTATGTCGGTGAATGGAAGCGCAGCCTGCAGCATGGTCGCGGACGCTACGAAGACGAAGACGGCAGCTGGTACCAAGGCGAATGGGCCGAAGGCGTGCCGCATGGGCGCGGCAAGATGCGTACGCCCGACGGCCAGGTGCTGGACGGTGAATGGAATAAAGGTGAATGGGTCGAACCCGATGCCATGCCGAATAAAACCTGAGGTTGATTGGTTCGCGGGCTGCGTCATGTGACGAATCATCATTTTTTGATTGAATGAACGCCATCAAACAAACCGATGTACTGGTGCTGGGTGCCGGAATTGTCGGCACGACCTTAGCCCTCAAGCTGCAAGAACAGGGTTTAGCGGTGAGCCTGATCGACCGCGCCCACCCCGGTGCGGCCACCAGTTTTGGTAATGCCGGACTAATTGAGCGCTCGGCGGTGTTCCCGTACGCATTTCCGCGAGACTTTTTTACGCTATTGAACTACGCATTGCAACGCTCAACTGC
>VERA01000085.1 GCA_018882935.1 Burkholderiaceae bacterium | reverse complement strand
CACCTTGATGCTGCCAGTAAAGGCAGCATACTGGGCGAAGGTAATGCAGTATCGTTGACCCGCGGTGATCTGCTCACGCAAGAGATTCGCCCGCTCAGCTGGAATCAGCTGCTTTCACGACGTATGGTGGAGCCGACATCGCTCACGCGCGCTCAAGTTGAAAAGGCGTTTGCTGGAACGCGTGCAGCAGGTGCCGACAAAATCGCTGCCACCAAACCCGATGAGTTAGCGCTGCAATTTCATGTGGCGCTCGCCAGCTTGCCATCGGTCGGACGTAATTTGCTGGGCGAGGACGGCTGGCGGTTACTCGTCGCGAACATGCGCGATAGTCAGGCGATTGTGGTGATAGAAACCGGACCATTGCACAACATGATGTACGAGAGCCAGCGTATTGATGACCCGCTGCCGTTTGTACTCAAACAAGGCGGTAAGGTGATTAACGTACGATCGATTGCATACGATAAATCAATGGCATTGCCGGGCTACCCCAATGGTGCGCGTGCTCATGTGCTGATCGTTGATAGCGCAACACCATTAAATCCGCAGCAGGCTTTCGAATTACAGTTCCGTTTAGGGCGTCGCTTTGGCACCTTCCCGAACCAGGTGGCATATACCGAGTTTGAGCTGCCGTATGCATTCCACGGTTGGCGCGCGACGATGGCTGCTTGGTTGAATGCGCCCTGGGTTGAGGCTTGGGAGCGGCGCAGCGTTGACATCGCGGTGCTGCTTGGCGGCCTGGTAGTTTTATCGTTTGCATTAGTCCGACAGCGAAGCACTACCGCGAGTCACCGACGCTTACGGGTTTTTCGTACCGCTTATTTGCTGTTCACGCTCGGGTTTATTGGGTGGTATGCGCAGGGCCAACTCAGCATCGTCAATATCACGGCGTCTATAGATGCGCTCACCACCGGCAATGACTTGAGCTTTTTGTTAGTAGACCCGATGACGGTGATCCTGTGGATATTTGTCGGTTTCACTTTGTTGATTTGGGGGCGTGGCACTTTCTGCGGCTGGCTGTGTCCTTTCGGTGCGTTACAAGAACTGATTAGCATGATCACGCGTCGCGTTGGTATCAAACCGAAGCGCTTGCGGGCAGGCATTGATCAACGCCTGAAATTATTGAAGTACCTTGTGCTGGCGGCAGTGATTGCATCGCTGTGGGCAGCGCCGAATCTGACCGAGCTGGCGATTGAAGTTGAGCCTTTCAAGACGGCCATCAGCTTATACTTTGTGCGCGACTGGCCATACCTGGTGTGGGCCATTGCATTGCTCGCGCTAAGTGTGCTGGTCTACCGTGGCTACTGCCGCTACCTGTGCCCGCTCGGCGCGGCATTAGCCATACTTGATCCTTTGCGCCGCTGGGGTTGGATAGCCCGTCGCGAGGCTTGCGGTACACCTTGCCAAACCTGTCGTCACCGCTGCGATTATCAGTCGATTTCCAGTGTTGGCAAAGTGGCTTACAGCGAGTGTTTTCAGTGCCTCGATTGCGTTGCGATCTACCAGGACAATAATCGCTGCTTGCCGCTGATTCAAGAGAAGCGGCGTAGCGTAATACCTATCTTTAGTCAGGCAGACGCTTGAACTTTTGCACCCGCTTTCCTGAGTCGACTTCGCCGGTGTAAATATTCCCTTTTGAATCTGCAGCAATACCATGCACCCAATGAAACTGACCGGCTTGGCGCCCGCTACGACCAAACGCGCTTAATCGTTCGCCGGTACTCCGCAGCAAAATATGAATTTCACTGTTGGTGCCATCGGCAACATACATGTAACGCTGCTCTTTATCTTCGGAGAACGCAATATCCCATACCGAACCCACATGTCGTGTCTTAGGTTCAAGCAGATACTCTTTCACGAAACTGCCATCTCGCTGAAATACTTGGATTCGATTATTTAATCGGTCGCAGACATAGACCAGACCATCGTGCGCGATACGCACGCAATGAACGGTGGCGCGAAACTGTTTGGCGCGTGGCGCTGCAGGGTCGTAGTTGCCGAGGTCGGTATCGTCTGGTCGATTACCGTAAGCGCCCCAGTGCCGTTTGTACGCACCGGTAGCAGCGTCGAGTACCAGAACGCGTCGATTACCGTAACCATCTGCAATGTACAGCTCGCCGGTTGCGATGTCGGAAATCGCGAGCGCGGGTCGACCAAGATCAGTCGGGCTATTACTGCCTGAGGTGCGGCCGGCGCGCCCGAACTGCTGCAAAAACTTACCGTCTCGCGTGAACTTGAGTACCTGCGCATCGGTTTTTGCGTTACCCGCGATCCAGACATGATCATTGGCATCTACAAAAATACCGTGCTCGCGTTCTGGCCATTCAAAGCCGGGGCCCGGGCCACCCCATGCCGATAGCAGATTACCTTCGGCGTCAAATTCCAAAACAGGGGGCGCCGGACGGCAGCATTTCGAGGAGGGCGGATCGCTCGCAGCACCACGCTCATCGTCAGTCAGCGAGCGTGGCCGTTGATAAACCCAGATGTGGTCGCGCGCGTCTACCGCAATGCCGCCGATCTCGCCCAGCACCCATTGGTTGGGCAATGGCTTGGGCCAGCTGATATCCACCGCGAAGCGTGGCACTCCGGCTGCACCTGCGCTGACAGAGAGCGCCAGCAGCATGAAACTTAAGGTTAGGGCAGGCAACGAACTCAGCCTAAATTTTGTTGTAGAACTTGATACGTAGCTCAGCACAAAGCACGTTCGGGCAGTGAGCAATGCAACTTGCAATCGACCGAGAAATCGACCGAGAAATCCATCGCGCAATCGATCGAGAAATCCAACTTGCAATCCACCGGGCGCCGGCAGCCGGCGCTCGAACATTACGACATAAGGTCGGCGAGTAATCATTCTGATAATCATGCGATGGTCCTTTCCGCTTGATACGCTAACGCTACGGCTGCATGCTACAGTGAACCGTCTGGCGTCGTAAGCGTATTTTGTTTTTTAATACTGGCGCTGGCACTCGCTCATCGTACGGACGCGCACGAACCATGAAACGATTTTGGTGTTTGTTTTTAACTTTGCCATTGGGTGCCGCCTGCGCGCAAGCGATTGATAATGCATTTGTGCGCGCCACCCGCGCTACGACGACCTGCGCCTCGGGTACAACCCCGGGTTGCGCTGACCGCATCATCGTCGCACTTGCAGCGACCGAGATTCAGGTGGCTGGCACTCAGCGTCGCTTAAAACGCGGTGAGCTTGCTGTCTTTGGCCCGGCTGACAACTACTCAGTGAATGGTGGCGATTTTATTGAAGTGGTGATCAAACCAGATCACCCTGCATCGAACGCACCCGGCGAGATGATCGCAGCCGAAAAAAATAATACCTTGTTTGATGCGCATGATTTTTTTGTGTTTGAGGAAAAGCTCGCGCCCGGTGACACACGTGCAAGGCACAGTCATAGCCAGCGGGTAGTGATTCAATTGAATCGCACCACACTGCGTCAGTGGCCTGACAATAAACCCGAGCTCATCATGGAAATCATGCCAGACGCGATAGGCTTCAGTGCTCCGGTTATTCATGTGGTCGAGAACATCGGTGCCATGCCCCTGCGCGGGGTGATTATTGAATTCAAGCCAGGTCGCGCGGGGCGTGATCGATGAGCATAGGCGCAGTATTACTCGCGGCCGGCGCGGCCTCGCGTATGGGTGGTCGCCCAAAATGTCTGCTGCAGTTTGACGGTGTGCCGTTGGTGCTGCGTCAATTAAACGCGCTGTACGCAGCCGGCGTGCAAGAGATCGTGGTGGTGTTAGGGCATTATGCTGAGCAGATCGCCTCTGTGCTGCCCGCGCAAGGCCTTACAAGCGTTCGTAACCCTGCACCCGATGACGGGCAGGCCTCATCGGTGCGTCTTGGTTTGCAGGCGCTATCTTCCGGCGTCGACGCGGTAATCGTAGCGCTGGCCGATCAGCCTCTGGTCGAGGCGCAGGATGTCACGGCTTTGCTCAACGCATTTCGTCATCGCGGTGATAAATCCATGGTGGTGCCGCGTGTTGTGTCAGACGACGGAAGCGCGGTGCCGGGTAACCCGGTCATCTTGAGCGCTGAGTTGCGGCAGCTATGGCTGGCCGGTGAAGATGACCGCATGTGTCGCAGCTGGCGCCAGCAGCATCCCGAGCAAATCGCCTGGATGTCTACAGATAACCGTCACTACGCCACTGATCTCGATACCCCGGAAGATCTTCAGCGGTTTGAACAGGAGACCGGGCATGTCTTGAGCTGGCCATCGGCGGCGACGGTAATAAGCGATCGCGGTTGAATGGCGCGGCGGGTACCTGTTTACAGCTTCATAAAAAGTTGCCAGAATGCATCTCCCTGACAGGATGATGTGCCACTGGCTATGGGTATTTCTTTGATTCGTCCGACTGCTGTGTCACTGCTGCTGGCCGCTTTATGTGGCTGCGCGAGCCAGTCGGAGTTGGCCTCGATCCGGCTCGATCGCGACAACCCCAAGTTCAAGACTCGCGGCTGTCAAGATACGCTCGCTGCAGCTGAGACGCATAAAGAACTCAAGAACACCCGCATGGTTGCCTCACCGGTTTTGCTGTTTTTTTCCGGGGGTTTGCTGTTACCTGTGGTGGCTGCCAACGCTGGCTTCGATACGGCTGATCAGGTCGATGCCGCCAAGATCGCCGAAAACTGCGGCGGCAAGCCGAAAACCAATGACCAGATTGCCTCGGATGTGGCGGTGGGTGCGGCGGTGGGCGTGGCTACCAGCACGCTGACGGTGAAAAGCCTGACCACCAAGTAAGCGATATTGCGGGTCGTTCTGTAGTGCGCTAGCCGGGTGCGCGCGTATCGCTATTTTCAGCTTTCGGTTCAGCGGGATCAACGCGCACCGCGCGACTGGCAACCTGGCCAATGGTGAGGCCCTGCATCAGAATCGAGAACACCACAATGCCGTAGGTGAGCGTGAGTACCACGTCGCGCTCGGGGCCTTGAGGTAAGGACAGCGCCAGCGCCACTGAGATACCACCACGCAGACCACCCCAAGTCAGCACCACGCCGGCGCCACGCGGTAAATTGAAATAAGCGGGCGCTATTTTGACGGGTAACCACACCGTCAATCCGCGTGCAATCAACGTCATCACCACCATCACCAAAGCTGCCAGTATCAGGTTGAATGAAAACGCAATCACCAATACCTCCATACCAATCAGCACGAACAGCACAGCATTGAGAATGTCGTCGATCATCTCCCAGAACATATCGACATACTGACGCGTGGTGTGTGACATTGCGAACTCGCGTCCATGATTGCCAACAACTAATCCCGCAACGACCATGGCCAACGGACCCGATACATGCAACTTGCTCGCTAACAGATAACCGCCCATCACTGCCGCTAGCGTCAGCATTACCTCGACTTGGTAGTTATCGATACTCGCCAACAGACGAAACGTGACGTAACCGAGGATCAACCCGTACAACAGGCCACCACCCGCTTCACGCGTCAACAAGCCGAGGCCTTCGTCGAAGCTGGGTACTTTGCCCATCATCAGCATACCCATCAAGATCGAGAAAATCACCACACCCACACCATCATTGAAGAGCGATTCACCCGCAATGACTAATTCAAGATTTTTAGGAATGCCGGCAGACTTCAAGATACCCATCACTGCAATCGGATCAGTGGGTGAGATCAGCGCGCCAAACAGCAAACAGTAGATCAGGGGAAGTTGTATACCTAGCAGCGGTAGCGCCACATAAGCGGCAAGACCCACTATAAAGGTAGAGAGCAGGGTAGAGAAAAATGCCAAACCAAGTACCTGCCAACGGTACGCCTTTAACTCGGATAAATCGATATGCAGTGCGCCCGCAAAGAGTAATAGCGACAGCATGCCTTGCATCAGCACATTGGAAAAGTCGATGGCTTTGAGCATGCCCTCCATCTGCTGCTGCAAGCCAAAATCGATACCGGCAAATCCCAAGCCTACGATCAGCAAAGATAATCCGAGCGAGGTCGCCATCACACCGATGGTGATCGGCAATCCGATATAGCGAAAATTCACATAAGCCAGTAGGGAAGTGATGACCAGGCAGGTCGCAGAAATTTCCAGCATGTTGTGCGCTTTTTATTAGTTGTGTGATATCCGGCGAGCTGCCCGGCGTGATCAGAGACGACCTGATCACAGCAAATTTTAGCGGTGGCTTTCTGTGTGATGATTTAGCTTGGCTGGGTTGACTGGGCAGCGAAATTTGGAGCAGGGGCAATACTGCCTTGCCAAGCCCAATATGTAAATCCCGGGCGGTGGTTAGACACCTAATTGCGCGGCTAAATCATGCAGATCGTTCGCAGAATACGTGAAGCGGGTTAAATCCCCATATTTCATAAGGATATCCGGCCCATATTCATTCTCACGACGAATAAATGCGGTCTGCAAGCCGCAGGCTTTAGCCGCGTCCAGATCATCTTCGTGCGCGGCTACCAGCATCACCTGATCAGGTTGAAGTTCGAAGATGTCGGCAACGCCGAGATAGGTCTCAGGATCAGGCTTGTAATGGTGGAACACCTCGGCTGACAAAATCAGATCCCACGGTAAAGCGGCGTGCTTCGCCATATTGGCGAGAAGACCGAGATTACCGTTTGAGAGTGAGGTGAGCATGAAACGAGATTTCAGGCGCTGCATGCCTTCAACCGTATCCGGCCATGGATTTAATCGGTGCCATGCGCGGTTGAGTGTGCGTCGTTTCTGCTCGTCCAGCGCAATATCAAAATCTTTCAAAACACGATCAAGAATAATCCTGTGCAGGTCATCAATTTTTGTCCAGCCACGCTGACCGGAACGAACCTCATCCATCGCCGGCTTGTACCCGGCGCGCCAGGCGGACGCGAAGCGATTGCCGTCAACTCCGGGGATGAGGGCCTCTGCCTCACGCCAGATCGAGCTATGCCAGTCAACTACAGTACCAAACACATCAAAGGCAAGTACCTTGGGTGGGATGATGTTCATATCAATGTAATTTAGCGATTCGCTGATGCAGCAAGAACGGTTCGGCTGTATTAGCGCTGAGGCGCCACTGGAATCAGAATCTCATTCCTTCTTCGCCATGGCAGCGTAAACGGATCGTTGTACCGAGCAACCTGCGCAGGCCCGGCCGCCTCGAGTTGTTTGCTACTCATCCAATTGCGTAGCTTGCTGGTCTGCTCTTGTACTGCTGCCTGTGTCGTGAACCCACTGAAGCGGATCGCCGCTACCGCGTGCTCTGGTACCTGGCGCAGTTTGACATCAGGGTTATTCGGTTTGGGCAGGCTGGAGAGAGACTCAGCGCTGGGCATCACAAAATGCAAGCGCCAGCCCTGATCTTTCGGCTCGACAGTGACAGGAGCGGTCATCTCGATTTTTCGGTTGCCGCCACTTTGTAATTGGTTGTCTCCGAATATATACCCCGCAACCCGTCTGAAGCCGCTACGGCTGGCTGCATCGAAGTCACCAACCACATCGGTTTCGGCAACAACAAAGCCGGTGTATAGCCGATGCTCGAAGGGTGGCTCGGATTGGAGCACACGAAACGGAGGCTCTTCAATTGCCATAGCATGACCACTCCAAAGAAATAAGCCGCAAAGACTGATAACAGTGATGATCGCGCGCATAGTGGTTGAGAATGGCGGCAGGAAAAATAAGTTGAGCACGTAACTGTCGAACGACCGGCATTCTCAACAGCTTCGGATAAACGGGCATAGACGAGTCAACGCAGCCGCTATGTTAGAGCGTTTACTCAACGCAGGTGGTGAATCCATACCCAACAACCAAAAATAATCCCCATTCACACTTCAGGGTTTAAGTGGCCGTCGCGGATTGTTTCCGCTTGTCCCAAATTGTTGTCGATTTGATTAATCCTTGCCGAGAATAGGTAACGTCATCGGATTGGATTGCCAGCATGCTTTGCGAAATCTGTTTCATGTGTTCAAATAGCTTTCCCGAGGCATTGCTTGATAATCAATTAATTAATTAAACAATCATTCATCGGCGGATCGACACCCCGCCATGCACTCGGTGGCTTGCGCTCGTTGGCCTCACGCCCGCAGCAAGCAAGTAGAACCATTGGTAAGCAGGTAGCACCCGCATCAAGTAAGTAGCACCTGTATCCCTTGACAACCGTGACACGCCCGCGACCGGTGCGTGCGCAGATTTGTCGACTGAAAAAGCTGGCTCAGTAATAAGAAATATTCGAGATGCATAAACAGAACGCGAATAAACAATATGACGCCAACACTACAACTCTTGCTGGTCATTGGTACGCGGCCGGAAGCGATCAAAATGGCGCCGCTGGTCAGCGCGCTGAAATCAGACCCCGACATGCAACTCAGCGTATGCGTCACCGCGCAGCACCGCGAGATGCTGGATCAGATTCTCGAGATATTTGATATTCGGCCTGATTTTGACCTTAACCTGATGCGCAAGGGACAAGACCTTGCAGAACTGACCAGCAACATTATGCTGGGGGTCAAGCAGGTACTAAGCCAGAAGAAATTTGATTTAGTACTGGTTCATGGTGACACCACCACCACGCTGGGCGCCGGTCTTGCAGCTTTTTACGAGCGCGTGCCGGTGGGGCATGTGGAGGCGGGCCTGCGCACTTGGGATATTAGTTCACCGTGGCCTGAGGAGCTGAACCGATCTGTCGTGGCAAAACTCGCCAAGCTGCACTTTGCGCCGTCTGAGCGCGCCAGGCAAAATCTGCTGAATGAGCGTATTCCCTCAAAGCAGATTCACGTTACCGGCAACACTGTAGTCGATGCACTTTTTTTCATACGCGATCGGCTTGGTCGTAATGTATTGCTGCAGCAGACTTTGAAAGCAAAGTTCCGCGATCAGATTAACGAGAAGAAGCTCGTCCTGGTCACAGCGCACCGGCGTGAAAACATTGGTTCCGGTATCGGCGCGGTATGCGAAGCAATCGAGCTATTGGCGCAACGGCCCGATGTAGAGATTGTGTTCCCGGTGCACCGCAACCCGAGCGTCCATGATCAAGTTCATGCACGGCTTGGGCACACTCGTAATGTGCACCTGATCGAGCCACAGGACTACCTCAGCTTCGTGTACCTGATGATGCACGCTGCCTTGATCATTACGGATTCAGGCGGTATTCAGGAAGAAGCGCCAAGCCTCGGCGTGCCGGTACTGGTGGCACGCAATATTACCGAGCGCCCCGAAATGACTGATCTGGGTATGGTACGTTTGGTGGATAACGACGCCGAGCGTATCGTTGAACTCGCTAGCCGCGTGCTGGACAATAAACCAGGCAATGTTGTTACGCGCTGCGCTAAAAATCCCTACGGGGATGGTATGGCCGCCGAACGAATTCGAGACATTATTCGCGAGTCGCATGGATTAGTGAGTCGTGATCTGGCGCCGAATGCGGCGTATCTCAATCAAGCCGCTGGATGAGAATCGCGTTAGTTGCCAATGATTTTTCTGCGTGCCGTGTAAAGATCTGGCGACTAGCGTGCCAGATGTTCGGTGTGGCGGCGGTGGATGTGTATATGCTGAACCCGATTCAGCAGCAAGCCGGTATGGATCCCGCAAAATGCCACCGCTGGACACGCAATAATCTTGAGCAGCTGGCGCGCGAGATCAAGACGCACGATGTGATTCATGTGTTTTGCGATGCGACCGACTTGGCGGCAAGGCTATTGCAGGCCATGCCTGACCGAAAAATTATTGTCCATCGCCACGATATCAGCAGCTTGCGCGGCATTGATGATCCTACCGAGCCATGGGTCATGGCACACCCCAACACATCC